>CAZXXL010000344.1:0-1502 GCA_964644635.1 uncultured Thermoanaerobaculia bacterium | reverse complement strand
CCCTTTTGTCATGGCGAGGAGCCGCGAAGCGGCGACGCGGCCATCCCTGACAGCATTCGAGCGCCCCCGCCACCGGGACGTGACGCCCACCCGTTGCTCCGTCAGGGAGAGAGCCGCTGGGTGGCCGGCTGGGTCCCCGCGACAAGAAAAGAATGGGTCTTGACAATCGATCGTACTCGAATAATTATTAGAGTATGGTGAACACCCGCTTCCCCCACACCTACTCCGCCGTGCTCACGGAGCTTCGGGCGCGAATCACCGAGCCGGTGCCCGGGAGGGTGCAGATCCTCACCGGCCCGAGGCAGGTGGGGAAGACCCACATGTTGCTCGAGCTGGCCGATGGTCTCGGCGAGCGGGCGATCTACGCCGCGGCCGACTCGCCGGCCGCAGCGCTCGCGGGGTGGTGGGAGGCCCAGTGGCAGCGTGCCGAGGCGGTCGCGGCCGGGAAGGGTCCGGCGGTTCTCATGATCGACGAGATCCAGCATGTCCCGCGCTGGTCGGCCAGGCTCAAGGCCGCGTACGACCGGATCGTCAGGGAACGGTTGCCGATCCACGTGCTGGTGTCCGGCTCGTCCAGCCTGCGCCTGGGCAGGGGTGCCAGGGAGAGCATGGCGGGCCGGTTCGAGCGCCACCGTTTGCTCCACTGGCCTCCCGCGGAGCTCGTTCGCCACCTGGGCCTCAAGCCGGATGAAGCGGTGCGCACGGCGGTGCGCTGGGGCGCTTACCCGGGCGCGATCGAGCTTCCCGGTGATTCCGAGCGCCGCCGGAGGTACATCCTGGACGCCATCATCGAGCCGGCCATCGGCCGCGACATCCTGGCCATGGAGATCATCCGCAAGCCGGCGCTCCTGCGCCAGATCTTCGCCGTGGCGGCCGGCCACCCGGCGGAGATCGTCTCCTTGCAGAAGCTCCGCGGAGATCTCACCGACGGTGGAGCGCTGGAGACCATCGCCCACTACCTCCATGTCCTCGAGGAGGCCTACCTCGTGGCGTCCCTTCCCAAGCTGTCGCGGCACGAGATCCGCCGCCGCGCCGCGCCGCCCAAGCTCGTCGCGCTGAGCCAGGCAATCCTCGCGGCCATGGCGCCCGGGGGACCGCCGTCGCCGGAGCGAGACGCCTCCCGTTGGGGACGATGGGTCGAGAACGCCTGCATCGCCCACGCGTGGAACGCCGGCCAGACCGTCCGCTACTGGCGCGCGGCGCCCCTCGAGGTCGACATGACCGTCGAGGGCAGTTGGGGACGATGGGCCGTGGAGGTCAAGACGGGGCGCTACACGACGACGGATCTGGCCGGCCTGTTCGAGCTCTGCCGGCGGCACCGGGAGCTGGCGCCGCTCGTGGTGTGCGATCCGGGGAGGCAATCCGTTGCGCGGCGGGCGGGCGTGCAGGTCGTGACCTGGCAGGAGTTCCTCCTCCAGGGTCCCCCCGGCGAAGAAGGGTGAGCCCGGCGCGCGTGAGGCTTCCCCGTCCGCCGGGGAGCGCTCCTCGCCGCTCCGCCGCGG
>CAZXXL010000343.1:0-1589 GCA_964644635.1 uncultured Thermoanaerobaculia bacterium | reverse complement strand
CCGACCGGTGGACCGCCGTCGTGCTGCTGGGACACCGGGACGAGGAGGACGCCGCCCTGCTGGAGTCGCTGCTCGGCTCCCGGGCCTTCTACATCGGGGTCCTGGGCTCGCGGCGGCGCCACGAGGCCCTGCTCCGCCGCCTCCGCGAGCGGGGCGCACTACCCCCCGGCCGGTTCCCGGACGCCCTCCACGCGCCGGTGGGCCTGGACCTGGGGGCCGAGACCGCCGAGGAGCTGGCGCTGGCCGTCACCGCCGAGATCCTCGCCCGGCGGCGCGGCCGCAGCGGGGGACGCCTGCGCGACGGGGCGGGATCCATCCATGACCGGGCCGCCGCCGTGTGATCCCGGCGCCGTGATCCTGGCGGCCGGAGGATCGCGCCGCCTGGGCGAGCCCAAGCAGCTCCTGGCCTGGCGGGGAGCCACCCTCCTCCGCCGCGCCGCCACCGCCGCCGTCGACGCCGGGTGCCGGCCGGTGATCGTGGTCCTCGGCGCCGCCGCCGATCGGTGCCGGGCGGAGCTCGCCGGGCTGTCGGTGGCGGTGGCTGAAAACGGGGCCTGGGAGGCGGGCCTGGCGGGCTCGCTCCAGGTCGGCCTGTCCGCCCTGCTGGCCCGGGCCCCGGAAACGTCCGGGGCGCTCTTCGTCCCCGCGGATCAACCGCTGCTCACCGCCGATCTCCTCCGCCGCCTGGTCCGCGAGCACCGGGCGCATCCGGAGCGCCCGGTCGCCTGCCGCTACGCCTCCGCCGTCGGCGCTCCGGCCCTGATTCCCGCCCGGCTCTTTGCCGAAGTCGCCGGCCTGGCCGGGGACACAGGGGCCCGGGAGATCCTCCGCCGCCACCACCGCGACGTGGTCGCGGTCCCCTTCCCCGGCGGCGAGCTCGACATCGACACTCCCGCCGACCTCGAGGACCTCCTGGGCCGGACCTGATCACCTCCGGGCGACCGGGATTCCGGCCGCCCGCACACGACCCCCTCGCGGCGCCCCGATACGGGGCGGCCGAAGGGCGGCCCGGGTTGTCGCAGCCCTGTCGCTTACCAGCGCGACCCGCCGGAGGAACCTGAGTCCCGGCGGGCCCTGGCCTCGTTCACCCTCACCGGACGGCCGTCGAGCTCCTGCTCGTTCATGGCCTCGATGGCGGCCTTGGCCTCCTCGTCGTTGGGCATGGTCACGAAACCGAACCCGCGGGAACGGCCCGTGTAGCGATCGGTCACCACCACCGCCTCTTCCACCGTGCCGAACTCCTCGAACTTGGCGCGGAGCCCATCATCAGTCGTGTTGTACGAAAGGTTGCCGACGTAGATCCTCACACTCGCCTCCATGTCACCGTCTGGTGGCCGTCCCGGTCACCAGGCGGCCACGCGTCGCTGGACACCCGGCCCTCCCGGCCGGGCTCTCGCCTCAGGATACGCCATTCCGCCCACAATCTCACCCCCCCGGCCCGGATCCGGCGCCGGGAACCCCCGGGACGGCCGGCCCGTCCACCCACAGCCGGACGCCCCGCCCGCGCCGCACGTGCAGGCGCGCGCCTCTCCCTCATCCACATCTCCGCGCCCCCGAGCCTCCTGACCCTCTCGTATTCCGTCTTCTCC
>CAZXXL010000342.1:0-1596 GCA_964644635.1 uncultured Thermoanaerobaculia bacterium | reverse complement strand
GCCTCCACCACCACCGTGGCGTGGGCCATGCCGGCGAGGATCCGGTTGCGCTCGGGAAAGTGGTAGCGGCGCGGCGCCGTGCCCGGCGGGTACTCGGTCACCAGCGCCCCCGACGCGGCGATGTCCTCGGCCAGGCCGGCGTGCTCCCGCGGGTAGACGCGGTCGGGACCGGTCCCCCAGACGGCGACGGTGCGGCCGCCGGCCTCGAGGGCGCCCCGGTGCGCGGCGGCGTCCACGCCGCGGGCCATCCCCGACACCACGGTGACCCCGGCCGCCGCCAGCTCCCGCCCGAGCAGCCCGGCCACCTGGCGCCCGTAGGCGGTGGCCCGGCGCGAACCCACCACGGCCACGGCCGGGCCTCCGTCGAGCTGGCCGCGGACGAAGAGCCCGAGCGGGGGATCGCTGACGTGAAGCAGCAGGGACGGGAAGTCCGCACTCTCCGGGCTCACCCACCGCCAGCCGCGGGCCGCGAGGCGTTCGAGGAGGGCCGGGGCCTCGCGCGCGGCGGCCGCCTCGGCGGCCTTGAGCACGCGCCCGGACAGGCCCCGCGCCGCCAGCACGGCGAACGGTTCCTCGCCGCCCGCCCGCTCGGCGAACAGCCGCCGCTCGCGCCGCCCGAGGCCGGCGAGCAGCAGGCCGAGCCGCTGCAACGACCACGGATGGATGTGATCCACGTCGCCATGGTACCCGGTTCGCCGGGCCCGGTGGCCGAACGCCCGGCGCGCGTCTGTATACTGGCCGGGTGAAGCTCCGGATCCTGGGATGCTACGGCGGGGAGTCGCCCACCTGCCGGATGACGTCTTTCCTGGTCGACGGCGGGCTCGCCATCGACGCCGGCGCCATCACGCCCGTGCTCGAGATCGAGGAGCAGCGGGCCGTCCGCCACATCCTGCTCTCGCACTCACACATGGACCACACGGCCTCGCTGCCGTTCCTGATCGAGAACGGCTTCGCCGACGGACACGGCACGGTGTCCATCTACTCGGCGCGCGCCGTGCTCGCCAACGTCCGCCGTCACCTCTTCAACAACGACACCTGGCCGGACTTCTCGCGCATCCCCAATCACCTCTACCCGACCGTGCGCCTGGTGACCATCGAGGCCGGGACGCCGTTCGTCGTCGACGGCCTGCCGAGCGGCCCGGTGGAGGTCACGGCCATCCCGGTCAACCACTCGGTGCCCACCGTCGGCTTCCTCGTCCGCCAGGGTGCGTCGTCCCTGCTCTTCACCTCGGACACCGGGCCCACCGAGCGCGTCTGGGAGGCGGCCAACGCCGCGGCCGACCTGCGCCTCCTCATTACCGAGTGCTCCTTCCCCTCGCGGCTGCAGGAGATCGCCGACGTCAGCCGCCACCTGACGCCCGCCACCCTCGCCGGCGAGCTGGCCAAGCTGCGGCCCGACATTCCGGTCGCCCTGTATCACTTCAAGCCCCCGTACATCGGGGAGCTGGGCGACGAGATCGCCGCTTCCGGCCTCGCCTCGCGGGTGGAGCCCCTCGAGCAGGGCCGCACCTACGACGTCTGACGGCCGCGGTCCAACAACGCTAAACTGAAGTTTCCCAGCGAAAACGCAATAAAAAGGGCACTAAGTTGTTGTGT
>CAZXXL010000341.1:0-1612 GCA_964644635.1 uncultured Thermoanaerobaculia bacterium | reverse complement strand
CTCCTGGCCCGCCGGATCGGCGGTGCCGGAGCGGCGAGAGCCTTCGGCGCGGCCTTGCTCGGGGCCGGCCTCGCGGCGCCGCTGCTGCTGCCGTTCGCCCGCTACCTGAGCCTCAGCGCCGCCCTCGGCGGCGCCGGGCGGCGCCCCTTTGTGCTGCCGTGGGCGGACCTCGTCCGCTTCATCGCCCCCCACGCCGCGGTGGGCCATCCCATCGAGGCGGCGGCGACCGTGTCGGTGACCGGGCTCGGGTTCGCGGCCGCCGGCCTGGCGCTGGGCCGGAGGGAGCGGAGGACGCTCTTCTGGGCCGCGGTCGTGATCGTGATCCTGGCCGTGACCTACGACACACCCCTGGCGCGGCTGGTGACCCTGCGGACGCCCGTCCACGCGACCCGGGCCCTGCTGCTGCTTCCCCTCGCCCTGGGCTTTCTCGCCGCGTCGGGCCTCGACGGGCTGCGGACGCGGCTCGGCGCGCGATGGTCCCGCGGCGCCGCGGTCGCCGCCTGGGCCGTGGTCCTGCTCGCCGGGGGCGAATTGCTGGCGGCGGCCCGGGGGGTTCATGCCGTCACCCCGCCGGCCGACGTGGTCGCCACGACCCCGTTGATCCGCTTCCTCCAGTCGCGTCCGGGGATCTTCCGGGTCCTGCCGCTGCACACATTCCTGCCCCCCGACAGTGCCACGGCCTTCGGCCTCGACGATGTCCGGGGCTACGATGCGCTGGAACCGGCGGGCTGGTTGCGGGAGCGGGAGGCCATGGGGACGTTCCGCTCCACACCCACGGTCAGCGACGTTCTCGAGCCGTGGGATCTGAAACCGGGGGGTGCGGCCCTGGATTTTTGGAACGTCGAGTACCTCCTGGTGCATCCCCAGTTCCATCTCGACGCCGGGGGGTGGGGACGGTCGCTGGGGCTGGACCTCGAGCTGGTCTACGACGGCCCCGACGGCCGGGTCTTCCGCAACCGGAGGGTGCTGCCGCGCGTCCGCTGCCGGCGCGGCGGCGCCGTGGCGGTGCGGCGCCGGGATCCGCTGCGCTGGGAGCTGGCGGTGACGGCGGCGGTTCCGGACCGGCTGGTGGTGGCGAACCCGTTCTTCCCCGGCTGGCAGGCGTTCCTCGACGGTGAGCGCGTGCCGCTCGAGGGCGTGCCCGGGCGGGCCATCGAGATCCCGGTTCCGGCGGGGAGCCACGTCGTGGAGCTGGTCTACCGCCCCGCGGCCTTCCGCGCCGGCCTGGGGGCCGCGGGCATCTCGCTGGCGCTCCTGGCCGCGTGGACGGCGGGGCTTTTCCGGCGTAGAACGGGAGCCCGGGCGGGGGAAGACGCCGCGCCGCGCGCCTGAGCCGACGAGCCGGAAACCCTCAGTCATACACGCCATCCGCATACCAATCGCCGTCACGGCGATTCCGAAAGATCCGGTAGAGCCGGCCGTCGGAGAGCTCCACGTCCCAGTAGTCCCGGTCCGTGGGACGCTCCCGCCACCAGCCCGACTCGCAGCGCCACGGCCCCGCCGCCACCCGCACCAGCCCCTGGATGGCGGGCCGGGTCCCGGGCTCCGAGCGGAGGGACGCCGGCCGGCTCACGCCCAGGGAGGGGTTCTCGGCGTCGCCGCCGTCCAGGAT
>CAZXXL010000340.1:0-1678 GCA_964644635.1 uncultured Thermoanaerobaculia bacterium | reverse complement strand
ACGGTCCTCCGGCAGACCCCTTCGTCGCTTCGCTCCTCGGGGTGGCGTGCGCGCAGGCGAAGCGAAGCTTCGCGCGCTTACGCCACCTCGCGATGACAAGGCAAGAGCGGCTCCCCATGAAGGGTCCTGGGGCGGGAAGGCGAGACGCTTGCGGGCAGCCGCTTGCCTTTCGGCTCCGGCCGTGAGAGACTTCCTCGACTTCTGCACGCCGGAGCAGCCAGCCGGGTTGTGGAGTCCGACAACCCGCAGGGTCCGCCCGGACCCGGACGGCAGCCTCACCGGCAAGTCTCCCGTTCCCAATCAAGCCGGAAAGAACCGCGGCTACGCCGCAAGAAGGAAGAACTGTCCATGAGCTTTCACGACCTGCATCTCGATCCCGCGCTCGAGCGCGCCGTCACCGAGCTGGGCTTCGAGGAGCCCACCCCCATCCAGCGCGCCGCCGTACCGCCGGCCCTGGCCGGCCGGGACGTCATCGCCTGCGCCATGACCGGCAGCGGCAAGACGGCGGCCTTCGCGCTGCCCATCCTCCAGCGCCTGGCGCGCACGGGTCCCCGCCGGGGCATCCGCGCCCTTGTCGTCACCCCGACCCGGGAGCTCGCCATCCAGGTGCACGACCACCTGACGGCCCTGGGCCGCCACACCCGGGTCACGGCCGCCACCGTCTTCGGCGGCGTCAACCCGGCACCCCAGGAGCGCGCCCTGCGCTCCGGGGTCGACGTGGTGGTGGCCACCCCGGGCCGCCTCCTCGACCACATGCGCCGGCCCTGGCTGAGCTTCGATCGGCTGGAGGTGCTGGTGCTCGACGAGGCCGACCGCATGCTCGACATGGGCTTCCTCCCCGACATCAGGAGGATCCTCGCGCGGCTGCCCGAGCGCCGCCAGACCATGCTCTTCTCGGCCACCATGCCCCGGCCCATCGTCGCCCTGAGCCGCGACCTGCTGACCGATCCGGCGCGCCTGGACATCGGCCGGCCGTCGGCCCCCGCCACCGGCGTCCGCCAGACGATCCTCCCGGTGTCCGAGCAGCTCAAGCCGGCCCTGCTCCTGAGCATGCTGCGCTCGGACGAGGTGCACACCGCCCTCGTCTTCACGCGGACCAAGCACCGCGCCAACCGGCTCGCCCGGTTCCTCGACGAGGCCGGCATTCCCTGTGACCGCATCCACGGCAACCGCAGCCAGCCCCAGCGCCAGGCGGCGCTGGAGGCCTTCCGGCGCGGCCGGGTGCGGGTGCTGGTGGCCACCGACATCGCCGCCCGCGGCATCGACATCGAGGCCCTGCCCCACGTGATCAACTTCGACGTGCCCGGCCAGCCCGGCGACTACATCCACCGGGTCGGCCGCACCGCCCGCGCCCGGACCACCGGCGACGCCCTCACCTTCGCCTCGCCCGCCGAGGCCCGGGAGATCGCCGCCATCGAGCGCGCCGTGGGCCGGCGCATCCCCCGCCGGACCGTCGACGGCTTCGACTACCACGCCACTCCCCGGGGCCGCTTCGAGATCCCGGTGGGCGAGCGCATCGCCGCCATCCGCAGCCGCCGCGCCGAGGAGCGGGGGCGGGCACGGGCCAAGCAGGCACGCCGCGGGGGGATGAGCGACCCGGTCGGAGCCGCGCGTCCGCCCCGCCACCGCCGCCGCGCCCGGCGTTCTCTCCCGGCGCGATAAGCACACGGGTCACGCC
>CAZXXL010000339.1:0-1720 GCA_964644635.1 uncultured Thermoanaerobaculia bacterium | reverse complement strand
CCCTCGAGGGCCTTGGCCCGCATGAGCTCGACCTCCGGGATGTCGGGAAGGATCCGGTCCGCCCGGTCCAGGTAACCGACCGCCTCGTCGTAGCGTTTCTCGCGCAGGAAGATCGAGCCGGCGATCAGCTGGACGACGAAGATGCGGGGGGCGTCCGCCGCCGCCTTGCGGGCGTCGCGCATGGCGGCGCCGGTGTGGTCGCTCCGCGCCTCGGCGCCGGCGAGGAAGCCGCGCAGCAGGCCGTCGTCGGGCCACTCGTCCACCGAGAGCTCGAGCAGCGCCCGGGCCTTGTCCGGCTTGTCTTGGGCCAGCAGGCGGCGGGCCTTGGCCAGGCGGTCGTAGGCCTCCCGGGTGGCCTTGATGCGGCGGGTCCTGGCCGCGAACACCCGCGTGCGCAGGGGACGTTGCCGCACGTCGGGGGGCAGCTTCGCGACCTCGGACTCGGCCGTGGCCAGGCGTTCCGCCGACATCGGGTGGTCGGCGAACATCCGGTCGAGCAGGTTGGGCTGGCGCTTCTGCTGGTGGACCAGCACCCGCATGACACCGACCATGCCCTCGGGGTTGTAGCCGGCCCGGGCCATGTAGTCGAGGCCGAGCCGGTCCGCCTGGCGCTCCTGGTTGCGGGAGTAGTGGGCGAGCACCAGCTCCGCGCCGAGCACACCGGCCAGGGTGTACAGCCGGGCGTTCCCGGTGCCGTGGGACTCCATGTAGACGCCGGCGCCGAGGAGGGCGATCTGGGCCAGCATCTGCCGGGTGTACGCCTGGGCGGCGTGGCGGGCGTTGACGTGGCCGGTCTCGTGGCCGAGCACCGCCGCCAGCTCGTCCTCGTTGTCCAGCCTGGCCAGTAGGCCGCGGGTGATGGAAACCTTGCCCCCGGGCAGGGCGTAGGCGTTGACCTCGGGGTCGTTGACCGCGTCGTACGCCCAGGGCAGCTGCGGGCGCTGGGAAACCCGCGCCAGCTTCAAACCCACCGTGTCGACGTAGCTTTCCAACGCGGGGTCGGGCACCTCGCCGAGGGACTGCTGGGTGTACCGCGGATAGAGGCTCTTGCCGAGGTTGATCTCCTGGGCCTCGCCCATCAGGTCGAGCTCGGTGCGGCCGGTGACCGGGTTGACCGTGCAGCCCGAGATCAGCATCGCGCCGGCCGCGGCCGCGGCCGCCAGGATTCTCTGCGCGCGACTCATGGTCTCCTCCCGTCGTCCACCACGAGTCTACCGCCCACCGCAACCCGGCGGCCGGCCTCAGCCGCCGCCGCGCCGCCGCCGGCCAGCTCCGACCGCCAGCCGAGGATCGCACCCGCCACCGTGGCCGCCAGCAGGACGGCCAGGACCGCCGTGAGACAGGGCAGCTTCGCTGCCCGTTGTCGAACGGCGTCCCGAGCGAAGGCCCTGAAGGGCCGAGCGAAGGGACCCCATCACGAGTGGGCGTCCTCGCGCAGAAGGGCCGTAAGGCGCTCCGGCCCTGTTAGGGATCGCCACGTCACCGGGCTGCGCCCGGCTCCTCGCGATGACAGGAAGGGCGAAGGCCCGCCACACGCAGGAAGACAGGGTAGGTCCACCGCCCGTTGAAGGAGCCTGTTGCGAGGAGGGTTCTGCAAGAACCCGACGACGCAACCCCCTCACGCGCGGAGCGCTCCTGGAGAACTCCCGAGCGCGCTCCAACGCTGCTAGGGATGGCCACGTCGCGCGCCTCCGGCGCGCTCCTTGCCATGACAGAAAAG
>CAZXXL010000338.1:0-1723 GCA_964644635.1 uncultured Thermoanaerobaculia bacterium | reverse complement strand
GCGTGCGCGCAAGCGAAGCGAAGCTTCGCGCGCTTACGCCACCTCGCGATGACAGGGCGAAGGATGCTCCCGACGGCCACCCGGGAGAGCGGCTACAGCAGCTTGTGCAGGTTGGTCAGGAGGCTCACCGACAGGGCGCGTTCCCGGAAACGCCGTGTCGCCATCAGGTCGAGGAGACCGCGCACCTTCTGCATCCCCCGGCTGTAGAGCGCCGGCATGGCGACCTCGATGAAGCGGGCGAAGTCCTCGTCGTAGGGATAGTGCCACGGGGCCGCCCGGCGGCGCCCCGGGTCGCGGGCCACGTACTTGACATTGACCAGCTCGTGGAGACCGAACTCCCCGTGGGAGCGACCGATCCCGCTCTCGCGCACGCCGCCCCAGGTGGCCGTCGCCTCGGCGAAGCTGACCACGTGCTCGTTGATGGTAACCACGCCGGCCTCCAGGGCCCGCGCCAGGCGGGCCGCCGTCTCCGCCGAGCGGGTCCAGCCCGAGGCGGTGAGGCCGAACCGGGTGGCGTTGGCGCGGGCCACGCCCTCGGCCAGGCTGGCAACCTTGGCGATGGGCAGCACCGGGCCGAAGGTCTCCTCGCGCATGACGCTCATGTCGTCGGTGACGTCCACGAGCACCGTTGGCGGGTAGTAGGAACCCTTGCCCTCCGGGGCCTCGCCTCCGGTCAGGGCGCGCGCGCCGGCGGCCAGGGCGTCCGCCACCTGGCCCGCCACGATGTCGCGCTGCTCGCGGGTGGTCAGCGGCCCGAGGTCGGTGCCGATCTCTTGGGGATTGCCGACCTTGAGGCCCCGCGTGAGCTCGACGATCCGCTCCACCAGCCGATCGTAGATGGGCTCCTCCACGTAGGCCCGCTCGATGGAGGCGCAGGTCTGGCCGCTGTTCATGAAGGCGCCCCAGACCAGGCCGCGGGCCGTTCGTTCCAGGTTGGCGTCCGCCGCCACCACGGCGGCGTCCTTGCCGCCGAGCTCCAATTGGCACGGCGCCAGCCGGCCGGCGCACCGCTTGGCCACCCGGCGCCCGATGTCCACCGATCCCGTGAACAGCACCTTGGCCACGTCCGGATGATCGATCAGGACGTCGGTCGCCGACCCGGGAAGGGCGACGGTGTTGATGACGCCCGGGGGAAAGCCCGCGCGCCGCGCCAGGTCGCCGAGCATCAGGCCGGTCAGCACGGTGGCCGACGCCGGCTTGAAGACCACGGTGTTGCCGGCCGCCACCGCGGGAACGATTTCGGCCATGGGGATGCCCACGGGATAGTTCCACGGCGTGATCACCGCTATGACGCCCAGGGGGTCGAAGCGATACCCCGCCTCCCAGTGGCTGAACAGGATCTGGCGGGGCTTGACCGGCCGGAAGGCGAGCAGGCGATGGAGCCGGCGGGCCAGAAAGGAGAGCGTCTCGCAGGCGGGGAAGATGTCCACCAGCCGGGCCTCCAGTACCGGCTTGCCGCCCTCCAGGGAGACCAGCACCGCCAGGCGCGCCTCCTCCTCGACCATCAGCTGGAGCCAGCGCGCGAGGAGCCTCTGCCTTTCGGCGAAGGGCGTGCGCGACCAGACGGGGAAGGCCCGCTTGGCGGCGACCACGGCCTCCACGGCGCCCTCGGCGTCGAGCGCGGGAACCGTGCCGATCTCCTCCTCGGTGGCCGGGTTGATGGACGTGATGGACCCCGGCCCCACCACGTCAACGTTGTCGACGATGGATCGCAGCTGAAGGC
>CAZXXL010000337.1:0-1736 GCA_964644635.1 uncultured Thermoanaerobaculia bacterium | reverse complement strand
CGGGATAGAGGTAAAGGGGAGTGATGGAGGTGTTTGGTATGTGGGAGAGGGTAAAGGAGTTTGATGCGTGGTTGGTGAGGTGGGAGAGGTTTAAAAGGGAGGCGTACAACCTGGGAACCGCGGCCCTCGAGCAGGGACGGGCCGCACCGGCGGTGCGTTTCCTGCGCCGGGCCCTGCTCCGCCGGCCCGACGACCCCCGGGTGAAGCGCAACTACGAGCTGGCCCTCAAGCTGCTCGAAAAGCAGCGGCAGAAGAAGCGCAGGCGCCCGCAACAGAAGCAGGACCAGCGCTCGGAGAAGAAGAAAAACGAGCGGCGCGCCTCGGAAAAGAAGCGGGCCCAGGCGGCGCCGACGCCCACCCCGGCGCCGCGCCCGGCCCGGGGGCGGCGGCAGCCCGCGAACCCCCTGTTCAGCGCCCTGGAGCGGGCGGAGGCACAGGCCCGGGCGGCCATGAGACGGCCGACGCCGCGGGCGGTGACGGTGGAGAAGGACTGGTGATGGGCCCACTCCGCCGCTCCGCCGCCCTGCTCCTGGCCGGAACCCTTCTCCCCGGGATCTGCCTGGCCGGGGAGCCGTCGGTCACCGTCCGCCTGGATCCCAGGCGCCTCGGCGTGCGCGACGTGACCCGGCTCGAGATCCAGGTGGCGGGAGGCTCGGTGGAGGGCGGCGCGCCCCGGCCCGCGAAGCTGGAGAACCTGCAGGTCGTTGGCGGCCCCTCCACCGCCCAGGAGTTCTCCTGGGTCAACGGCGTGAGCTCCTCACGGGTGACCTACACCTACATTCTGCAGCCGCTCGCGGTCGGCCCGGCGCGGGTGGGGCCGATCACGGTCAGGGTCGGGGGCCGGGTGTTCCGGTCGCGGCCGATCACGGCCACCGTCGTACCGGGAAGCGTGGCGAGGCGCCGGCCGCGCCCGGTCATGGCCGAGAATCCCTTCGACGAGCTTCTCGGCGGTGGCGCGCTCCGCCAGGTGCGCGTGGGCCTCCGGGTGGTCGTTCCGAAGTTGACGGTGTACGAGGGCGAGCCGCTCCCGCTGACGGTGGTGCTCGAGACGACCGCCGGGATCGACGGCTTCGAGTGGCAGCGGCCGCCGACCTTCCCGGGCTGGTGGGCGCAGCGGGTGAAGCTCCCCTCGGAGGTGAGCCCGGAGCTGGTCACCCGGGGGGGCGTGGCGTACCGCCGGTACCCCGTGGCGCGGTACGTGCTCGTTCCCCTCGAGGCCGGTACTCTCGAGATTCCCTCCATGGCCGCACGGATCGGCCTGCGGTCGTTCAGCATGTTCATGCCGTCCCGGGTGATCGCGCGCTCCACCCCGGTCACGCGGGTGCGGGTGATGCCCAGGCCGCCGGCGCCGGAGGGCTTCAGCGGCGCCGTCGGGGAGCTCCGGTACCGGGGGACGATCACCCCGGCCCGGGTGCGGCCCGGCGGGTCGATCATGGTGGCGATCCGCCTCGAGGGCCGGGGCAACCTCCCGCTGGTGGGTCCGCCCGCCGCCTGGCCCGCGTGCACCACCTGCGACGCCTACCCGCCCGAGGAGAGCTCCCACATCGCCGTCGACGCCCACGGCATCCACGGCAGCCGCTCGTGGACGCGGGCCCTGATCCCCCGGCGGCCGGGGCTCCTGCGGCTGCCGGCCGTGCGGCTGGCGGTCTTCGACCCCGCGCGGGGTGCCTACCGGAGCGCCTTGATTGCCCGCCGACGCCGCCGCGCCTCTCCGCGGGATCGCTCACGTGGCGACG
>CAZXXL010000336.1:0-1744 GCA_964644635.1 uncultured Thermoanaerobaculia bacterium | reverse complement strand
GAGCAGCGGCGCGCCGACGAGGTCGCGGTACACCTTGTAGGCGCCGATCAGGTAGTCCCGGTGCAGCGGCGCGGCGTAGCTGAGGAAGCCCGGGCCGGCGGCGGCGAAGGGCAGGGAGAAAAGGGCGGCGGTCACCACCGCGCCGGCGGCGGTGAAGAGCGCCGCGCCGCGGCGGTCCCGGCGCGCCGCCAGCAGGTAGATCACACCCGGGATCCAGGCCAGGACGGCGGTGATCCGCGCCCCGGCGGCGAGCCCGAGCAGCGCGCCGGCGAGCAGTGGGCGTTCGGCGAAGAGGGCGAGGACGAGGCCGGCGACCAGGGAGGTGCAGACCACGAAGTCCAGGGTCGTGGCCGAGGCGATCCAGAAGGCGGGGTGGAAGGCCAGGGCCGCCGCCGCGAGCAGGCGCAGGGCGGGGTCGGAGCGGCGCAGGGCGAGGGCGACCGCCGCCATCCCGAGCAGCCCGGCCAGGGCCGCGGCGCCGTTGCCCACCGTCCAGCCGCTGCCGAAGAGCCGGAAGGCGCCGGCGTAGTAGAGCTCGGCCGAGGGGTAGCCGGGAAGGCGGGAGGGGATGTAACGCCCGGTGGCGGCCAGCGTGTCCGCCGCCCCGGCCATGGCCCAGGCGTCGTCGTCGATGCCGTAGCCGAGGTGGAGCAGGGGCAGGCGGCTGAGGATGAAGACGGCGACCAGCGCCGCCCAGAGGATCGCCGTCCACCGGGAGCCCGCACGACCGCCGCTGTTGCTTGTCCTCCGCACGCCTCGGGCACTCTACCACGCGCCGGCGCCCGGGGCGGTATACTGGCGCGCCACCCCGTGGCCGCCCCGACCGGGGCAGAGGAGGCTCGCATGCGTGCGGACGGACGAGGGGCGGACGCCATCCGCCCGGTGAGGATCGAGACCGGTTTCATCCGCTACCCCGAGGGCAGCGTGCTCTATCGCGCCGGCGACACCATGGTGCTGTGCAACGTCTCCGTGCTCGACCGCACCGCCGGCTTCCTGCGCGGCACCGGCGAGGGATGGCTGACCGCCGAGTACGCCATGCTCCCCCGGGCCACCGAGGAGCGCACCGAGCGGGAGATCAGCCGCGGCCGGCCCGCCGGCCGCAGCCAGGAGATCCAGCGGCTCATCGGCCGCGCCCTGCGGGCCGCCGTGCGCCGGGACCTGCTCGGCGAGCGCACGCTGCAGGTGGACTGCGACGTGCTGCAGGCCGACGGCTCGACCCGGACCGCGGCCATCTCCGGCGCCTGGGTGGCCCTGGTGCTGGCGCTGCTGCGGATGGCCGAGCAGGGCCTGCTGCCCCAGTGGCCCCTCGTCCGCCAGATCGCCGCCGTCTCGGTGGGGCTCGCCGGCGGGGAGCCGCTGGTGGACCTCGACTACGGCGAGGACCTGGACTGCGACGTGGACCTCAACCTGGTCTTCACCGGGAACGGCGAGCTGGTCGAGGTCCAGGGCACGGCGGAGGGGGAGGTCTTCACCCCGGAGCAGCTTGCCGCCATGGTCGCGGCCGGCTGGCGCGGGGCCCGGCAGGTGCTCGAGAAGCAACGCCAGGCGGTCGCCGAACCCCTCGCTGCGGCGGGGATTTCCCTTCCTTGACACTGCCCGCGGCCCCTCTCTATACTCGGGCTTCGCCGCTCCCGGGCGCGGGGGCGTCGTGACGGTAGCTCTTTGGAATCGGCAGCCAGGGAACCTGAGATCGGGGTGTAGCGCAGCCTGGTAGCGCACCTGCCTTGGGCGCAGGGGGTCGGAG
>CAZXXL010000335.1:0-1747 GCA_964644635.1 uncultured Thermoanaerobaculia bacterium | reverse complement strand
ACGAGCTTTCCCGACCCACCTGCCGGGATGACCGAGTCGTGCTCGGCCACCGTGCAGCCTCAAGAAGGAGCCGCGCGCAGGATGCGGATCGGGCGCTTGCCCACGTTGTGGAAGACGAACGTACCCACCACGTCCGTACCGGCGTTCACCGTCCCCACGTCGAGCACCCGCCGCTCCACCCGCAGCATCGCAGCCGCCGCGGGCGGGACCGGCGTCCGGGCTGTCTGCGCGCCTGCAACGCCCGCCGTGACCAGCATCGCCGCGGAAACCAGCAGCCGTTGGCGTGTGTTCATCGATCGGCCTCCCCCGCCCCGCCCGGGCGCCTGAACGCCGGCGGGGCCCGGCGCGCGATTGTACCGCACCGGCCATCCGCGGACCCCGCCCCGCGCCTGTCCCACGACGATCGCGCCGGCCCTCACCGCCGATCCGGGTGCACACCGGACCGGCCCTCATCGGAGCCCGCCCGCAGCTCGAGGGCCCGCCTCGCGTAGCGCTCCGCCCGCCCGGGACGGCCCCGCCGCGTTGCCAGCCGCGCCATCGCCTCCCAGACCTCCGGCACCTCCCTCCCGGCCGCCCGCGCCCGCTTCAGCGCCCGGCGCGCCTCGCGGAGCCGTCCCGCCGCCATCTCGGCGTCGGCCAGCGCCACCAGCGAGTAGGCGGTCGAACGGCCGTGCGAGGCGGCCAGCAGGGCCAGGCGCGCCTCCTCCTGCTTGCCCTGGAGGCCGTACACGTAGGCCAGGTTGGTCAGCGCCGACGGGTTGCCGGGGTCCAGGGCCAGGGCCCGGCCGTAAGCCTCCACGGCCCCGGGCAGGTCTCCCGCGCGCCGCCGCACGACGCCCAGGTTGACCCAGGCGATCGCCAGCGAGGGCGCCAGGCGGATGGCCGTCTCCAGGTCCCGGCGGGCGGTGTCCAGGTCGCCCGCCTCCACCGCCACGCCGCCGAAGTTGACGTAGAAAAGGGCGCTGGCCATGACGTCGTCCAGGATCCGGTAGCCGGAGTACGGCGCCGAGGGCCGGCGGAAGAAGTCGTACAGAACGATCCGTCCCGCCGCCGGATAGCCGGCGACCACGTGCCGGTTGACGACCACCAGGTCCTCGCCGTGCGCGGTGCTCGCCTGGCGGTTCACGGATACCAGCACCGTCGTCAGCCCGAGGCTGCGGGACAGTGCGATGAACAGGGCGGTGAAGGCGAGGCAGTTACCCCGGCGTTCGGTGAACGCCTCCGCCGGGGTCAGCGTGCGCCGCTCGGCGTACTCGAACGTGAACTCGTGGTCGTCGAAGAGGGCCTGCTGCAACGCCCGGAGCCGGTCCGTGTCGGCCCGCTCCAAGGCGGTCACCCGCCGCGCCCACGCCCGCATCCGGGGACCGGCTCGAAACGGATAGAGCACCCGCTCTGGATCGAGCCCCCGGCGCGCGACGCCCGTCCGCCACTGCAGCTCACCGAACCACCGGGAGCTCCCGGTGGTGGTCGTGCACCCCCCACAGAGCAGGAGCGCCGGGAGTATCAACGCCACGAGCCTCATCGATCAGAGATACGTTCCCGAAATCGATGGGTTACCGGCGGGGTACCGGATGTTTATCGAGGACGGTCGTTTATCCCCGCTCGCGGAGCGATTCGCGCCCCCCAAGAAAGACCGTCCCGCTTGGAGTTTCCCCGATATTTCTGCGACCGCGGCTCGGTAGGTCGTCCGGCGCCGCGCCGCGAGGAGCGCCGTGAGACAGGGAAGCTCTGCTTCCCGTTGTCGAAC
>CAZXXL010000334.1:0-1797 GCA_964644635.1 uncultured Thermoanaerobaculia bacterium | reverse complement strand
AGGGTTCCAATGCCTCATTCTCCCGTTGTCATTGCGAGGAGCGAAGCGACGAAGCAATCCCATCACGAGTGGACGCCCTCCCAGAGAAGGGCCGAAGCGCGCTCGAACGCTGCCAGGGATGGCCACGTCGGCCGGCTCCGCCGGCCTCCTCGCCATGACAGGAAAGGGAACCGGGGTGGCGTGCGCGCAAGCGAGGCTTCGCCTCTCGCGCTTACGCCACCTCGCGATGACAGGAAGGGCGAAGGCCCGCCAGGGCCGGAGCTGGCGCCGGCGGAAACGGCGGAGGAGGAAAGACCAGCTCCCCCTCACCCCAGCTCCCCCTCTCCCTCTCAGAGGGTTTCTCGCTGAGGACGCGGAGGAAGAGAAGTCTGACGTTCGCACCTGGTTCTTTAGGGGAGCAGGTCTTCCGGTTGCGTTATGAGCGCCAGGCCTTCGACGCTCTCGAAATGGCGATCGTAGGAGAAGACGGGCCAACCACCCTGAAGAGCTGCTGCGGCGATCCACAGGTCGTTGGCTGGAATCGGGCGGCCGAGGCGCCGGAGATTCGCATACACTCGTCCGTACCATGAAGCGGTGGTGGCATCCACCGTCGCCACCTGCACCCGTGGGGCGTCCAGAAAGGCCATCAGCTCTCTCCGGTTTTCCGCTTCCCGAGCGCCGAAGGCGAAGCCGGCCAGGAGCTCGCCCAATACGATCACCGGGATCACGATCGTTTCGGCAAGCCGCAGGATCTCCACGGCCTGTTGCCGTCCACGTTTGAACGCCACATAGGCGTTGGTATCGAGGATGAGGCCGCTCATTCCCACATGCCCGGGTCAATCTGCTCTGTCTCCTCCAGGGCTGCCAGAACCGCCTGCGCTTCTTCTTCGGTCCATGTTCCCGCCAGGTCATCGAGGTCGTGGTATCGAGGGCGCCATGGACGGTGCGCAAGGCCTGCGCCTTCCCGTATGAGCCGGAGAAGCAAGGCGTTGAGCGAAACGCCCTCTCGCCGCGCCTCCTCCCGAAGGCGTTCAGCTTCTTCTTCTTTCAGTCCGCGAAGCGTCATCGTCGGCATGATTCACCTCCTGACAGCATTATGATAGCATATCCTGCCATCACTCACCCAGGATGTTTCGCGCGAAGATCACGGAGGTGAAGAAGTGAAGAGGTCAGGAAGCGATCGTATGCCCTTGGCGTTGTGGTCAGGAAGCGAGGCAACGGTAGCACCGGTCGCGTCAACGGAGAAGAGCGAGGAACTCGTCGACCGAAAGTCCGGCGGCCCGGATGAGCGCTCGAAGGGTTCCGATGGAGATCGGTCAGCGCCATGCCCTTTCCCGCGCCCGCGCCGCCTCGACCCAACCGTCTGTCACGCCCCGGCCGATGCCGGCCATGCGGCACCAGAACCGCAGCTCGCGCGGGGCGAGCACCCGGCGGCCGCGCTTCTCCAGGTAGCCGGCCAGCCGCCTTCGCTCGACGGCCCCGAGGATCCACCGCATCTGGGCGATCCCGCCGCGTGCCATCACGCGTTCGAGCACGGCGTCCGGGAGCTCGGCCGCGTCCTCCAGGCCCGCCCCGTCGTACTCCCACATCAATCGGAGGACATCTTTCGGAATTTTCATAAACCCATTGTATCACAGTATGTTAGAGGTGATACCTGACGGTCGAATATCGCCCCGGAGCACCATGCACCGCGCTCCAACGCTGTCAGGGATCGCCACGTCGCCGGGCTGCGCCCGGCTCCTCGCGATGACAGAAAGGGGCGAGCCCGCCAGGGCCGGAGCGACGGGACCTCATCACGATCGGACACCGCCACGGAGC
>CAZXXL010000333.1:0-1844 GCA_964644635.1 uncultured Thermoanaerobaculia bacterium | reverse complement strand
GGCGTGGTACCCAGCCAGTAGCCGATCTTGAGGTCGGTGATGAAGCCGCCGGCCATGGACAGGGCGGTGCACACGACCCCGCCGATGATGAGCGCGGCGAGCATGCCGGTGCGGCCGCTCAGGCCGGCCTTGACCAGGATCACCGAGGAGATGATGAGCGTCATCAGGGTCATGCCGGACACCGGGTTGGTGCCGACGATGGCGATGGCACGGGCGGCGACGGTGGTGAACAAGAAAGCGATCACCAGGACGATCAGCACCCCGAGAACGGCGAAGAACATGTTGCCGGTGACGCCCCAGCGGAAGAAGATCCAGATCGCCGCCAGCGTGGCGATGATGGCGGTCATGACCCACTTCATGCGGATGTCGAGCTGGGTCCGGATGGTTCCCGCCTCCGCATCGGCGTGACCGCCGAGGATCTCCTGCCAGGCGAGCTTGAAGGCGCCGGCGATGATCCGCCACGACTTGACCACCCCGATGATGCCGGCGGCCGCGATGCCGCCGATGCCCACGTGGCGCACGTAGTCGGAGAAGATCTGCATCGGGCTCATCTGGGCGATGGTCTGACCGCTGGAGGTCAGGAAGGGCTGCGGGACGTGGGCGCCGATGAAGTAGACCATCGGGATGAGCACCCACCAGGCGAGGAAGGAGCCGGCGGCGATGATGGCCGCGTAGCGGAGGCCGACGATGTAGCCGAGGCCCATCACGGCGGCGCCGATGTTCAGCCTGAACTCGAGCTTGACGTGCTGGGCCAGGCGCTGGCCCCAGCCGAAGACGGTGGTGGACACCACCTCCTTCCACGCGCCGACGCCGGACACCAGGAAGTCGTACAGCCCGCCGGCCAGGGCGCCGCGGAGCAGGATGCGGGCCTGGTCGCCGCCGGCCTCGCCGGCGACGAGGATCTCGGTGGTCGCCGTGGCCTCGGGGAAGGGGAACTCGCCGTGCATCTCGGCGACGAAGTAACGGCGGAAGGGAATCAGGAAGAGAATGCCCAAAAAGCCGCCGAAGAGCGACGACAGGAAGACCTGCAGGAAGGAGGCCTTGAGCCCGAGGATGTAGAGGCCGGGGAGGGTGAAGATGGCCCCGGCGACGATGACGCCCGAGGCGGCGCCGATGGACTGGACGATGACGTTCTCGGACAGGGCGTTCTTCCGGCGCAGGGAGGTGGACAGGCCGACGGCGAGGATGGCGATGGGGATGGCCGCCTCGAAGACCTGGCCGATCTTCAGGCCCAGGTAGGCCGCCGCCGCCGAGAAGATCACGGCGAAGATGAGGCCGAGGGTCACCGAGTAGGACGTCGCCTCGGGCAGCGGCGCCTCGGCGGGAACGACGGGGCGGTACTCCTCGCCGGGCTCGAGCCGGCGGTAGGCGTTCTCGGGTAGGCTGCGCGTGGTCGGTTCCATGGCCCCTCCGTCTTTTCGATCCGCACGAGGGTAGGGGCGCCCCCGGCCGGCTGTCAATCGCGTCGCGCTGGAGAGGGCCTGGGGTCGGGCGCGGGCCCGTACCGCTGGGAGCACCCTTCGTCGTGGCGGTGTCCGATGGTGAGGGGGTCCCGTCGCTCCGGCCCTGGCGGGCCCTCGCTCGGGACGCCGTTCGACAGCGGGAAGAGGAGCTTCCCTGTCTCACGGCGCTTCGCTTGCGCGCACGCCACCCCGAGGAGCGAAGCGACGAAGGGCGCGCCTGCTGTGTTGCATTCCCCTTTGTTGTCATCGCGAGGAGCGTGCCGAAGGCGCGCGACGTGGCGATCCCTGGCAGCGTTGGAGCGCGCTACGGCCTTCTCCGGGAGGGCGTCCAATCGTGAGGGGATTGCCGCGTCGCCGGGCTGCGCCCGGCTCCTCGCAATG
>CAZXXL010000332.1:0-1849 GCA_964644635.1 uncultured Thermoanaerobaculia bacterium | reverse complement strand
ACGCCCCTCAGCCACTTGGAAGGGAGCCTGCGATGAGATGGCCTCTTCGGATGGGGGAACGATGGCATCTTGCGATAGCTTTGCGACACGGCCTGCGACATCCGGGGGTCATGTCCCGTCAAGTGGTGTTTGATCCGATGTCATCGAGGCGGTGGCGGCCCAAGGCCGCCACTACGGTTGCCTAGACGGCGATCTGAGTGCTGTCGCTGGGCACCTCCGGTGGTGGGAGTGGGGGTAGAGCGCGAGCGAAGAGTGGTTTCATGGACTCCTCGCTCAGATAGCGGCGGGCGACAAGCCATTCGTCGCTCTGCTCGGCCAGGATGGCGCCGATGAGGCGGATGGCCGATTGGCGATTGGGGAAGATGCCCACGACGTCGGTGCGCCGGCGGATCTCCTTGTTGAGGCGTTCCTGCGGGTTGTTGGACCAGATCTGCCGCCAGTGCGCGGGCGGAAAGCTCGTGAAGGCGAGGATCTCGTCCGCCGCCTCAGCGAGCATCTCGGCGGCCTCCGGGAAGCGCTCACGCAGCTGCTCCACGGCGCCGGCATGACGCTCCAGGACCTCATCGGGAGTGGATTGTTGGTAGATCGAGCGAACGATCGTGGCGACGAACGGCTGGGCACTCTTCGGCACCTTCGTCAAGAGGTTGGTGGTGAAGTGAGTTCGGCAGCGCTGCCACGAGGCACCGAGGAAGACGGTGTTGATCGCCTCCTTGAGGCCGATGTGAGCATCAGAGATCACCAGTTGCACGCCCCGCAGGCCGCGACTGACAAGGCTTCGCAGGAAGGACAGCCAGAGAGCGCCGTCTTCGCTGGCACCAGCTTCGACGCCCAGGATCTCCCGCTTCCCCTCGCGGTTGACGGCGGTCGCGACGACGACAGCGACGTTCACCACGCGTCCGTTCTCGCGAACCTTCTGTGTGAGGGCATCCAGCCAGACGTACGGGTAGGGACCGCAGTCTAGCGGCCGCTCGCGGAAGGCGCTGACGGCCTGGTCGAGCTCCTTGCAGATGCGCGAGACCTGGCTCTTGGAGATGCCCGCGCAGCCCATGGAGCGAACCAGGTCATCGACGCGCCGGGTGGAGACGCCTTCGACGTACGCCTGCTGGACGACAGCCAGAAGGGCCTGCTCGCTGCGGCGCCGGCCCTCGAGGAAGGTCGGGAAGTAGCTGCCCGTCCGCAGCCTGGGGATCGCCAGGGCGAGGGTTCCTGCCCGGGTGTCCCACTGGCGCTCCCGGTAGCCGTTGCGGACGTTCCGCCGCTCCGCCGTCCGCTCCCGATAGCCGGCGCCGGCCAGCGCGGACACCTCTTCCTCCATGATCGCCCTCACGACCGCGCCGACGGCCTCGCGGAGGAAGTCGAGGGCCTCTTCTCCGCCCTCCTGCTTGCGAACGAGCTCGAGAATGTCGATGGTGTTCTGGGCCATGGTGTCTTCTCCTTGGTCGATTTCGTGATTTGCCAAGATGACACCGTGGCTCTCTTTCTGCCCAGGGGCTCGTCGACCCCGCCGCCAGGGCGGCTATCAGCGCGCCTGCGGCGCTGGATGCCGCCCCGCCTAACGGGGTGTTCCCCCCGGCCCCGTTAATACACCACCCCCCGAGACGCTACTCATCCGGGCTCAGGCCGGGAAGACAGGATGCGCCTTGAGGGAACGACATGAATGGAGGTGAAACAATGCCAAGACGTAAGACTTACCATGTGACTCCTCGGACCGACGGCGGCTGGAACGTCAAAGAAGAAAATGCGTCAAGGGCGTCCAGCAGCCACGATACGAAGGCCGAGGCCATAGCCCGTGCCAAGGAATTGGCGAAGAAGCAGGCGCTTGGACAGGTGGTCATTCACAAGCAGGACG
>CAZXXL010000331.1:0-1858 GCA_964644635.1 uncultured Thermoanaerobaculia bacterium | reverse complement strand
CTGCGGGAATCTGGGTGTCCCCCAACTGCGGGAATCTGGGTGTCCCTTGACACCTGCCTGGAGGAGGCGTATCATAATTACGATCTCTGCACGACGCAGTGCGACATCGACTTTCCTTACTGATCCGGAGGTTGTCGTGCGAGCACTTGCATGTGGGTTTGTGGTCTGCCTCGTCTCCGTGAGTGGGATCGGCGGGGTTCTTCACACGACGAGCCGGTACACCGTTTTCTCGGTCAGGGCACAGACCGCTGCCGCGGCGGTCCCGGCTCTTGAAGTTCGTACCACGGGCTTCGACCCGGCGAGACTGAGCGAGGCGGATCAGCAGCGCTGGCAAGACCTCAAACGGGAAATCGAAGGCCGGTATCCCATGCTTCAAAAGCGGGGGAGAGAGCGGATCGTGCTGCGGTACTGGAACCTCGCTCGGGCGGCGGGCAACCGTTTTCATGACGAGCAGTGGTTTGCCTTTCCGGATGGGACGGTGATCTTCAATAAGTTGCTTTACGGGAGGACGAAGAGCTTCTGGGAGGTGACCGACGATGTCTCGGGGACCTCGATCGGGGTCATCCGAAGATCTGTGCTCTCGAAAGGCTGGGCCCTGGCCCACGAAACAGCCGTCGTCGAGTGCCCGTATGGACCGCCCATCCAGGTCAGTGCTTCCGGTCGAGCCAAGGCCGAACGCAAGCTCGGCCTGGCCCTGGCACAGTGTTGGTCCCGGATCAAGGATGGTCCGCGGCGGCGCCTGGGACGCGCGCTGACCATGATGCAATCCTTGCAATCGAGAAGCATGGACAAGAGCAAGCTGCTGGACGACGTGAAGAAGGGCCTGATATTTTCTCTGCCTATTTCTGATCTGGCCGGCGCTCTCGGCCTGGGAAAGTGCCCTCGGGTAACCGTGAAAATCGTGTCTGGGCCTTCAGACCTCTCCGATGCGTTCGAGCCTGTGGACGACGAGATCGCGAAACGTTTCTGCGGAGAGAAGGGCTGGAAGCCCATCGACCTGACAGTGGCGTTCGACAGGGCGGTCAGCGAGCTCCCGTAAGCGGCGGCAGCCGGTCTCCGGTGTGGAGCTGCGGCTGCTACCATGGCACCATGCTCGAACGGCTGGAGGTTCAGGGGCTGGGGATCATCGACGAGGTGGTGCTCGAGCCGCCGGCCGGGCTGGTGGCGCTCACCGGGGAGACGGGGGCCGGCAAGTCGCTGCTGGTGGAGTCGCTCAAGCTGCTCGCCGGGCAGCGCGCCCAGGCCGAGATGGTGCGCAGCGGGGCGCCGGGCCTGCGGGTGCAGGGCTGGTTCTCGGTGGCCGACCCGGAGGGCCTGGCCGGCGAGCTGGATGAACTGGGCGTGGCGGCGGACGGCGGGCTCATTCTCCGCCGCGAGGTGACGGCGGCGGGACGGAGCCGGGCCTGGATCAACGACGTGCCGGTGACCGCGGGCGCCCTCCAGAAGCTGGCGCCGCGCCTGCTCGCCATCCACGGCCAGCACGAGCAGTACGGCCTGGCCGACCCGGCCGAGCAGCGGCGGATGGTCGACGAGTTCGCGGGCCACGGCGGGCTCCTCGACCGCGTGGCCGCGCTCCACGACGACTACCGGGCGGCCGCGGCGCGGGTCGCCGAGCTGGAAGCGGCGCGGGCGGCGCGGCGTGACCGGCTCGACGCCATCGCCTTCCAGCTCGCCGAAATCGATGCCGTGGCGCCGCGGGCGGGGGAGGTCGAGGAGCTGGAGCAGAAGAGGCGGGTCCTGCGGCACGCGGTGAAGTTCCGGGAGCGCGCCGCCGCCGGCGCCGGCCGCCTCGACTGCGGTGATGCAGCCGGCCGCGTGCCGTCTCATATCCACGCACCCGCAGCGCCAACGGCCATTG
>CAZXXL010000330.1:0-1923 GCA_964644635.1 uncultured Thermoanaerobaculia bacterium | reverse complement strand
GCCGCGGCTTCCAGGGCCGTGCCGGCCCGCACGGGCTCGGCCAGCGGCAGGGCGAGGTCGGCCGCCGCCGCGTCCGGCCGGGCGTCGTCGGCGGCCAGGAGCCGGGCGGCGGGGATGAAGCCCACCGGGCGTCCGCCGTCCACGACGACGTAGTCGCACGCCTGGGCACCGTCCTGCCGCTCGCGCAGCCGGGCGACGGGCTCGTCGGGAGGAACCTCCTCGATCCGCGGGTTGAGGAGGTCGTCGACCGTCTGCCGCTTGAGCAGGAGCAACGGCTGCAGGCGCTGGAGCTCACCGAGGGCGCCGAGGAAGAGGACCAGGCCGAACACGGCGAGCCAGGCGTTGACGAAGGTGCCGAGAATCAGCAGGGTCAGGCCCGTGGCCTGGCCGAGGTTCCCGACCAGGCGGGAGGCGCCGACCTCTCCCAGGGAGGGAGTCAGCAGGCTGCGCAGCAGGCGCCCGCCGTCCAGGGGCAGCACCGGCACCAGGTTGAGCAGGGCGAGGGCGACGTTGGCGGTGCCGAGTGTGCGCGGGAGCGAGAAACCGGGATCGCCGGGCATGGCCCACCACGGAGCCGCCCCGGGGGAGAGGGCGAGCAGCGCCATGCCGAGGACCAGATTGACCAGCGGGCCGGCCAGGGAGACGGCCAGCTCCTGCCTGCCCGCCTGGAGGGGACGGGCGAACAGGGTCACGCCGCCGAACGGGTAGAGCACCACCTCGCGGGCGGCCAGCCCCAGGCGCCGGGCCACCATCACGTGACCGAGCTCGTGGAGGATCACAGACGCCGTCAGCCCGAGGAAGAGCACGGCGTCGGCCGCCGCCGCGAAGGCGCCGGTCCGCCGCGCCGAGAGCGCCACCAGGAGCACGAAGAGCACGGCGAACGTCCAGTGGACCCGGACCGGGGTGCCCCGCCATCGCGCGACCGGAAACGCCCAGCGAATCATCACATTCAGTGTACCTGTCGGTCAGCGGGAGCGGACGACGCCCCGGCGCTCGCAGAGGTCGCCGAGGGGGCAGGTGGAGCAGCGGGGAGACGTCGGGTGGCACTGGTTCTGGCCGAAGGTGACCAGGAGGTCGTTGATCTCGATCCACAGATCCTCCGGGAGCACCGCGGCGAGCTGTGCCTCCGTGGCGGCGGGCGTCTTCGTCTCGACCAGGCCGAGCCGGTTGCTGATGCGGTGCACGTGGGTGTCGACGCAGATCGCCGGTATGCCGAAACCCAGGCCGAGGACCAGGTTCGCGGTCTTGCGGCCGACTCCGGGCAGCGCCAGGAGGTGCTCCAGCGAGGCCGGCACCTCGCCGTGGAAGTGCTCGACGAGGATGCGGGCGATCCCGCGAAGCTGCCGCGCCTTGGTGTTGTAGAAGCCGGCCGGGTAGATGGCGTCGGCGATGGCCCGCTCGTTCAGCTCCGCCAGCTCGCGGGGGGACCCGGCCAGGGCGAACAGCCGTCGTGAGGCATCGTGGGTCACGGCGTCCTTGGTCCTGAGCGAGATCACGCACGAGACCAGGATGCGAAACGGCGACCGTGTCGTCCTCTCGATCTCGGTCAGCGTCGTCGCCCGGCAGGAACGCCGGAAGGCGCGCAACCGGCGCTCCAGCTCGCGAATCGCGGCCTCATCCCAGCGTCGCACGGGGGCTCCTTCCCCGGTCTCGCAGCGAGAGGGCGACCAGCAGCAGCGTCCCCACCGCGGCCCCGGAGAGGCCGGGCTCCCAGGTGCCCGCCATCCCCCGCGCCCGGGCCAGCTCCAGGGCGAGCTGCACGGCGGGCCCGGCCGCCAGGGCGGCGCCGGCACCGCGGCGGGCGCACCCCGCCCAGCGCCCGTCGCCGATACACCTCTCACGCTGCCGACGCGCTACACTGTCGCGCCCCCGGCGGCTGCCCCAGCAGCACAACACACAGCCCACGAACCGAAGAATCACAGC
>CAZXXL010000329.1:0-1948 GCA_964644635.1 uncultured Thermoanaerobaculia bacterium | reverse complement strand
GAATCGGTGCCTGGCTTAGCATCTTAGCATTCTCGGGCCGGGCGGGGGCTGACGGCACAGGGCCGCTGGCGCGTATCTTTTCTCTCTCCTTCTCCATAACCATCTCCCACCTGCTCACGAGCGGCGGGAAGGAACGCGCCTCGCTCTGGAGGCCGGCAGTGAGCACTCTGAGGCGCGCTAAAGTTGTTAGAGGTCGCTACGGCGCCGCTGTGCGGTGCCTCGCGTTCACAGTGGCAAGGGCTCCGTTGAGCGCGCCGCAAGGCCCTGCTTCCCGTGGTCGAACGGCGTGCCGAGCGCTGGCCCGCCAGGGCCCGAGCGACGAGACCCGATCATGATTGGAGGGCGCGGGGGCGGGGGGAGGCGTGGTGCTCCTCCATGCCGGGCCTCATGCCTCACCGGTGAACCGGGTGCGCGGAGGTGATGAACGACCCGGCAAATCCCAGAAATGCTAAGATGCTAAAATCGGTGCCTGGCTTAGCATCTTAGCATTCTCGGGCCGGGCGGGGGCTGACGGCACAGGGCCGCTGGCGCGTATCTTTTCTCTCTCCTTCTCCATAACCATCTCCCACCTGCTCACGAGCGGCGGGAAGGAACGCGCCTCGCTCTGGAGGCCGGCAGTGAGCACTCTGAGGCGCGCTAAAGTTGTTAGAGGTCGCTACGGCGCCGCTGTGCGGTGCCTCGCGTTCACAGTGGCAAGGGCTCCGTTGAGCGCGCCGCAAGGCCCTGCTTCCCGTGGTCGAACGGCGTGCCGAGCGCTGGCCCGCCAGGGCCCGAGCGACGAGACCCGATCATGATTGGAGGGCGCGGGGGCGGGGGGAGGCGTGGTGCTCCTCCATGCCGGGCCTCATGCCTCACCGGTGAACCGGGTGCGCGGAGGTGATGAACGACCCGGCAAATCCCAGAAATGCTAAGATGCTAAGCCTGGCACGGGTCCCAGGTGGAATACCGGGCGCGCGACGTCGTTTCCCTCCAGCGGAGGGTATGCCATGCCTGTGGTCAACACGCACGTCCGAGCCGCGGCCGGGTTCCGGCCGGAGCGGTTCACGCCGGTGGTGATCGCCGAGACCGAGCGGGTGAAGGTGATCCTGGCCTGCTTCGAGCCCGGGCAGTTCATTCCCGTGCACCGTCCCGGCGTCGATCTGGTGGGGGTCGTTCTCGAGGGGGAGGGCGACCTGATCGCCGGCGGGGAAGAGAGCCGCATCACTGCGGGAAGCGTCTTCGTCGTGCCCGCCGGTGAGGCGCGCGGCATCCGCGCCACGTCGCGGCTGGTGGTCCTGCACACGGTCTCGCCGCCGCCGGGACCCGCCGATCACGACCAGGTGAGGGCCGGCCTCGAGCGCGGCACGTGGCGGTGATCGCCATCAAACGCGCTTACGAGCCGCCGGCTCCGGACGACGGCCAACGGTTCCTGGTGGACGGCCTCTGGCCGCGCGGCGTCGCCAGGGAGAGCCTGAAGCTCGACGGCTGGCTCAAGGAGCTGGCGCCCTCCGCCCCGCTGCGGCGCTGGTTCGGGCACGATCCGGCGAGGTGGGCAAGGTTCCAGCGCCGGTACTTCGCCGAGCTGGATGCGAAGCCTTGGGCGTGGGCCCCCCTCGTCGAGGCCGCCCGCCGGGGACCGGTCACGCTGGTCTTCGCGGCACGGGATGCGACCCACAGCAACGCCGCCGCGCTCAGAACCTACCTCCAGTCCAGGCTGGGCGACGGTCCACCCGACTCATGACCCTCCCGGGTACAGCTCGGCGTAGCGGCGGGCGGCGGCGAGGACGTCGGCGGTGTAGGCCCGGGTGGCTGCGAAGGTGATGCCGAGCACGTAGGTCTCGGCGGTGCACGGGGAGGGACAGCTGGCGAGCCACAGACGGGCCTGCTGCTCGGCGGCGTGGTAGGCGGGCACAGGCGGTGGGGGGCGGCAGGTGAGGGCGCGGCAGGGGCGGGACAGCG
This sequence comes from uncultured Thermoanaerobaculia bacterium, assembly GCA_964644635.1. Taxonomy (GTDB): domain Bacteria; phylum Acidobacteriota; class Thermoanaerobaculia; order Thermoanaerobaculales; family Sulfomarinibacteraceae; genus CAZXXL01. The sequence continues at coordinate 10 of CAZXXL010000329.1, read as the reverse complement.
CGGGGCCGCG
>CAZXXL010000328.1:0-1962 GCA_964644635.1 uncultured Thermoanaerobaculia bacterium | reverse complement strand
AATTTCTTCATGCACCCAGTATATCAATGTCTGGTGCCTTGTGCACGCCTTAGTAACTTCCGGAGATCGCTCGTTCAATCTTGGGGAAACTCCAAGCGTTCTCACCCCTGCGTTCTTCGCGACCTCGCGGTTCGAGTCTCTCTCCGCGGCGGGTCGTGGGCCGACGACACGGGTCAAAGCTCCACGGTGCCGGTGAGGACCGTCCCCGGCGGAATCGTCACCGGCCCGGAACGGGCCGTGACCCGCACCTCGCCGCGGACCACGACGGCCGGGGAGAAGGTGACGTCACCGCGGACCGCGAGGGAGTCGCAGGCGACGAGGGACGGCGGTCCCGCGGGAAAGCGGGCCTCGAAGTCGTCGATACGGCGGTAGAACCGCTCGTCGAGGCCGACGGCCGGCGGCGCGGTCCGGGCGGGAGCGAGGACGACGCGCGCGTCGGGGGTCAGCTCGTAGGCGTCGGAGCGCACCGCAAGCAGATCGGCGGTGGTTTTGACCGGCGAGAAGCGTGACCGGGGCACGCCGACCGCGGCCGACTTCGGAAAGAGGGAGATGGCGGCGCCGACGGCGGTCTCGAGCTGGATCACGCGCGGGCTCGAGGGATCGCGGGGATCCAGGGTCTTGCGGTTGACGATGGTCGCCAGGGGCAGGACCTCGCCGTGGCGGCGGAGGACGTCCGCCAGCGCCGGGAGGGAGATCCACACGTTGTTGGTGTTGAAGTACCGGTAACGCGCGATGTCCTGGAAGTCGTCCTCCTCGCCGGGCGGCACCTGGGCGGCCTCCCGCAGCGCCAGCCGGCCGTCGGCGAGGCGGCAGAGGTGGCCGCCCTTGCGGTCCGCCGGCGTCCGCTCGGCCGCCTCCATGAGGAAGCCGAATCCCTCCTCGGCGACGTAGCCGAGCAGGGCGGGGTCGACGGCGGCGCCGAGGTTGTCCGCGTTGGAGACGAAGATCCAGCGGATACCCCGCTCGACGAGCTCGTCGAGGAGCCCGGTGGCGGCGAGGCAGGTGTAGAGGTCGCCGTGGCCCGGTGGGCACCAGGCCAGCCCGGGGTCCGCGGGATGCTCGGCCGGGTGCAGGCCGTCCTCGAGGATCTTGGGAACGCGGTTCTGGACGAAGCCCAGGGGCAGGCCCGGCAGGGCGAGCTCGGGGTAGGCGGTGAGCCGGTGGAGCGTCTCCTCGTGGGTGCGGAAGCTGTTCATGAAGAGCAGGGGAACGGCCACCCCGTACCGGCGGCGTAGAAAGAGCACCTGGCGGGCGATCAGGTCGAGGAACGTCAGCCCGCCCCTGACCGTGAGGAGGGACTTGGCGTGCGGGAGACCCATGGAGGTGCCGAGCCCCCCGTTGAGCTTGACGACCGCGACCGCGCCCAGCAGGCGCTCGCCGGCCGGGGCGTACCGTGTGAGCTTCGAAAGCGTGGGGAGCTCCTCCACCGGTGCGATGTCTTCTCGCCCGAGGAAACCCTGCTCGCCGGCCAGGAGGCGCCTGAAATGGAGCAGGAAGGTATCCGCGGCATGCCGGGGGAGTCCCTCGGAGCGCATCTTCTCGAGCACCCGCTTTTCCTTCGGGTGGCGGCTGTCCGTCATGAGGTCGACCCTCCCTCCCGTCTTGGCGTCGTGCCTGTCCGGTATAATAACGGCGTGCAAGAGGCGAGTCGAACCCTCCTGGGCCTTCTGGCCGCGTCGCTCCTCGTGATGGCGCCGCTCGCCGCGGGGGCGGCCTCGCCCGCCATCCCCGCCGCCGGCGTCGCCACGCCCCGGCCCTCCTCCCTGCGCGCGCTGGTGCAGCGGGTGAGCAGGGAGCACGGCCTGGATCCCAGGCTGGTCCTGGCGCTGGGGCGCGTGGACTCCGGCTTCAACCCGCGCGCGATCAGCCCCCGGGGGGCCCTGCGCCTGTCGCGGGCCCTGCCCCCCCCGGCCCCGCGCCCGCGCCAGGAGCCCCCCCGCGCACCCGGCGCGACAGTGCGCC
>CAZXXL010000327.1:0-1972 GCA_964644635.1 uncultured Thermoanaerobaculia bacterium | reverse complement strand
GGGCGGAGGAGTGGGTGATGTGAGCATGGGCGGGGGGGGGGTGCCGAGGGGGGGGAGCCGGGCGGGGGGTGCGGGGGGGAGCCGGGGGGCGTCGCAGCGGCCGCCGAGCCCGGTGTCGAGAACGGCGGCGTCCACCCGCCGCCGGGCGAACCAGAGCAGCGCGGCCAGGGTCAGGGCCTCGAAGAAGCTGAGGTCGGGAAACGGGTCGAGCCGGGCGAGAACGGCCTCGAGCTCGTCGCGGGCGATCCGCCGGCCGTCGATCTCGAGGCGTTCCTCGACCCGCACGAGGTGGGGCGAGGTGTACAGGCCCGTGGCGAGGCCGTGGGCGTGCAGGATGGCGGCGAGCATGGCGGCCGTGGAGCCCTTGCCGTTGGTGCCCGCGATGCGGATGCAGGGGAACCGCCGCTCCGGGTTGCCGAGGGCGGCGGCGGCGCGCGTCACCTGGTCCAGGGTGGGGCGGATGAGCCCCGGACGCCGCCGCGCCAGCCTCAGTGGAAGTAGCTCAGGCACCGGGCCACGGCCGCCTTGAGATCGCGGCGATGGACGACCATGTCGAGCATGCCGTGCTCGAGGAGGAACTCGGAACGCTGGAACCCCTCGGGAAGCTTCTGGCGGATGGTCTGCTCGATGACGCGGGGCCCGGCGAAGCCGATCAGGGCGCCGGGCTCGGCGATGTTGACGTCGCCGAGCATGGCGAAGCTCGCGGTCACGCCCCCGGTCGTCGGATCGGCGAGGACGGAGATGTACGGCAGGCGCTTCTCGCGCATCCGGGCGAGGCCGGCCGAGATCTTCGCCATCTGCATCAGGGAGAGCACCCCCTCCTGCATGCGCGCCCCGCCCGAGCAGGCCACGGAGACGAGCGGCATCTTGCGGGCCAGGCAGCGCTCGATGGCGCGGATCATCTTCTCGCCGACGACGGAGCCCATGGACCCGCCCATGAAGCGGTACTGCATGGCGGCCACCATGGCCGGCCGGCCGTCGATCTCACCGCGGCCGACCAGGAGCGCGTCGCCCGGCCCGACCCGCTTGGCGTAGCTGCGCAGGCGCTCCGGGTAGGGCTTGGTATCGACGAAGTCGAGGGGATCGGTGGAGCGTAGGGACTGGAACAGGAGCTTGTACTTGCCGCCGTCGAAGAGCAGGCCGAGGCGTTCCTCGGCGCTCATCCGGAAGTGGTGGTCGCAGCGCGGGCAGACGAGGGCGTTGTCGACCACCTCCTTGTGGTACAGGATCTCCTTGCACGATTCGCACTTGACCCACAACCCCTGGGGGATGCTCGCCGCCGTCTTCATGTCCTCTTCGTTTCCTTTCCCGTCACCGGCGGGCGCGACGAGGCCGTCCTCATCACCCGGGAGCTCCGGGCCGGAGGGCCCCGACGGCCCGCCTCGGCCGGGGGGAGCGGTCAGCTTTTGCCGCCCTCCTCGTCGAGGTCGTTGGGGATGCCGAGGCGCTGGCAGGCGGCGTCGTACATCTGGCGTGAGGCCTTCTGCGCCGCCTGCAGGTCGGCGATCTTCTGCTTGACCTTGGCGAGCTCCTCCTGGATCTGGTTCTCCAGATCCTGGATCTCCTGCTTGGTGGTCTTCAAGGCCTCTTCGTAGAACGTCTTCTGTGCATCGGTGAGCACGGTGGTCTCCTCCCTTTCCTGATCATCGAATGGCGAACGGGATGCGGATCGGCACCCAGATTCGCACTCTTACTCCCTTTTTCGTGGCCGGCTTGAAACGCCACTGGCGGACCGCCTCCTCCGCGGCCTTCTCGAAGCCGAGGCCGTGCCGGGTCACGCGCAGGATCTGCACCTGCTCGACGGTGCCGTCGGGGCCCACCAGGGCCCGCAGCCGGACTTCGGCGCCCTCGCCCATCCGCCGGGCCACGGGCGGGAAGACGGGGGCCACCCGGTGGAGGACCACCGGCGTGACCACGTCCGGCCCGAGCGTCACCAGCTCGCCCTCGCGGACCGACGGCGTCGGGGTGGGCG
>CAZXXL010000326.1:0-2013 GCA_964644635.1 uncultured Thermoanaerobaculia bacterium | reverse complement strand
CAATCGTGAGGGGATTGCCGCGTCGCCGGGCTGCGCCCGGCTCCTCGCAATGACAATGCGGCGACGGAGCGCGCTACCCACTGCTCCGTTGCGGCGTCCGATCGTGATGGGCTCCCGTGGCTCGGGCCCCGGACCCTCAGGGTTCCGCGCCCGCCGCCGGTCGCAGCCCGAGGAGCTCGGCGATCTCGGCCCGGGAGAGGCGGGCGATGATGTTCTCGGTGGGGGCGACCACGGCCTCGAGGAGCTCGGTCTTGGAGCGGATGATGGCGTCGATCCGCTCCTCGATGGTGTTCCTGGTGATCAGCTTGTAGACCTGGACGAAGTGCTGCTGGCCGATGCGGTGCACGCGGTCGGTGGCCTGGTTCTCCTTGGCCGGGTTCCACCAGCGGTCGTAGTGGATCACCACCGAGGCGCCGGTGAGGTCGATCCCCACTCCGCCGGCCAGGAGGCTGGCCAGCAACACGTGCTCATGCTGGCCGGAGTTGAAGCGACGGACGATCCGCCCCCGGTCGCGGCTCTCCCCGCTGAGGGCGAGGTGGGGGATGCGCCGCCTCTTCATGTGACGGGAGAGCAGGTGGATCATCTTGACGTACTGGGTGAACACGACGACCTGCTGGTCTCCGGCCAGGGCCTCGTCGAGGAGCTCGTCGAGGACGGTGAGCTTGCCGGAGGGCACGCCGGCGGCGGCCTCTTCCACCAGGGCGGGGTGATCGCAGACCTGCTTGAGCCGCGTCAGGAGCGCGAAGATGTGGACGTAGGGGATTTCCGCGTCCGGGTCGAGGAGGCGCTCCGCCAGGGGCTCGACCTGGCGCCGCTGGATCTCCCGGTAGAGGGTCTCCTGGGCGGGGAGGAGGCTGCAGTGGCGGACGTCCTCCAGCTTCTCCGGCAGGTCGGACAGGACCTGGCCCTTGAGGCGGCGGAGGGTGAGCATCCCGACCCTGCGCCGGAGCCGGTCGAGCTGTTCCCGGTTCGGATCGCGGTAGGCGCCCCGGAACGCCCTCTCCGATCCCAGGTACCCGGGAACGATCAGGTCGACGATGGACCAGAGCTCGGTCAGCCGGTTCTCCAGCGGAGTTCCGGTCAGCGCCACCCGGTGAGCGGCGGGGATCTTCCTCGCCGCCCGGGAGGCCTTGGTCCGCGGGTTCTTCATGCGCTGGGCCTCGTCGAAGACGGCGAGGTCCCACCGCGTGGCCGCCAGCTCCGAGGCCGAGCGCACCATGGTCTCGTAGGTGGTGAGGACGGCCGCCGTCCCGGGGGGCAGGTGTTCCAGGGAGCGCTCCGGCCCGTGAAAGGTGTGCACCGGGATGCTGGGGGCGTACCGGTGAAGGAGGTCCTGCCAGTGCTCGAGCACGCCCCGCGGGCAGACGATGAGGGCCCGCGCCGACGGGTTCGCATCGCGGACGAGGCAGAGGAGCCCCATCACCTGGTGGGTCTTGCCGAGGCCCATGTCGTCGGCGAGCAGGGCGCCAACACCCACGGCGTGCCGCTGCCAGAGCCAGGCGACCCCGGTGCGCTGGTAGGGTCTGAGGACCGATCGCAGCCCGGGCGGATCGACCTCCGGCACGGCCTCCTCCCCCCGCAGGACCGCCGCCAGCCGGGTGGCGGCCCGCGAATCGCCCGTCACCGGAACGTCGGTTTCGGCGAGCAGGCGGAGGAGGGCGACGCGGTCTCCGACCAGCCCCCGCGAACCTCCGCGTCCCGCGGCCTTGAATCCCGCGCGCTCGAGCGCCGCCAGGCTGGGGGCGCGCAGCAGCAGGTCGCCGCGGCGGGCGAACCCGGATGCGATGAGCTCGAGCGCTTCCTTCCAGGAGAGCTCCTGGCCCCCGGCCGAGAAGACGGGCTCGACCAGGATCCGCCCGTTCTTCGTGTCGTGAACGACGATCCGCGCCAGCGCCGGCGCCACGGCGCGTCCGAGGCGGGCCAGGGCGCCGCGTGGTGCGTACCAGGGCCGGGTGCTCAGGGTGGGGTGGTCGAGCAGCAGGAAATTGAGGGCGTCGCGGCCCCCCAGGACTT
>CAZXXL010000325.1:0-2018 GCA_964644635.1 uncultured Thermoanaerobaculia bacterium | reverse complement strand
GCTGCAACTGCTGGATCTTCGCCTTAAGATCCGCCGCGCTCCCCTGCTGGGCGAAGGCGGGCCCGGCGAGCAGGCCGAGGGTCACGAGCGTGGCCACGGCCAGGGGAAGCAATCCTCTCCATCGTATGCTCATGGGACTTTTCCTTTCTGTCTCCGTGGCGAGGGGAAGAGCTCCGGCGCCCGGTGGCGCCGGGGCGTGGTCCTCTCGTCAACCGGTCTCGCTCACCCGATCGGGAGCACGGTCTTGTCGTAGGTCTCGTTCAGCACCTGGGCCAGGGCGAGGTAGATCGCGGACAGTCCGCAGAAGATCCCCTCCCAGCCGGCGATCGTCTTGATGGTCGCGCTGCCCGTGGCGTCACCGATGGCGAGCAGCCAGAACAGGATGAACAGGGTGAAGAACACGACCTGCAGCGCCTTGGCGTGCTTCAACGTGGCGATCCACATGACGAAGGTGAACAGGCCCCAGAAGAACAGGTAGGCCACCATGCCGCCCTTGCTGGCGGCATCGAACCAGCCCCACTTGCCCATGAGGATCAGGAAGACCAGGGTTTCCCAGAACAGGCCGTACGAGGTGAAGGCGGTGAGCCCGAAGGTGTTGCCCTTCTTCCACTCCATCCAGCCGGCGAAGATCTGGGCCATCCCGCCGTAGAAGATGCCCATGGCGAGAATCATCGTGCCGAGCGGGAAGATGCCCGCGTTGTGAAAGTTCAAAAGGACCGTGGTCATGCCGAAGCCGAGCAGCCCGAGGGGCGCCGGGTTCGCAGACTGGTCGGTCAACGAGACACTTTGCGACATGTCGGCCATAGTCGGAACCTCCTCTTTCGATGATCAAGAAAAACAAAAGAAAACAAGAGACTTGGATCCCGGCGGGGCGGTTACGGGAATCCGTGCGAATCCCGCAGATAAACCGAGATCCGGTGAGCTGTCGGCGAAGGTCGTTGCCTTCTCATCACCGTCCGATCCCTCCGAATCCCCGGGACCCACCCGGCGGCGGGCGCGCCCCATTTTTCGGACCGAGCATTGCTGACAATAATGCTAACCACGAATTGCTGTCGTGTCAAGTAGTCATTTGGTTGATTCTTCGACCTTTGCTGTGATCGAGTTTCACCATCGATTGGAGCGCCGGAGCCACTCCGTCCCGAAGGCGCTAGAATCGGTACCATGAAGGGGAAAGACCGTGTAAAGCTCGTCCTCCGTCTCCTGGCGGAGGAGTACCCCGAGGCCAGGTGCGAGCTCGATTACCGTTCGCCGTGGGAGCTCCTGGTCGCCACCGTGCTCTCCGCCCAGTGCACGGACGAGCGCGTGAACCGCGTGACGCCGGAGCTCTTCCGGCGCTGGCCGGGACCGCCGGAGCTGGCCGCGGCGGATCCGGCCGAGCTGGAGGCGGTGATCCGCCCGACGGGGTTCTTCAGGAACAAGGCGCGGGCGCTGATCGCCGCGGCGCGGGCCGTCGTCGCCGAACACGGCGGCGAGGTCCCGCGGGACGTGGATGAGCTCGTCAGGCTGCCCGGCGTGGGGCGCAAGACGGCCAACGTCGTCCTCGGGGAGGCGTGCGGCATCCCGGCCGGGATCGCCGTGGACACGCACGTGCGGCGGGTTGCGCGGCGTCTCGGGCTCACCGAGGCCAAGACGCCGGAGGCGATCGAGGCGGAGCTCGAAAGCCTAGTGCCCCGGGAGGAGTGGATCGGCTTTTCGCTCCGCCTCATCCTGCACGGCAGGCGCGTGTGCACGGCCCGCAGGCCCCGCTGCGAGGCCTGCCGCCTGGAGCCGGCGTGCGCCAAGGTCGGCGTCTGATGCGGCTGGCGGTGGGCACCCTGCGCCGGGCCAAGCTGGACGGAGTCCGCGACGCGCTCGAGCGCCTGGCGGCGCTGCCCTGGCCCGGGGACGGCGCCGTCGAGGTGGTTCCGCTCCGGGCCCCGAGCGGCGTCGCGGCGATGCCGATGTCCGAGGAGGAGGGTATCCGCGGCGCATGGAACCGGGCCCGTTTCGCGGCCGAGGCGACCGGCGCGGACCTCGCC
>CAZXXL010000324.1:0-2048 GCA_964644635.1 uncultured Thermoanaerobaculia bacterium | reverse complement strand
TCCGGGCGGCGCCTGTGCGCCTGCCGACGCGGCGGGCTAGCGTGCGGGGCGCGCCCCGGGGGGGACCGCAGGGCCGGAACGCCCGCGCCCTCCGGACCCTGGCCCAGGCGCGCGCCCCCGCCGGAGACGACCGGCAGGCGGCCACCATCACCCGCGAGGCCATTCGCCTGGCGCAGGCGGCCGGCAATCAATCCCTTGCCCGGCTACTGAACGCCGACCTGCAACGCTACGAAAACGCCTCGTAGGCTCGCACCGGACGCCGGTGATCAGCCGCCGGGCCGCACGCGAAGGACCCGCCGGGTAGGACGGGGCTTCCGCAGGTCGATGGTGCGTGTGGCCGCTGTGCCCTCGAAGACGTGCGCCGTGACCGTCCGCGTCCCGCCCTCCTCCTCGACGGTGAGCTCGTAGTCACCCGCAAAGCCCTGAAAGCCGCCGCTCCCATCGCCTCCCGTGGTGAGTTCGCCGCTGGAGGTCCACCCGGCGATCAGCGATTCCAGCCGCAGGAAGGCCGGCTTGGGGCTGCCGTCGGCGTGAAAGAGGGCTCCATGGCTCATGAAGGGGTTGTCGTCCACGGCGTCCCACCAGGTGATGGCATGGACCGCCGGCGTCCCGAAGCAGAGGCGGTAGAAAGCCTCCAGGAAGTCCGCCTGGACCGCCTCGCTCCACGGGGCGTGCCAGTAGCCGGCGCCGACAGCCGCCCACTGCGGATCCCAGGCGGCGCTGACCGAGTTCTCGGTGATGTGGATCGGCTTGCCGTAATCCGAGAGCCGCCGGAGCACATGGGCGAGGAAGCCGAGGTCCCAGCTCGGCGTTCCCTCCACGGGTCCCAGACCCGCATCGTGGAACAAGGTGACGCCGCCGCCGTTGTACATCTGCTGGCCGATGACGTCGAAGTCGACGCCCATGTCCAGGGCCCGCTGGATAAAGGCCGGGACCGAGAGCGTCACGTAGCTCGTGCGCCCGTCCAGACGTTCCTGGAGGCGATTCCCGCCGAACCAGTCGAAGGCACTGTTGAGCACGAGTGTGGCGGACAGGTCCGCCGCTCGCGCCGCCGCGTAGACGGCGCGCAGGTAGTCGTCCAGCTGCTCGCGGGAAAGTCCCGCCGTCGCCCAGTAGTCCGCCGCCTCGTTGTTGACGTCCCAGGTATGGACCCGATCCCTGTAGTGGGCGATCAGCATCGTCACGTGATCGACAGAGGCCCGTTTCAGCTCAGGAAAGCCCATGGTCTTCAGCCAGTCCGGCATGGCGAAGGGGTACAGCCAGGTCAGAGGATGGCCCTTGATCCGCCAACCCCGGTCGGCAAGGTCGACGACCCCCACGTCATGGTCGATGTGGGGATAATCGATCTGTCCGCGCGCGGGCTCGATGTCTTTCCAGTAGTAACCCGCCGTGACGACGTTGAGGCCCGCCCGCCGCATGCGGTCGTAGACCGCCTGGCCCGTACCGACGAGCGGACCGAAGACACCGAAGAGGAAGTCATGGGAGATCTGCCGGTACGTGATCCGGGCGCCGGGGACCGGGGCTCCATCGTTGCCGAGGACCTCGACCCGTAACGTTCCCCGCCGGCACTCCAGCGCCTGCCGGTCGGCGTGGGCCAGCTCGAGGTCCTCGAGGGTCAGGACGGCCCGGGCCACCACCTCGAGCTCCGTGCCCGCGCGCTCCGGCGGGGCGGTTCCCTCCACGGTTTCGAAGAGAGCGCGCGCCGCGGCGGCCCGCGTCTGGATCTCGGCCGGCACCTGGAAGCCGGCCGCGTCGAGCTCGGCGATCCGGCCCTCGAGACGTTCCAGCTGGGTCCGCGCCAGCTCACGGTTGACGTCGATGACCTCCCCGCCCTGCTCCTCCGCCGTGAATCCCCCACCATCGAGGTCCAGCGGCAGGTTGAGGAGCCCGGCGCCGGCCACCTCCAGCCGGAAGATCAGCCGGCGCCCCTCGCCCAGGGGAACGCACAGGGAGGGTACCCGGGCCCCTGTCATCCCGTTGTCCACCGCCCACAGGAGCTCCGCCGTCGCCTCGCCCTCCCCGTCGATGGGGAAGGATCCGGGGGGCAG
>CAZXXL010000323.1:0-2059 GCA_964644635.1 uncultured Thermoanaerobaculia bacterium | reverse complement strand
CTCCGTCCGAGCTCAGGCGGCCCCCGGCGGCCTCCATCGGCAGCCGAGTCGTTCCGCGGCCTGGTCGAGCTTCCGGTCGAGCGTCCACAACGGGGAGGACAGGAGCGCGGAAGCCAGGAGGTGGACATCGATCCAGCCGAGGCCGGCTCCATGCAGGGTGTGGCGTTCGAGGAGCGCCAGCACCTCGTCGAAGGTCGCTTCGGGCGCCCGCGGAAGGTCCAGCAGCAGCTCGAGGATTTCCCTCCGGTTCCGCAACCCGCCGCACGCCAGCTCTCCGATCACGTGGGGATGGCAGAGCACCGCTCCACGGTCCAGCAACCCGGCAAGGCGCTCGTTGCCACGACGGAAGTGGTCGACCCAGACCGACGTGTCCACCAGGACGGTCATGGCGCCGGACGCCGCCGCCGGGGAGTCTCGAACTCCGGCTCGGTACCGCCGAGCCGTGCCAGCCTTCGGGCGCTTTCGAGCGCGATCAGGGCTTCGAGCCCCTGGCGGACGAGGGCGGTCTTCTCGTCGATCCCCGTCAGCCGCCGGGCCTTTTCCAGGAGCGAGTCGTCGATGTTGATGGTCGTCCTCATGCATATAAGTATGTATACTTCATGCATCACCGTCAAGACCGGGACGGGAGAATGGTGCCCCATGGCGAAGATCCGTGGTGCCGGCGGGGACAGCGGCGGTACGGCTGGGGCCGACCCGATGCCATGTCGATCGGCCACGTGCAGGACGCCGTTGGGAGGGCGGTCTTCAGTGCGCATGGCGACACACCTCTCGGGTGAATGAACGACGTTCGGAGGAGATGACGATGACAGACCTGCTTCTGATCAACATGGGAATGGGAAACACGCGTGCCGAACGGCCTTACGATGAGGTCATCTATGTCTTCGAGGACGGGTTCGAGGTCCGGACGGCACTGGCCGGGTTGGCGCTGTGGCGCTGGCTGGACGCGGCCGGCCGTCCTCCCCGGCGCGTAGCCTTCGTGGCCACCGCGAAGGCTTGGAAAGAGCGCCGGGACTTCGCCCTCGAAGAGGCCCGCAAGCTGGGCATGGACATGGGGCGGCTCGATGAGGAGGCGCTGCCCGTCGCCCTTCCGAGGTCCATGGGCGATCTGTGGAGCGCGCTGGGCACGCTGGAGCGGTGGTGCACCGAGCACTCCGGGGGAGGGATCCCGACGCTCCACCTCGATCTCACCCACTCGTTCCGCGCCATCCCCATCACCCAGACGCTGATGCTTCCCTACCTGGAAAACCGCGGCACCCTCAAGGCCGGCATTCTCGGATACGGTGTCTACGCCAAGGAAGATGATCCCGACAGGGCACCGATGCTCGACCTCGCACGCCTCATGCGCCTCGCCGACTGGGCGGCCGCCATCCGGGATTTCAGGACACGCTTCGACCCGGCCGCGCTCTCCCGGCTCCTCGCGGCGGAGGAGGAAGCGCCCCGCCGCCGCGAGATCCAGGAGCTGGGGGCCCTGTCGGAGCAGCGACAGGTTGCCGGGAGCCAGCTGCGTTCCGCCATCGAGGCCGCTCGGCGCGTAGGGGAGCTGTTCCCCGCGGGGCTCCCCCTGGAAGTGGGCATATCCGTGGCCGAGGTCAGCAATCGGCTCGAGGCGCTCGACGAGGACCTGATAGCCCGGGCTTTCTCCCGGCCGCTGGCGGGCCTGGTCTCCGAGCTGGCCGACACCTTGCTTCCCCTCAGCGTCGGCAGGCTCGGGGAGAAGCGGCACAGGAAGGAAATCCCTCTCGATGCCGGGGAGATCGACCGCCAGATCGCCCTGGTTCGCCGCTGGGCCGAGACCGGTGAGGTGGGCAACGCCTTCGAGGCGATGCGCGAGCTGCTCATCAACCGGGTTCTGCTCGCCCGGATGGAGGGCAGCACAGGCTGGCTCGCGGAAGACGCCCGCCGGCCCGCCGAGGCGGCGCTGAACGCCGGCCGGCTGCACGTGGGAGGCCCCCAACCCGACGGCGATCCAGCCGTGTCCGCGATCCTCGCCCTGTGGAACAAGGTCAGCCTGGATGTGTCGAGGAAGACCCGATCACCCTCGACCACCAGCGGCAGCTCC
>CAZXXL010000322.1:0-2071 GCA_964644635.1 uncultured Thermoanaerobaculia bacterium | reverse complement strand
GCCATCGCCGCCGACATGGGGGCCTCGCTGGCCGTCATCGCCAACGGCCTCAGACTGCTCGGCGGCGCCGGGTCCCGCCGGGCTCAGCCCTCGGATCTGCCCGAGACCCGTTTCCTGGGCCGCTGATTGGACTTGAGGACGCGCTTGCGCAGCCGCACCTGGCCGGGCGTGACCTCCACCAGCTCGTCGGCGTCGATCCACTCCAGCGCCCGGTCCAGCGTCAGCCGGCGCGGCGGCGCCAGGCGGAGGGCCTCGTCCGAGCCCGCGGCGCGCATGTTGGTGAGCTTCTTCTCCCGGGTGACGTTGACCACGAGATCGTTCTCGCGGCTGTACTGGCCGACGATCATCCCCTCGTAGACCTCGGTTCCGGCCGCGATGAAGAGGGTGCCCCGCGGCTGGAGATGGTAGAGCGCGTAGGGCGTGGCGCGGCCCGGCCGGTCCGCCACCATGGCGCCGTTCGTCCTCCCCGGGATCTCCCCCAGCCACGGCTCGTAACCGTCGAAGAGGGTGTTCATGATGCCGGTGCCGCGGGTGTCGGTCAGAAACTCCGAGCGAAACCCGATCAGGCCGCGTGACGGCACCCGGAACTCCAGCCGCACCCGCCCGTGACCGTTGTTGGTCATCCTCTGCATCCGGCCGCCGCGGGTGCCGAGCTTCTGGGTGATGACCCCGGTGTGCTCCTCCGGGGCGTCGATGACCACCAGCTCCACCGGCTCGTGCAGCACGCCGTCGATCTCGCGGGTGAGAATGGTCGGCTGGGAGACGCTGAGCTCGAAGCCCTCCCGGCGCAGGGTCTCGATGAGGATGGCCAGTTGGAGCTCGCCCCGGCCCATCACCTTGAAGGCCTCGGCGCCCTCGGGCTCGACTTGGATGCTGACGTTGTGGCGGGCCTCCCTGGCTAGCCGTTCGCCGATCTGCCGGGCGGTCACGTAGCGCCCCTCCCGCCCGCCGAAGGGGGACGTGTTGGCCGAGAACACCATGGCGATCGTCGGCTCGTCGACCACGATCCGCTTCATGGGACGCGGGTCCTCGAGGTCGACCACGGTATCGCCGATGGTGACCTCGCCCAGGCCGGCGGCGGCCACGATGTCGCCGGCCACCGCCTCGTCCACCTCGACCCGGCGCAGCCCCTCGTGGGAGTAGACCACCGCGGCCTTCACCGGCACGACGCCGTCCTCGCGGGCCAGGCCGACGGGCACGCCCGGCCGGAGCGTGCCGTTGAAGATCCGCCCGATGGCCAGCTTGCCGACGTAGTCGTCGGCGTCCAGGTTGGTGACCAGGAGCTGGAGCGGCGCGCCCGGATCCCCGCTGGGACCGGGGAGCGTGTCGACGATCTCGTCGAGCAACGGGCGCAGGTCCACAGAGCCGTCGCCGGGTTCGCGGTGCGCGATCCCCCGCCGCGCGTCGGTGTAGAACACCGGGAAGTCCAGCTGCTCCTCGCTGGCGTCGAGATCGATGAACAGATCGTAGATCTCGTCCAGCACCTCCCCCGGGCGGGCGTCCTCCCGGTCGATCTTGTTGATCACCACGATCGGCGGCAGCCCGAGACGGAGGCCCTTCTCCAGCACGAAGCGGGTCTGCGGCAGCGGCCCCTCCGCGGCGTCGACCAGGAGGAGGACGCCGTCCACCATCTGCAGCGTGCGCTCCACCTCCCCGCCGAAGTCCGCGTGGCCCGGCGTGTCGACGATGTTGATCTTCACGCCCCGGTAGTGGACCGAGGTGTTCTTGGCCAGGATCGTGATGCCGCGCTCCCGCTCCAGCTCGTTGGAGTCCATCACCCGTTCCTGGACCCGCTCGTTGTCGCGGAAGATCCCGCTCTGCCACAGCATCGCGTCCACGAGCGTCGTCTTGCCGTGGTCGACGTGCGCGATGATCGCGATGTTGCGGAACTCTTGAACGGACATCCCCGACCTCCCGAAGGCCACGGGTTCTACCACGGCGCCGGGATGAACACAAGGGCGAGCGCCGGCCGCTGCACCGCAGCGGAGCGGGCACGGCCGCGCTCCGCCTTCTCATTGTCATTGTGGGGAACGGCTCCGCAGGAACCCAACCACGCCCGGAGCGCTCCCCG
>CAZXXL010000321.1:0-2091 GCA_964644635.1 uncultured Thermoanaerobaculia bacterium | reverse complement strand
CGGTCCTGCGCCGAGTCCCCTTCGTCGCTTCGCTCCTCGGGGTGGCGTGCGCGCAGGCGAAGCAAAGCTTCGCGCGCTTACGCCACCTCGCGATGACAGCGCAAAGGGTTCTCCCAACGGAGTATAAGGGGGCTCGTGAATCATGCGGGCTACGGTGACGCCTTGTCCCGGTACATGGCGTGATCGGCCGCGATCAGCGCCTGCTCCACGGGCACGTTGCCGCCGAAACCCGCGATTCCGACCGAGACCGAGAGCGGGGGCTGCCCCTCCTCGACCCGGGCCAGGAGCTCCCGCAACCTGGCGATCCGTTCCGCGGCCTCCGCGGGCCCGAGGCCCGGCGCCACCACGAGGAACTCGTCCCCGCCCATGCGGAAGAGCCCGTCCTCGGTGCGGAACACCGCCCGCGGGCCGTCGGCGACCCGGCGCAGGCAGGCGTCCCCCACCGCGTGACCCCAGTGGTCGTTGACGGCCTTGAAGCGGTCGACATCGAGATAGATCAACACCCCCGCCGTCCCGCCCGAGTCGTCGATGAACCGCCGCAGCCGCCGCCGGTTGTAGAGCCCCGTCAGCGGGTCGGCGTCCACCAGCTCGCGCAGGGAGCGCTGGGCGGCCTCCTGCCGGGCGTTGGTCTCGGCCATCTCCGCGACCGCGTGGCCGCCCAGCGCGAGCAGGAGTACGACGCCGAGGAGGAGGTCCAGGCCGGCGTCGATGAAGGAAACGTGGCTCATGTACTCGGGAACCGGGCCGCCCCGGAACGACGGCAGCAGCGCTACCGCGTGGTGGAGGAAGGACGCGGCGTACAGCAGGAGGATCGCCGGGAGGAGGCGGGTGCCCTTCCGCTGCCTCGCCGCGAGGGACGAGAATCCGCCGTACCCCGTCAGGAGGGCCACGATGGCGTACACCGTCGCCTGGACCGTGACGGTGGAAGGCCTGATCACGAAGACGACCACGAAAAAAGCGGCCAGCAGCCAGCCCACGCGCCGGCGCACGGCCTCGCCCATCGCCCGCCGCCGGCGGTGAAACTGCTCCAGGCCCACGAGCAGCATGGCGGCGAAGCCGATCTTGGCGGCCGCGTACACCATGTACAGCACGAGCTGACCGAGCCGGGAGGAGCCGGCGACACCGACGGCCACGCCCAGCACCGCGAGCAGGGCCGCCAGGTCGAGCGTCCAGGCCCACTGCCAGCTCAGGATCGACTCGCGCCGCGAGGACAGCCACAGGCCCAGGAACGCCACCACCATGACCGCGGCGACGATCACCTGGACCACCAGCGACCAGGTGTTGAGCGCCCGGGCCACGGCCAGCGCGTCAGCCCGGATCATCCTGCTCCTCGTGCAAACCCACCCTGCAGCCCCCCATGCCCTTGCGATCCCTCGCGGAGACGTTCATCCAGTATAGGCTTTCCACCTCCCAGCCCGCCTCGTCCGTGCGGGCACCGTATACTGGCGGCGCCGCGGGAGCCCCGCTTGCGGCGGAGGCCACCGGGTGCGAGGGAGGAACCATGAGCTCGAAAGTGCTGATCATCATTTCCACCGGCGAGGAGGAGAAGGCCCTGACCGGGTTGATGTACGCATCCAAGGCCATCGCCAACGGCTGGCTCGACGAGGTCCAGGTGCTGTTCTTCGGGCCCTCCGAGCGCCTGCTGGTCGAGAACGAGGCGATCGCCGGCACGGCCAAGGAGATCGCCGCGGTCAGGCCGCCCATCGCCTGCCGGTTCATCGCCGACCGCGACGGCATCGCCGACTCCATCGCCGAGCTCGGCCTGAAGATCGAGTACGTGGGGACCATCATCGCCGACCACATCAAGCAGGGGTACGTGCCGATGGTCTTCTGACGGCTCCGGGGCCGCCCGCGGTCACAGCCCCAGCCGGGCCGCCACGTCCTCGTAGTCCGGGGCTTCGGCGTAGAGCTTCTCGAGCTCGGCCCGGGCCTGCCGGCGCCGGCCCAGGTCCTCGTAGACCAGCGCCCGCTCGTACCGGAGCGCCCGGAGCAGCTCGGCCGGCCGCCCCTTCTTGCGGCGCAGCGCCGCGGTGAGAGTCTCCCGCGCCGCGTCCAGGAGCCCGAGCCCGCGCAGGGCCCTGGCCTTGTACA
>CAZXXL010000320.1:0-2094 GCA_964644635.1 uncultured Thermoanaerobaculia bacterium | reverse complement strand
CGTGCGTCCGTGTCCGCGTGTGTGGCTCTGATCGCGCCGTTCCCCCTGCGACAGCCCCTCCCGGCGATGTTTATCTCCCCGCCGTCCTCCAGGGCGCGGGCGTGAGAGGTGGGGAGCAGCGTCTTGAAGGTGTCGATCATCACCGCCAGCTCGTCGGTCCGGACGGTGCCGATGGATGCCTCGTAGGTGCCCGGGTGGGGGCCGTGGGGCAGGCCCGTGGGGTGGAGCGTCACCGAGCCCGGGCCGATGCCGCGGCGGCTGGTGAAGTTGCCGTCCACGTAGTAGAGCACCTCGTCGCAGTCGGGGGAGGAGTGCGCGTACGGGCAGGGGACGGCGTTCTCGTCGAAGTCGACCACCCGGGGGACGAAGGAGCAGACGACGAACCCGCCGCCGGCGAAGGTGGTGTGGATGGTCGGTGGCAGGTGGATGCGGCCGGTCCGCGGCTTGAAGGCCAGGATGGGGAAGGCGAAGGGCCACACCTGGCCGTCCCAGCCGATGACGTCGAAGGGGTCGTGGGCCATCTCGAAGGCGGTCAGGGCGTCGCCGCGCTTGACCACAAGGCGCCGCGGCGCTCCCAGGCGCTCCGGGCCTCCCTCCGGCCAGCGCGGCTCGCGGAAGTCACGGTGGGTGTAGGGGGCGAACATGGAGAGCTGCCCCGCCGGGTTGCGGTACTGCCCGGGCACGCCCAGCCACGACCGGCCCTCGACGACCAGCAGCGAGGCGGGCTCGTGGAGCACCCAGCGGTGGGGGAGGGCGCGGGGCACGAAGACGTAGTCGCCTGGGCCGAAGGCGAGGACGCCGAGGGGGCTGTGGACCTCGCCGGCGCCCCGGTGGACGAAGGTCAGCTCGTCGCCGTCCGCGTTGGCCACCAGGGTCGGGTCCCCGGCGTCGGGCCGCGCCAGCCACAGCGCCACGTCGGCGTTGGCGAGCAGGAGGCGGCGGGACAGAAAGGCGGTGCCGCCGGCTGCAGCCTCGCCGCAGCGGAAGTGGCGCCGCCGCAGGGGGCCGTCCCACGAGGGCTCGGCCCACCCCGGGTGGCGGCCCAGGTCCTCCTCGGTGCTCACCCAGTGGGGCGGCCGGCGGTGGTAGAGGATGGTGTAGGCGCCGTCGAAGCCGCGCCGCGTCAGGCAGTGCTCGAAGGCCAGCCGGCCGTCGACCCGGAACACCGTGTGCGGCTGGTCCGGCACCTCGCCCCGTTGCAACCTGTGGATCATGGCGTCACCTCCCGGGCCCTCCAGCCGGGCCCCTCGTCCCGGTGCCGGACTGTTCCCCGGAGCACCCCCAGCGTGTCCCCGCCGTCCAGCTCGACCACGTCGCCCGGCGCCAGGTACCGGCCCTGCTCGAGGCCGCAGCCGCCGCCGACGGTGCCGGAGCCGAAGATGTCGCCGGGCTCGAAGCGAACACCCTCGCCGGCGAAGGCGATCATTTCGCCCCACGTCCAGCGCATGGCCCCCGGGGAGCCCTCGGACCACACCTCGCCGTTGACGCGGGCGCGGAGGGTGAGCGCCGCCGGGTCGCCCACCTCGTCCGGCGTCACCAGCCACGGGCCCAGCGACGAAGCGAAGTCCTTGCCCTTGGCCGGGCCGAGGCCGATCTTCATCACCTCGGCCTGGATGGCGCGCGCGCTCCAGTCGCAGAACAGGGTGTAGCCGGCGATGGCCGCCCCGGCCTCGGCGGGGTCGGGGCTTTCCAGGGGGGCTCCGAGGACGGCGGCGAGCTCCAGCTCGTAGTCCATCCGCTCC
The DNA here is from genome assembly GCA_964644635.1 of uncultured Thermoanaerobaculia bacterium. GTDB lineage: Bacteria > Acidobacteriota > Thermoanaerobaculia > Thermoanaerobaculales > Sulfomarinibacteraceae > CAZXXL01. The sequence continues at coordinate 352 of CAZXXL010000320.1, read as the reverse complement.
TCGCCGGCCGGGAACCACACCTCCGCCCCGTCGCCGAGGAGGGAGCGCTGGTTCTGCCGGTAGTACGCCGGGTAGCGGTACCACTCGGGAACGATCTGGAGCCCGCGGCGGGCCCGCGCCCGGCGCACGTGCTCCTCGAAGGCGTAGAAGTCGATCAGGACCCCGGGCTCGGGCACCGGCGGCGCCAGGTGGGCGCCGTTGACCGGCCAGGTGGCCACGGTCTCGGGGAGCGGCCGCCGCGCGAGCTCGCCGAGGATCCGGCGCGGCGTCGCCAGGCCCGGGCCCTCGCGGCGCAGGGGCCCGGCCCGCGAGGCCGGGCGCTCCCCCTCGCCCAGGGCGGCGCGCCGCGCGG
>CAZXXL010000319.1:0-2118 GCA_964644635.1 uncultured Thermoanaerobaculia bacterium | reverse complement strand
CCCCTGGCCCTCGTCCTCGGCCTCGCTGCGGCCGCGTTCCTCTTCGCCCGCGCGGCCGCGGGTCCGCGGACTCTCGGCGTCGCCGGGCTCGCCGCCGCCGCCGGTACCGCGGTCGCCGCGCGTCTCGCCGGACCCGCCTTCAACCCGGAATTCCTGGCCGGCGTCGCACAACAGGTGGCGATGGTGACCGGGCGCACCGACCTGCCCTACGTCCGCGTCTACCGGCATACGCTGCCCGTGCTCTACCCGCTGCGCGAGCTCGGCCTGTGGGGGCTCGGGCCAGGCCTGCTGCCGGCGGCCCTCGCCGGGTGCGCCCTCGGCGCCTGGTGGCTGGCCCGGCGCCGGCGGCGCTGGCTCGCCGGACGCTGGAGCTCCGGCGCCGCCCTGGCCCTGATCCTGCTCGCCTGGGTGGTGCCGACGGCGGCCCGCCTGGCGACGCTCCAGGTCAAGTACCTGCGCTACTGGGAACCCCTGGTGGTGCCGCTGACCCTGCTCGCCGCCTGGGTGCTCACCCGGCTGCGCCGTCCCGCCGTGGGCCGCGCCGTTGCCGGCCTGACGGCGCTCTGGGGGATCGCCTTCCTGTGGGCCTTCGCGGCGCCCCACCCCCACCGGACCGCCGCCGACTGGCTGAACCGGATGGTCGCTCCCGGCCAGACCGTGGCCTTCGAGACCTGGGATGAGGAGCTGCCGCTTCGCGTCGCGGCCCGGCGGGTGGCGCTGCCGTCGTACGACCTGCCGGACTCCCCGGCCAAGGCCCGCCGCTGGTGCCGTACCCTGGCCGGGGCGGACTGGGTGGTCCTCACGTCCAACCGGATCCGGCGCACCCTCTTCGCCAATCGCGACCGCTTCCCCCGCACCGCCCGCCTGTACGCGCTGCTTCTCGCCGGCCGGGCGGGGTTCGAGCCGCTGCTGCGGGTCGAGCGGGGACCGCGGCTCTTCGGTCTCCGTTTTCCCGTCCAGGCGGCGGACGAGAGCTTCGTCAACTACGACTTCCCGCGCGTGGTCATCCTGCGCCGGGTGGGGAGGGTCGATCCCGGAGCCCTGGCGGCGGCCGCCGAACGGCCGCTCCCCTTCCTGGCCGGCCTCGGGCCCGGCGCCGCAGAACGGCGCCTCGTGAACCCCCTGCCCCGGCTCGAGGCGCCGCCCGGCGCCGCCTCCCAGGCCGCCGGCCTCCTGGCCTGGATCGCCGTGTTCACCCTCCTGGCCGGCGCGGCGTGGATCCTCGCCGCACCCCTGACCGGCGCCCTGCCGGACGGCGGACTGGGCCTGGCGGCCGTCAGCGGCTGGATCGGCGTCTCCTGGCTGCCGTGGATCGGCGCCCGGGCCGGGATCTGGCCGGCCACCGCGGCCGTCGACACCTCGCTCTTCCTTGCGCTCCTGGCCGCCGCCGCGGTGGCGGCCAGGAGCCGGCGGACCGTCCTGGCCGCCATCTGGCGCCGCCGGCGCCGGGGAATGCTCCTGGTGGCCGCGGTCGGCCTCGCCGTCGGGGCGCTCTTCCTCGCCGTCCGCCTCTTCAACCCGGCTATCTTCTGGGGCGAAAAGCCGATGGACTTCACGTTCCTCAACGCCTTCGTACGCGCCCCGAGCTGGCCGCCGGGGGAACCATGGATGGCGGGGATGCCGCTGCATTACTACGCCTTCGGCGAGGTCCTGGCGGCGGTGCCCATCCGCCTCGCCGGCGTCCCCACCGCCGCCGGCTACAACCTGATGGCCGCCACCATCCCGGCCCTGGCCGCCGTCCTCCTCGCAGGGCTCGGCCTCGCCTTCGCCCGCCGGCGCACGGCCGCCGCGGCCTGGCTGCTGCCGCTGTTGGCGCTGCTCTCCGGCAACCTCGCCTGGCCCTTCCTGCTCGACCTGGCGAGGAGCGGCCGGTGGTTCGACCTGTGGTGGGCCACCTCGCGCGTGATCCCCGGCTACGCCATCGACGAGTACCCCCTGTGGACGGCGCTCTTCGCCGACCTGCACGCCCACTTCATCGCCCTGCCGGTGGCCTTGGCGGCGCTCGCCTGGGGCTGGCTGGCCGTCCGCCGCCACCGCCACGGCCGGGCGGCCGCCGTCGCCCTGGGCGTCACCATGGCGGCGCTCGCGGCCACGAACCCGTGGGACGTGATCCTGACC
>CAZXXL010000318.1:0-2135 GCA_964644635.1 uncultured Thermoanaerobaculia bacterium | reverse complement strand
GCGCGCGTGAGGCTTCCCCGTCCGCCGGGGAGCGCTCCTCGCCGCTCCGCCGCGGCGTTGGATCGTGACGGGGTCCCGTCGCCCGGGCCCTGCCGCGCCCGTCTTAGCCCATGGTGTCATCGCGAGGGGGCCGGCGGAGCCGGCCGACGTGGCGATCCCTGACAGCATTGGAACGGCCCGCACGGCCCTCCGGCAGGAGCACCCTCACCCCGGGCTACAATGAAACCCGGTCGGGAGGTGTCGAGATGGTCTTTGCCGACGCGCGGACCAAGGCCCAGCGGCTGTTGGCCATCCAGCGGATGTTCTGGCGGGCGCCGGGGCGGCCGCGTTCCACCCGCGAGATCGCCCGCGAGATCGGGGCCGCCGAGCGCTCCGTGCGCAAGTACCTCACGGAGCTCTCGGCGTCCGGCGACCTGCCCGTCTACTACGAGGGCCGGCGGTGGCGCCTCGTGGAGGGCGCGCGGATGCAGATCCCCCCGGTGCGTTTCCTCCTCGAGGAGGCCGCCGCCGTCTACCTCGCCGCCCGCCTCCTCCTCCAGCAGGCCGACGAGCCCAACCCGGCCGTCGGCGGCGCCATCGCCAAGCTCGCGGCCGTCGTCCCCGAGGAGCTGCGCCCGGCCTTCGACCACCTCGTCCAGCGCACCGCTTCCGCCGGCGACCGCGACTTCGCCGAGCACTTCCGCACCCTGGCCTTCGCCTGGGCGCTGTCCAGGGTGGTCACCATCGTCTACCGCGCCCGGTCCCGGCCCGAGCCCTTCGAGTGCTCCTTCCGGCCCTACCTCCTCGAGCCCTCCGCGGTCGGCTCCGCCCTCTACGTCATCGGACGCATGGACCCGCCCGGCGAGCTGCGCGTCCTCAAGGCCGAGCGCATCGTCTCCGTCCGGGCCACCCGGACCACCTTCGTCATGCCCCCGGTGGAGGAGATCCTGGACCGCCTCGAGCGCTCCTGGGGGGTGTGGATCTCCGACCAGGAGCCCGTCGAGGTCCACCTCCGCTTCAGCCCCGACCTGGCGGGCCGCGTGCGCGAGACCCGCTGGCACCCCTCCCAGCGCCTGGCCCCCACCGCCGGCGGCGGCGTCGAGATCGCCTTCACCGTCACCTCCACCGTCGAGCTCGTCCCCTGGATCCTCGGCTGGGGAGCCGGCTGCGAGGTCCTGGCCCCCGAGGACCTCCGCCGCCGCATCGCCGCCGAACACCGCCGCGCCGCCGACCGCTACCGCTGAGCCCTTCCGGTCAGGACGACAGGCCAAGAAACGCCCGCATCCCCTCGTCGATCCGCTCCAGCTCCGGCCGTGAGACCGTGCCGTACACGCGGACGATCCGGCGCTTGTCCACCGCGCGGATCTGGCCCACCAGGGCCCACGAGCGCTTCCGGAGCCCGGAGGCTCCAGGCTCGAGGACGGGATACAGGACCCCATCGCCCGGCGTCCCCGTCAGGGGAATCACGCACACCATCGGGAACCGCTGGTGGGAGACGACCTCGGGCGCGCTGACGACGACGCAGGGCCGCGTGCCGCGCTGCTCGTGCCCTTCCGCAGGATCGAGAGTGACCAGCACCACCGCTCCCCGGACCGGCGGCATGCTCACGTCTCTCCCTCCTCCCAACCGCGGCCGGGAACCCAGCGCACTGGCCGGCCGCTCTCCGGATCGAGCAGGTCCTCGTCTCCCGGGGCCACCAGCTCTCCCCACGCCTCGACACCGGCCTCCGCAACCCGTCCGGCTTCGGGGTGGGGCTCATCGAGCGAACGCAGCAGCGCCTCCCGGCGGCGGCGCGCCAGCTCGCGCCGCGCGGCCTCGGCCAGGAACCGGCTCCGGTTGCTCTCCCAGAGGTCGATTTCCTCAACGACCTCGTCGGGAAGGGTGATCGTGACTCGCTTCATTACCGCCTCCGTGAGTATGATTTTATCATACCACATGCCGCCGCGCCGCCGCGCCGCCGACCGCTACCGCTGAGCCCGCGGTCCGCCCGTGCCGCCCGAGGATCCCGCCCATCCGGCCCGTGGTGGGCCGCGCTCCACCCCCGTCTCGTCATTGCGAGGAGCGCAGCGACGAAGCGCCGTGAGACAGGGCAGCTCCGCTGCCCGTCGTCGAACGGCGTCCCGAGCGAGGGCCCGCCAGGGCCCGAGCGACGGGAC
>CAZXXL010000317.1:0-2187 GCA_964644635.1 uncultured Thermoanaerobaculia bacterium | reverse complement strand
CGCTACCACCCCCCGGCGGGATTGTCAAGCCCTGCACACCTGTCGCGGGTTGTTACGGCAGGCCAGGTATTTGGGAGGCTCTTGTGAGCCGGCCGTGCGAACCAGGAACGCGACAAGTTCAATGAGTCGTCTTACGGCGCGCCCCTGTGGCCAGCTCAGCCGACGCCGCAGCTCCTATGACCTACAGAGCTCGTGCAGTAGTATGCCGGCGGCGACGGCCACGTTGAGCGACTCGATCTGCCGTTCGAGAGGCACGGTCACGGTACCGTCCGCGCGGGCCACGAGGTCCGGGTCGACGCCGGACCCCTCGGCGCCAAGGAGGAGGAGGAGCGGTCGTCCCGGGCGCCACGAGGTGACCGGGACCCCTTCCGCGCCGCTCGCCCACACCTCGCCGCCCCGACCGCGAACGCGGATCGCCTCCCGGTCGGCGACCGCGTCCCGTTCGACGGAGATCCGGAACACCGCCCCCGCGGACCCCCGCACGGCGGCGGCCGAAAAGGGATCGGCACAGCCGTGGGAGAGCAGCACCGCCCGGGCCCCGAGCCCGGCCGCGGCCCGCGCGATCGCGCCGACGTTGCCCGGGTCCTGCACGCGGTCGAGGTACAGTCCGACTCCGTCACACCGGTCCCAGGCGGGAAGCACCGGCTCCCCGACGATCGCCAGCACACCCTGGGGGTGCCGGGTTGGAGCCAGGCTCTCCAGGACCCGATCGGGGACCACCCAGACGGCGGCGGCCGACGCGGTGACCGCCCAGCCCGCCGCCTCCGCGGCGAGGCTCTCGGCCAGGAACAGCTCGCGAATCGGCACCCCCCACCTCACGAGATCCTCCCCCAGACGCCGGCCGTCGACCACGACCTCACCGGGCCGCCGACTGCGGATTTCGCGACGCAGCTCCTTCAGCCTCTCGGCGTGCCGTCCAAGGCGTTTCATCTCCACAGGTTGAGCATTCTACCCGCTTCTGGCATGATCCCGTTCATGCGCCTTAACCCGCATATCTCACCGCCACGCGGCTGCAGCGCGCGATACACCGGTGCTGGCGACGTTTTCTCGCCTCCGGGTGCTCGCCGGGCTGCCGAGCCCGACTCCGCGCCCGTCGGGTCGAAAACGCCACCATCACCGGCGCCTCCCGCGCTTCGCTTCACGAGGCGGTGAGATATGCGGGTTAACCGTCACGTCGCCGCGGTCCGCATGTCACCCACGGCCGAGGTCATGGCCGAAGCCCATCGCCTTCAGGCGGAGGGGGTCGAGATCGTGGACCTTGGACCGGGCGAGCCTGACTTTCCAACCCCCGAACACATCCAGGACGCCGCCGTCGCCGCCATGCGGGCCGGCAAGACACGGTACACGCGGACCGAAGGGATCGTGGAGCTGCGCCAGGCGCTCGCCGGCCGGATCGCCTCCCGCGGCGGCGTTCGCCTCGACGCGGACCAGGTGGTCATCACCTCCGGCGCCAAGCACGCTCTCGCCCTCATGTGCCTCGCCCTCCTCGAGCCCGGCGACGAGGCGATGGTCCTTTCTCCCTACTGGGTCTCCTTTCCCGAGATGGTTCGTCTCGCCGGGGCCGGCCCGGTCGTCGTCCCGTGCGAGGCCGCCGACCGTTTTCATCCGAATCCCGACCGGATTCGCGATGGCTGGACCGACCGAACCCGCCTCCTCATCCTCAACTTTCCCAACAACCCCTCCGGCGCCGCCCTCACCCAGGACGAGCTGGACCGGATCGTGACGACCGTCGCCGATCTGGGGGGCGTGGTTCTCTCGGATGAGACGTACGAGGACCTGGTGTTCGACGGTCGCTCCCACGCGTCGGTGGCACCGTGGCTCAAGCGTGCGCCGGAGAACGTGGCCTTGGTGGGCTCGACATCCAAGTCGTATGCCATGACCGGCTGGCGGCTCGGCTGGGCGGTGGGCCATCACGAGCTGATGGCCGCCGTGATCCGTTTCATGTCCCACACCACCTCCAACGCCTGCACCCTGTCGCAGTACGCCGCACTGGCCGCCGTCACCGGACCCCAGGCGCCGGTGGATCGGATGCGCGCCGAGTACCAGGCGCGGCGCGACCTCGTGGTTCCCGGTCTCGACCGGATTCCCGGTATCAACTGCCCGCGACCGGAAGGGACGTTCTACGCTTTCCCGAGCTGCGATCGGACGCGGAGGGTCTGCGGCGGGAGACAGCGGAGCTGCGGGGGC
>CAZXXL010000316.1:0-2196 GCA_964644635.1 uncultured Thermoanaerobaculia bacterium | reverse complement strand
GCCCTACCCGGTGTCGGCGGCCTCCCTGGCGGTGGCCGAGCGGCTGGCCGCTGGCGACGGCGTCTACGCGGCCGCCTACGCCGCGCGGGTCCGCCGGCTGCGCCGGGTCCTGCTCGACGGGCTCGCCGCCCGCGGCATCGACGTCCCTCCCTCCCAGGCCAACTTCGTCCTCCCGCGTCTCGGTCCCGCCCTCTGGGTGCGGGACGGCCTGGCCGGCCTCGGCATCGCGGTACGCGTGTTTCCCGAAAACTCGCGCCTCGCCGACCGGGCGCGGATCACGGTTCCCGACGACGAGGCCGGTGTGGAGCGCCTGCTGGCGGCGATCGACACCCTGCGCGCCCCGCAGGCGCTGCTCCTGGACATGGACGGCGTGCTCGCCGACGTCTCGGGCTCCTACCGCGAGGCCATCCGGGCCACCGCCGCGGCCTACGGCGTCGCCCTGAGCGCGGCCGAGATCACCGCCGCCAAGGCGGCCGGCGGGGCCAACGACGACTGGGCGCTGACCCGCCGGCTGCTCGCCGAACGGGGCGTCGAGGTCGGGCTCGACGAGGTCGTCGAGCGCTTCGAGAGCGCGTACCAGGGGGCGCCCGGGAGGCCGGGGCTCAGGCTCCGCGAGCGCCTGCTGCCGGCGCCGGACGTGCTTCGCGCGCTGGCCGAGCGCCTGCCGCTGGCGGTGGTCACCGGCCGTCCCCGCGCCGATGCGGAGGCGTTTCTCGACGCCGCGGGGATCGCCGGCGCGGTGAGCGCGCTGGTGACCATGGAGGACGCCCCGTCCAAGCCGGACCCGGCGCCGGTGCGCCTGGCCATGGAGCGCCTCGGCGTGAGCCGGGCGTGGATGGTGGGGGACACGCCGGACGACGTCCGCGCCGCCCGCGCCGCCGGCGTCCTGCCGCTGGGCGTGATCCCGTCTGGAGAGGACGCCGCCGCCTGGCGCCGGGTGCTGCTCGCCGCCGGCGCCGGCCGGGTGCTGGACGGTCTCGACGAGCTCCTGGAGGTGCTGCCGTGAAACGATCCGCCGACCTGACCCGCACGACCGGGGAGACCGACGTCCGGCTGAAGCTCGACCTCGACGGCCCGCGCCGGGCCGAGATCGACACCGGGATCGGCTTTCTCGATCACCTTTTGACCGCCCTCGCCTTCCACGCCGGCTGGGAGCTCGAGCTCGCCTGCACGGGCGATCTCGAGGTGGACGACCACCACACCGCCGAGGACTGCGCCCTGGCGCTCGGCCGCGCCGTGCGCGAGGCCGCCGCGGGCGCGCCGGTGCGTCGCTTCGGCGCCGCCTATGCCCCCCTCGACGAGGCGCTGGCGCGGGCGGTGGTGGACCTCTCGGGCCGCCCCTGGCCGGCGGTGGACCTCGGCCTGACGCGGGAGATGCTGGGAGGGCTGGCCGCCGAGAACGTGGGCCACGTCCTGCGTTCGTTCGCCATCGAGCTTCGCGCCGCGGTTCACGTCGACGTGCTCAAGGGCGAGAACGATCATCACCGCGCCGAGGCCGCCTTCAAGGCCCTCGCCCTCGCCCTGCGCGAGGCGCTGGCGGCGGCCGGCGGGACCGGGGTCCCGAGCACCAAGGGGACCCTCGGCGGGCCGGCCGCCGCGGGCGGGCGCCCGAAGGATCCCCCATGCCGCGGGTGACCGTGGTGCGCACGGGGACCGCCAACCTGGCGTCGGTGGTGGCGGCGCTGGAGCGGGCCGGCGCGCGGGTGGACGTGACCGCCGACCCGGGGTCGGTGGCGGCGGCGGACCGGCTGGTGTTGCCCGGCGTCGGCTCCTTCGGCGCCGTGGCCCGCCGGTTGCGCGGCTCGGGCCTGGCGGAGGCCCTGATCCGCCGTCTGGAGGACGGCCGGCCGGTCCTCGCGGTCTGCCTCGGCCTGCAACTGCTGGCGGCGGCCAGCGAGGAGGATCCCGGGGTGCCGGGCCTGGGGATGATCGAGGCGACGGTGACCCGCTTCGCGCCGGGACCGCGGGTGCCGCAGCTCGGCTGGAACCGCGTCTGTGCCGGCCCCGGCTGCCGCCTGCTCGCCGACGGCGTGGCCTACTTCGCCAACTCGTACAAGCTGGACCGGGTCCCGGCCGGGTGGGCCGGCGCCACGGCCGACCACGGGGGCTCCTTCGTGGCGGGGCTGGAGCGCGGGCCGGTCCTCGCCTGCCAGTTCCACCCGGAGCTCTCGGGCGCCTGGGGGCAGGCCCTGCTCG
>CAZXXL010000315.1:0-2230 GCA_964644635.1 uncultured Thermoanaerobaculia bacterium | reverse complement strand
CTCCCCATCCCTCCCATGCGCCGGTTGATCTCCCACCTCATCGCGCGGCCGCTGGAGGCCGGCCTCGGCGCCCTGGTCGTGGTCCTCCTCGGGCTCTACGGGGCGGGACACATGAGCGTGGACCTGTTCCCGAACCTCGATATCCCGGTCGTGCAGGTGATCGTCCACGCGCCGGGGACCGCGCCCGAGGACCTCGAGCTGTCGGTGACGCGGCCCATCGAGGAGTCCCTGCACGGGGCGCCGGGGATCCGCCGGGTGGCGTCGAAGACCATGCAGGGCGTCGTCGTCCTCACCGTGCAGTTCGCGTGGGGAACCGGCGTCCGCGACGCGCGCCAGATCGTGCTCGGCCGCCTCGGCCAGGTCCGGTCGAAGCTGCCGGCGGGCGTGATCCCCCGGCTGGAGCACATCGGCACCACGCTCGAGGAGGTCGGCGGCTGGGCGATCTGGGGCGCCGGCGATCCGGTGGAGATCGCTCCCATCGTCCGCCGCGACCTGGTGGCCCGCCTGATGACGGTGGACGGCGTCTCCCTGGTGGATGTGATCGGCGGCCAGCGCCTCGCCTACTGGGTCGAGCTCAGGCCGGAGCGGCTGGCCGCGCTGCGCCTCGGGCTCACCGACATCGAGGACGCCATCCGCCGCACCCATGGCGCCGACGTCGCCGGCTTCATCGAGCGCGGCAACGAGGACGTCGTCATCCGCGCCGATTCCCGGATCCTCTCGGTGGCGGACCTGCGGGCGGTCCCGGTGCGGCTGGCGGACGGGTCGGCGGTGACCCTGGGCCAGATCGCCAACGTCCGCGCCGGCCGGGCGCCCAAGCACAGCGAGGTCCGGGCCGACGGCGTGCCCGCGATGGCGATCTTCGTCCGCAAGCAGCCCGGGGCGAGCACCATCGCCGTCGAGCACGCGGTGGAGGCCGAGCTCGCCCGGGCGCGCTCCCTGCTGCCTCCGGGCACGCACATCGAGAAGTTCTACGACCAGTCCGAGGTGCTGGTGGAGGCCCGCCGGGCCATCGTCCACGACCTGATCGCCGGCGCCGTGCTCGCCGTCATCGTGCTCTGGCTCTTCCTCGGCTCCCCGCGGCCCACCATCGCGGTCGCCCTCACCATCCCCCTGTCGCTGCTGGCGACCCTGGCCGTGCTCTGGCTCGCCGGCCAGAGCCTCAACGTCATCACCATGGCGGCGCTGACCCTGGCCGTGGGCATGATCGTCGACGACGCCATCGTGGTCACGGAGAACGTCTTCCGCCACCAGGAGGCCGGCGCCGCCCCGGCCGAGGCCGCCCGGGAGGGCGCCGCGGAGATCGCCGCCGCCGACGCCTCGGGCACCTTCACGACGGTCACCGCGTTCCTGCCCCTGCTCATGGTGGGCGGCCTGGCCGCCGTCTTCCTGCGCCCCTTCGGGCTCACGGTGTCGACGGCCCTCCTGGCCTCGCTGGTCCTCTCCCTAAGCACGGTGCCAGTGATGCTGGCCCGGGGACGGGGCGCGACGCTGGGCGACGCGCCGGGCCGCCGCCTCCTGGGCTCGCTCGCCGGCGCCCTGGACCGCGCCGCCGGCTGGACCATGGCCCACCGCCGATCGACCCTCTCGGCGGCCCTGGCCGCCGCCGTCCTGATGGCCGCGTCCCTCGGCCTGCGCCACGGGCCGGTCACCCTGCTGCCGCCGGTGGACGAGGGCGCGCTGCTCGTCGAGTACGTGCTGCCCCCCGGCGTCTCCCTCCGGGAGAGCCTGCGCGTCGGCCAGGAGCTCGGGCGGCGGGCGGCGAAGCTGCCCGGCGTGCTCCTGGTCGAGGAACGGGTGGGCGCTCCCGAGGGCGGCGCCAGCGTCGAGGGCATCAACCGCGGCGAGCTTCGCATCAAGCTCGCGCCGCCGGACTCCGGCCGCCCCTCCGCGGCGGAGCTCCTCCGCCGCCTCGACCGCGCCGCCGCCGACATCCCCGGCGTGATCCTGATGTTGCACCAGCCGACCCAGGAGCGGATGGACGAGGCCTTCTCCGGGCTGCCGGCCGTCTTCGGCGTGACCATCTTCGGCCCCGACCTGGGCCGGCTCGAGGCCATTTCCGCACGGATCGAGAAGATCCTCGACGCCGACCCGGCCGTTTCCAACATCGTCAACAACGCGCGCTTCCACCGCCCGCAGCTCGACATTCGCATCGACGGCGCCCGCTGCGCCGCCCTCGGCGTGAGCCCGGCCGACGCCCGCCGCGCCGTCGCCGCCGCCACCTGGGGCGACG
>CAZXXL010000314.1:0-2244 GCA_964644635.1 uncultured Thermoanaerobaculia bacterium | reverse complement strand
CGACGGGCTGTTGGTGGGGGTTGGCGGGCGGGCCGGTCGCGCTTGAGAGCGGGCTGCCGCGGGGTGTGGCCGCCGGGCCGGGGCCGCGGGGGTGGCCGGGCGGGGGGGGGGGGGGCGGGGGCTTGCCGGCGGGGCGATGACGGGGGCGGTGGCGGTCGCGGCCCTGGCGCCGTGGAGGATCGCGCTCGATCTGTCGTCGGGAACGTTCCTCTACCCGGTGCTGGGACGGGGGTTCCTGGGGGCCGCGTCCAACCACGGTTTCCCGGCCGTCCGCGGCGACTTCGGCGTCCCCGCCGTGGCCGTGGCGAGGATGATCTGGCGGCGGCTGTTGCCGCTGCTGCCGGCGCTGCTGCTGCTCGTCTTCGTCGAGGACCGGCGGCCGCGGCGGCCGGCCATCGCCCTCGGCCTGGCGGCGGCGCTGGCCGTGCCCGTGATCGTGCTCGCCGGCGATCCCAACCTCAACCACAGCCTCATGCGCTACGTGTTCCCGTTGGTGGCGGCGGCGCTCGTGGGGCTGGCGGTGGCGGCCCTGGAGGGCGCCGGCGACCGGCCGGACCGCCTCCGGACCGTCGCCGCGGTGGCGGTGATCGTGGCCCTGCTCGTCACCGGCCGGGGACGGGCCGGCGCCATGGTGGACCAGATGCTGGTGAACATCGGCCGCGGGGTGGCCGGACGGCCGCTGGTTCCGGACGCCGACCGGGAGGCGGTCCGCCGGCTCCAGGAGGCCCTGCCCGGGGGAGCCACGGTGCTGGCCACCCTGCGCTATCCCTTCCTCCTCGACCAGCGGCGCAACCGGGTCTTCATCATGTCCCTGCCCGGCTTTTCGAGCCCGCCGCCGGGCCTGCCCATCGACGACGGGGCCGGGGCGGTGGCGTCCTATCTCGTCGGCCACGGCGTCCGGTTCCTGGCCTACGGCGGCATGCGCCGCCTCGGCGACCTGCTGGCGCTGACCGAGAAGGACATCCGCAGCCGCTACCCGCGCTCGCGGATGCGCTGGGCGATGCTCGTCTACCACCGCCTGTACCGGCGGGAGGTCCTCGAGCTGGCCTCCACCCGGCGGGTGCTCTACCGCGACGACCGGCGGGTGCTGGTGGACCTGGCGACCCGGGAGACCACGGTGTTCCCGTCGGCTGTCGCCGGCCGGCGCGGCTTTTACCGCGACTACAACTGGACCGACGGCGACGGCGTTCTGAAAGGCCTCGACCTGCCCGTGCCGCCCGGGGCGCGGGAGCTGGACGTGGTGCTCTTTCCCGCCCATCCGCGGGCCTCGGATCCGGGCTCGCTGGGGGTGAGGGTGCTGGTCGACGGGAAGGCCCTCGAACCGCTGGGCGCCGCCCCGCTTCGCCTGCGCTTCGCCCTGCCCCGGAACCTGCGCCGCCTGCACCGGATCGAGATCCGGTCGGACACGTTCGTACCGGCGCGCGCGGGCATCGGCGCCGACACGCGGCGGCTGGGGATCCCGGTGGCGAAGATCGTCGTGCCCGCCCCGGGCGGCTGACCCGTTTCCCGGTCCTTCGGGTATCCTCGGAACATGGGCCCGCTCGACACGTGGATCGTGGCCGGCTCCCTGGCCGTGCTGGTCCTGGTCTCGGCCTGGATCGCCGCCCGGCAGCGGCGGACGGAGGATTACTACCTGGGCGGCCGGCGTCTCCCCGCCTGGGCCCTGGGGATCAGCCTGGCCGCCAACCAGGTCTCGGCCGTGTCCCTGGTTGGCGCCCCGGCCTTCGTCGCCCTGCGCACCGGGGGCGGCCTGGTGTGGCTGCAGTACGAGCTGGCCGTGCCCCTGGCGATGGCTGCGCTGGTGGCGTGGGGCGTGCCGTTCCTCCGCCGGGCGCGCGGCGCCGAGGTGTACCGGGCCGTGGAGACGACACTCGGTTCCGGCGGGAGGCGGGTGCTGGCGGTGCTGTTCCTGGTGGGGAGGGGGCTCGGTGCCGGCGTGGTGCTCTACGCCTCGGCCCTGGTGGTGGACGCGTGCTCCGGCTGGGGCCTGGACGCGAGCCTGGTGGTGGTCGGCGCGGTGGCGGTGGCCTACACGGCCCTCGGCGGCCTGGTCGCCGACGTGCTGTCGGACGTGCTGCAGTTCGGCCTCCTGTGGGGCGGGACGGCGGCCGCGACGGTGGTGCTGGCGCTGCGCCTGGGCGGGGAGGGCGGGCTGCTGGCCGGGGGGGACAGAGGCCGGCTGGTGGCCCTGGGCCTCGCCCGCCACGGCCTCGGCGACGGCGCGGCCTTCGCCGTCTGGGCGCG
>CAZXXL010000313.1:0-2289 GCA_964644635.1 uncultured Thermoanaerobaculia bacterium | reverse complement strand
GAGAAACAAGCCCGAGGTCCTGGCTGCGCTGGCGCAGATCGTGCGCAACTTTGCGGGCGTGCCGGAGGATCCCGCAAAGCTGCTCAAGGTCGCCGACGAGGTCGTCAAGGAGGCTAAACCCCACAAGAACATGAGCAAGCAGCGGCGCGCCAAGAGATGATGCCGGGATCGCACTGCGAGGAATCGTACAGCATGCCGTCCTGGTGTCGCGAGGGTAGCGCTCCGGCCGAGCGCACTGTTGGAAGAAAAGGAGGGCTCGTCATGAATGGTCAAATCATCGCCCGAAAGAGCGTCGTGCTCGTCACGGTATTGGGGGCCGTCGTCGGCTTGACGGTGGCGGCCACGCCCGCGAACGCGATCCCGGCATTTGCCAGGAGATATCACGTGAGGTGCTTTATGTGCCATACCGTCTTCCCGAGGTTGAACAAGCTGGGGTACGAGTTCAAGAGGCTCGGCTACCGCATGCCCCCCGGATGGAATGGCAAGAAGGCACCGACTCCGATCCGGATGATCGCCTCGCACGAGCCATTCAAGCTGGCGAACGAGGTGGCGCTGTTCCTGCGCACCGACGTCCAGTACGTCAAGGATAATGCTCCGGACGGAACGAGCACCAGCACCTCGAGCATCGATCTTGCGGAGGGCGCGCTGCTCTGGGGAGGCGCGATTCCGGACACCAACTTCTCCTATTTTGGCGAGTACGTGTTCTATGAGGACGGTGAATCCGAGCTGGAACGGGCGAAGATCGATTACACGGGCGGTAACGTGGAGCATTCGTATTTCATTGGCATCGGCAAGACGCATGTGCAGGAAGGGTACATGGCGTCGGACGGTCATGGGCTTACCGATGCCGACTCCCCGCTGATGTGGGGTGCGCCGTCTCCGAACAACTTCAGCTTCGATCAGAACCCCGGGCTGGTCGAGGGTGGCTACACCTACATGTCGCCCAAGTACAAGACCGTCATCGGCCTGACCCTCAAGGTGACGAACGGGGTCAACGAAGAGGGTGAGGGCATCGTCTCGGGAAGTGACAGGAAGCACAAGGACGTCTGGTTCGACGCGGATTTTCTCGTCGGCAATCAGTTTGCTTTCTCTGCGAACTATTATCAGGGTAAGAAAGAGCAGATCCAGAACGAGGGAGCTCCCGACGAGTTCATGTACGAGCCTGAGACGACGCGATACGGCCTCTACGCCCATTACCTCTTCGCCAGGCAGTTGGACCTCCTAGTCGGTTTTCAGCACACGAGCGAGGATTGGCAGCAGGCCGTGACCTCTCCGGTTGGCAGCTTCGACAGCAACGGCTACTTCGTGGAGGTGGACGAATACATCAAGCAGGGGCTGGTGGCATGGGCCAGGTACGATTCGAACCCGGCGGACGCACCGGTTCCGGCCTTTGCAAAGGCGAAGGATCACCGCTTTATGGCCGGGGTGCTGAAGACATTGACAGAGCTCGGGAACGTCAAGGCGTACCTTGAGCTGAGCCGCGGGACGACCGACACGTGGCAGCTCGAACACTCGACGAACAAGAGCGTGACGGTGGGTCTCGACTTGGGTTGGTGAGCTGCATCGGCTGGGAAAGGACGGGCCGCCCGGGCGCACCGGGTGGCCCGTTTTGCATTCGACCTTGACCCCGGTCAACGCGCGGCGGCCGCAGGTGGTGCATGATCGCTTGTGGAGGTATCGAAATGAGCGCAACCACCCTCTTGCGATCCGAGCACGAGAAGATCCTCGCGGTCATCGCCTGCCTGCGGGCGGCGTGTACCGCGGCGCGGTCGGGCCGGGGCTTCGACGGCGACACCTTCCGTGACGCGGCCGACTTCATCCGCAACTACGCCGACGCCTGGCACCACGCCAAGGAGGAGGTCCATCTCTTCCCGGCCCTGGAGTCCCACGGGATTCCCAAGGAGGGCGGGCCCGTGGGCGTCATGCTGTACGAGCACGAGATCGGCCGCTCCCACGTGCGCGCCATCCTGGACAACCTGGACGCCGCGTCGGCGGGCGACGGCGGGGCGCAGGCCGAGGTCATCCAGCACGCGCTGGGCTACGCCGACCTCCTCGAGGCCCACATCCAGAAGGAGAACGGGATCCTCTTCAACATGGCGGACCGGGTTCTGCCGCCGGCCGAGCAGCAGCGCCTCGAGGAGGCCTACCGGACGGCCATCCCGGAGGGCGCGACGCCGGAGACGGGCGCCCGGTACGAGGAGCTGGCCGCCAAGCTCTGCACCAGGTGGAATATCGACCCCGACGAGGTCGTCCGCTCCCAGCCCGCCTTCGGCTGCGGGATGTTCTAGC
>CAZXXL010000312.1:0-2318 GCA_964644635.1 uncultured Thermoanaerobaculia bacterium | reverse complement strand
CGCGTGCTCTTCCGTTGTCTCCACCGCTGCCACCGTGCGCGACCCGGCGGTGTGCCCTGCTCGCGTCAGAGGCGCATAAGGCCCCGCCCGCGACCCCGACCGCCCTGCTGCGCGGGCCCAGCGCCGGCCCCGCGCCGCCGTGGCCGGGCAGGTCCGGGATCAGCACCCGGTACCGCGCCGCCAGCGCCGGGGCGACCTTCGCCCACGTCCCGGCCTGATCGCCGGCCCCGTGCAGGAGCAGAAGCACCGGGCCGTGGCCGCCCCGCCACACGACGAGCGGGCCGTCCGGTCCCGGCAACTCGCGCTTCGCGAAGCCGGCCCGAGCGAGGGCGAGCCGGGACAGCCGCGCCTCCACCGCCAGCGGGTGACGCCACACCACGAAGCCGGCGGCGACGACGACGACGACGATCACGCCGCAGCCCGCGAGCAAGACCGCGACCCAACCCCTCACAAGCGTCCGACCCGGAAGGCCACGCCGGCCTGGTTGTAGCCGACCCCGGAGCCGACCAGGACCACCAGGTCGCCGTCGTGGACCTTGCCGTGCTCGACGGCGTCGTCGAAGGCCATGGCCACGCAGGCGGAGCCCGTGTAGCCCCACTTCTCCATCACCGTGTGGGTCCGCCCGGCGGGCAGGCCGAGCGTCTCCATCACCAGCTCGATGGACGGCTTGCGGACCTGGGTGAAGATGGCGAGGTCGATGTCATCCACCGCGAAGCCCCCGTGCTCGGCCAGGGCGCGCACGATCCGCGGCCAGCCCTCGTGGTTGACCTCGGGCGGATAACGCTCGAGCATCCGCACCCGGGCCCGGCCGGCGCGCACCGACTCCTCGGTGGCCGGTTCGAAGGTGCCCCCGGAGTAGATGCCCCACGCCCGGTGGTAGGAGCCGTCGGCAAGAAAGGCGGAGCTGACGAAGCCCGGCTCCGGCGCGGGCTCCAGGACTGCGGCGCCGGCTCCGTCGCCGTAGAAGAAGATCGTCGGGTCGTCCGGGTCGGCGAGCTTGTGCATGAGGTAGACCCCGACCACGAGGATGGTCCGCATCCACGGGTTGGCGGCCAGCAAGCCGGCGGCGATGGCCAGTCCCGTCGGGAAGGAGGCGCAGGCGCAACCGACGTCGAAGGTGCCGGCGTTGGTCGCCCCCAGCTTGTGCTGCAGCACCACCGAGGTGGCCGGGGTGATGTAGTCCGGCGAGTCGGTGCCGAGGACGATCATGTCCACGTCCTCGGGCCTTCGCCCGGCCCGTTCCAGCGCCTGCCGGGCCGCCGGCAGGGCCACGTCGGACGTGGCCCAGTCCTCCGGCGCCCAGTACCGCGCCCGGATCCCGGTGGCGGCCTCCATCTTGTCGACGAACTCGGGGGCCGACGCGCCGAAGCGCTTGCGCAGCACGTCGTTGGTGACGCGCCGCTCCGGGACGTAGCGGCCCGTGGCGACGATGGTGGCGTGACGGCTCATGGGGCGTCCTCCCGGAGGCGTCTCCGTCACGTGCCCACCACCAGGCCGCCGTCCACCGAGAGCACGGTCCCGGTCACGAAGGAGGCGGCATCCGATGCCAGCCACAGGTAGGCGTTGGCGATGTCCTCGGTCCGTCCCGCGCGCAGCAGGGGCGTGTGCGCCACCATCCAGTCGAGGATCTTCTGCGGAACCGAGGCGAGAATATCGGTCTTCACGAAGCCCGGCGCCACCGCGTTGACGCGGATGCCGTACTTCCCCAGCTCCCTGGCCCAGGTGCGGGTCATGCCGATCACGCCGGCCTTGGAGGCCACGTAGTTCGTCTGGCCGAAGTTGCCGTACAGGCCCACCACGGACGAGGCGCTCAGGATCACGCCGCCGCCGCGCCGGATCATGTGCGGCGCCACCGCCCGCGTGCAGTTGAAGACCCCGCGCAGGTTGACATCGATCACCGCCTCCCACTGCTCGTCGCTCATCCGGGCGACCAGCTCGCCGTCCTCGATCTTCACCAGCCGGCCGTCGCGCACGATGCCCGCATTGTTGACCAGGACATCGACGCCGCCCCAGCGGGCCGCCACCTCGTCGACGGCGGCGTCCACGGCGGCCGGGTCGGCCACGTCCACCTTCTGGAAGGACCCCTCCCCGCCCAGCGCCGCCAGCTCCGCCGCCGCCTCTCGGCCCGCGGCCTCGTTCACGTCCCAGACGGCCACGCGGCAGCCCTCGCCGGCGAAGGCCCGCGCCGTTGCCCTCCCGATCCCGGCGCCGCCGCCGGTGACGATGACAACTTTCCCTCCGAGCCCGGTTTCGATCATCTCGCCTCCTTTCTCGCCCCGCCGGCCTCTCCCCGCCAACCATCCTCACCCCCACTCCCC
>CAZXXL010000311.1:0-2373 GCA_964644635.1 uncultured Thermoanaerobaculia bacterium | reverse complement strand
CCACCGACCTCCCCTCCCTCGCCCGCCTCGGCGAGCTCCTCGTCACGGGTGCGCAGGGCTGACCCCGCGAGCAGAGCCGTACCCGGCGCACCGCTCGCAACAACGCTAAGATGCTAAGCCAGGCACCGGGTTGGTTGGCAGCGGCCGGCGGTGTTTACACAAGGGCGCCAAAGCCCAGGATGTCGCGGATGGCATGGGCCTCGTTGCGACCGGGGGAAGAACCATCGAGGAGCTCCACCCAGACCGTCAGAAGGCCGTCGAGGCGTCCCAAATGGTGCACCCGAGCCGTGACGGGGCGGGGTGCGCGGCGCCCGGAGAGGAGCAGGCGGATGGGGCGGCCTGTGGCCATGGCCTGCTCCAGGCGCACCCTGGCTGCGCGGACACTCAGCTCCTCGAACGCGTCCAACCGCGCATCGGACTTGAGGACCGAGGGGAGTGCAGCCAGTAGCCGGTCCGGCTCGGCCGGTTCGAGCTCGAGGCCCTCCTCGCGCGCGAGGCGCTTCAGTGGTTCGACACCATGGGCCCCGACGACCAGGAGCGCCCTGGGACTCAGCGGCACCACGGTGGCCCCGGCGGCCTGGAGTGCCGTCCGCAATCGGTTGGCTGCAGCCGCGCCGGGTGGTAGCAGGACCGTGGCGCCGAGGACGCCAGCCTTCTCGCGCACACCCAGAGCTCGTCCGACCGCTGCACCGACCGCTTCCAGCACCGCGGTGGAGCCGCCGGCCCACACGGCGAGCACGCGCACAGCCTCCTCGTGCGTGAGCCCGGCGGCCCCGATCCGCTCGGGATCCGGGCGGACCTTGCCGCGCCGGTCCACCTCGGCCACGGACGCAACGGCGAGCGCCAGGAGCGGCCGGTCCGTGGCCACCAGCTCGCCCCGCTCGTCGAGGCCGAGCAGGACGCCCGGCAACGTCACCGGGGTGCCATGGAAGCTGACCGAAGGCGGCACCAGGGCCCAGGTGGATCCCACCGGTTGCACGCCGGGAAGCGTCCTGACCGCCTCATCGCGGTCGGCGCGGCGCGTCCAGCGGGCGAGCAGCCAGCCGCGCCGGATCACCGCAGTTCCGCACCGCTCGAGCCACTCCGCAACCCGACGCCGGGTGGCCGCGGCGGGAGCAGGGCGGCAGCGATTCAGGAGATGCTCTATGGCCTCCCGCGGCACCCCCACGCTCATCGCCCGGGCCACGGTGGCCGCTGTCAGGCGGTAACGCCGCACGGGATCTCCGTGGGCCTGGGAGAGCGGCTCGCCGGCCAGGGCCGCCACCACCCAGTCCGGCGACGAAAGGCTGCCCTCGGCCACGTGGAGCTCGAGATCGCCGGTGAGGCGGGGGGCGGTGCCCCCCGCGGGCGCCTCGGGATGGCGTACCCGGGCCGGCGCTTCCATGGGCCGAAGGTAGAGGTCGCGAACGGCACGGAGCACGTCTTCCCAGGGCTCCTGGTAGGTGTGCTCGCCGGGAGGCGGCAGGCTCTTCAGGGGCTGGAGCGCGGCGCCGGGCCGCGTCCCCAGCTCGAGCAGCCCGCGGCGGACACAGGTGCGCGCGAGGAAAAGCGCACAGTACGCGGCGAACCGGCGGCGCTCCTTGAGTCCCGCCGAGAAGCGTTCGCCGCGCCACCGCCAGGCGTTCTCTCTCTCGTCGGCGATCAGCCATTCCGGTGCCCTGCGCGCCGCCTCCTCGGCGAGCCGGTCGGCTCGCATCCAGCCGGCGTTCCGTGGGATAGCGGCCACGAAGGAGGTGAAGAACGCGTGCATCCCAGCGTTCAACCACCCCCTCGCCTGGCGTTCGACGTCCGAGAGGTAGCCGGCCGGGCTCTCGACCTCGGTGTCACCGGTCTCGGGCGCCCACGCGGGGAGGTCGGCGCGGGCAGCAAGGCGGACGGCCGATTCCACTGCTCCCGCTTCGCTCCATAGCAGCTCGAGGCTGGCCGGGTCGGCGACGAGCCGCCCCCTGTTGCGGATGGAGGCGATTCCCATGAGTCCCAGAGCGTCGAGGAGCGCAAGTCGAAAACCGAGCGGTAGCGGTTCCCGCACCCCGGCGGCACGGGCGGCGGCCCGCGCCGCCCGAATCGACACCGAGCCCGTGCGGGTCAGCGCCAGCGGCTCCTCAATCAGCGCCGCCGCCACAGCGAGCGCCGCCGCGAGGCTCTCCTCGGGCGCCACACGGAGCAGCGGCTCCACGGAAGCCGTCTCCTCGACCTCGACGGGCCGCCCTGCCGCGTTCGGCCCGACGACCCCGGCGAGCGGCTCGGGAACCGTCACGTCCGTGACCAGTCCGGGGTGCAGCAACCGACCGTCGAACCAGAGCCTTTCTGGCCGCAGCCACTCGCCGACCGGGACCACGAGACCGAGAATGGCGCACCGCTCTGTGGCCTCCA
>CAZXXL010000310.1:0-2396 GCA_964644635.1 uncultured Thermoanaerobaculia bacterium | reverse complement strand
GGTCTGCGACGGGCTCGCGGCCGCGCTGCGGCGCTACCTGAAGCGGCGCACCGGCCGGCCGGCCGCCGAGATGACGTCCTTCGAGCTGATCCGGCTGGCGCGGCGGGAGGCCTGGCCCCGCGGCGTCCAGGCGGCGGTGCAGGAGGCGCTGGGCCTCGCCGACGCGGTCCGTTTCGCCCGCCGGGAGACCGCCGCGGCGGCCCTGCGGGCGGCGCTGCAGCGCACCGCCGGGGCGGCGCAGGAGCTCGACGCCCACCTCGCCCGGCTGGAGGCGGCGGCCGCCGAGGCGCGGGAGGGTGCGGCATGATCACCCTGGCCCGCCCTGCATGGCTCGCGCTGACAGGCGTCGGCGTGCTCTGCCTGGCGGTGTGGTCTTTGCGGCGCCTCTGGCAGCGCTACCCGTTCCCCGGCAGGACGCCCTACAGCTCGCGCGCCGCCCTGGTCTCGGGCGCCACGGTCCTGGCCGGGATCCTCGCCGCCGGGGCCTTCGTGCCCCTGGCGGTCGCCGCCGCGCGGCCGCGGGAGGTGCTGTCCCGGGAGGTGACGCACTCGGAAGGCATCGACATCGTCATCGCCCTCGACGTTTCCGGATCCATGGCGGCCCTGGATTTCCAGCCCGAGAACCGCCTCGAGGTGGCCAAGACCGTGATCGGGCGTTTCCTGGCCCGCCGGCCCGACGACCGCATCGGCCTGGTGGCCTTCTCCGGCGCGGCCGTCACCCTGTGCCCGCTGACCCTGGACCACCGGGTGGCCGGCCGGCTGCTGGCCCGGGCCCGGCTGGGGATGCTCCCCGACGGCACGGCCATCGGGATGGGGCTCGGCGTGGCCGTGAACCGGCTGCACCGCTCGCGCGCCCGCTCCAAGCTGGTGGTCCTGGTGACCGACGGCTCCAACAACGCCGGCGAGCTCGACCCGATGACGGCCGCCGGGCTGGCGGCCCAGGAGGGGATCAAGGTCGATACCGTGCTCGTCGGCCGCGGCGGGATCGTGCCGGTGCCCGTGCGCCTCCGCGACCCCCGCACCGGCCGGGTCGTCACGCAGGTGCGGCGGCTCCGGGTGGACGTCAACCCCGAGCTTCTCGCGAGCATCGGCCGCAAGACGGGGGGCGTCTCCTTCCGCGCCCGCGATTCCCGGGCCCTGGCGAGGGTCTTCGCGGAGATCGATCGCATGGAGAAGACCCGCTTCAAGTCCACCCGCCTCGTCCACTACCGGGAGCGGTTCGAGCCCTGGGCCTTCGCCGCCCTGGCGCTGCTGCTGGCCGGCGCCGGCCTCGAGGCGGCCGCGGGAGGGACGCCGTGGTGAGGTTCGCCGAGCCCGCGCGGCTGTGGCTGCTGGCGCTGCCGCTGGCGGCGGCGGCCGGGTCCTGGCTGCGCCACCGGCGCCGGGTGGCCGTGCAGCAGCGGCTGGCCAGTCCCTCGGTGTGGCGGCAGGTGATGGGCGGAGTCCCGGCCACCGGTCTCGGCCGGCTCCTGGCGTGGTGCGGCGCGGCCGCGCTGGTCGTGATCGCCCTCGCCAGGCCCCAGTGGGGGCAGCTGCCGCGGCAGACCGAGATCCGGACGCGGGACGTCGTCTTCGCCCTCGACGTCTCGGACTCAATGCGCTGCCAGGACGTGCGCCCGTCGCGCCTCGCGCGGGGCCTGGAGATCCTGCGCCGGGCCCTGCCCGGCCTCGACGGCAACCGCGTCGGGGTTGTCACCTTCGCCGGGGACGCGTACCCGCTGGTGCCGCTGACCACCGACCTCGACGCGGTGGGGACCTTCCTCGAGGGCGTGGAGCCGGGGACCATCGCCCTGCCCGGCTCCAACCTGGAGCGGGCGGTGGGCGCCGCCCTCGAGCTCCTCCCCGGCGAGGGCACCGGGCGGGTCGTGGTCCTGGTGACCGACGGCGAGAACCTCCAGGGCGATCTGGAGGCCGCGGGCCGGCGGCTGCGGGAGGCCGGCGTGCGCGCGGTGGGCCTGCTGGTCGGTACCGCCGGGGGCGGGCCGATCCCCATGCCGGGCCGCGACGGCGGGGTGCACTACAAGCGGGACCGGGCGGGGCAGGTGGTCATCACCCACGCCGACCGGCGGAGTCTCGCCCACCTGGCCGGCGCGACCGGGGGCAGCGTGCTCGCGGGAGCGGCGGGCGACGAGGCGAGGGAGCTCGTGAAGACCATCGCTGCGCTGCAGACCCGCGCCGCCGGCCGGGAGCGGTCGCTGCGGCGGGTGGAGCGCTTCCCCATCTTCCTCGCCGCCGCCGCGGCGTTCCTGGCCCTCGGCTTCCTGCTGCCCCCGTGGCGGCGCCTGGCCGCCGCCCTGGTGGTCGGGCTCTGCCTGGTGAGCGCCCCGGCCGCCGCCGCGCCGGGAACGGCTCCGGTGAAAAGCGCCGGCCGGGCCGCCGCGCCCCATGCGGTGGTG
>CAZXXL010000309.1:0-2404 GCA_964644635.1 uncultured Thermoanaerobaculia bacterium | reverse complement strand
TATAAGCGCCAGCTCTCCCCCGCTCCCGCTCTCAGCGTCTCCTGATGCTCGAGGAACCACTGGTAGGTCTGCCGGATGCCCTCATCGAGCTGGATTCTGTGCCGCCAGCCGAGGGCGTGGAGCCTGCTGACGTCGAGGAGCTTACGCGGGGTGCCGTCTGGCTTGGAGGTGTCGAAGACGAGCTCGGCTGAGGGGTGGACGATGTCGCGGACGGTTTCGGCGAGCTCGCGGATGGTGAGGTCCTCGCCGGTGCCGACGTTGATGTGGATCTCCTCGTCCCAGTGGCGCATGAGGAAGAAGCAGGCGTCGGCGAGGTCGTCCACGTGCAGGAACTCGCGCCGCGGGGCGCCCGTACCCCAGATGGTCACCTCGCGGCGGCCGGCGAGCTTCGCGTCGTGGAACTTGCGGATCAGGGCCGGGAGCACGTGGGAGGACTCGAGGTCGAAGTTGTCGTTGGGGCCGTAGAGGTTGGTCGGCATGGCCGAGATGAAGTCCGAGCCGTACTGGCGGCGGTAGGCCTGGCAGAGCTTGATGCCCGCGATCTTGGCGACGGCGTAGGGCTCGTTGGTGGGCTCGAGCGGCCCGGTGAGGAGGTATTCCTCCTTCATGGGCTGCGGGCACTCGCGCGGGTAGATGCAGGAGCTGCCGAGGTAAAGGAGGCGTTTTGCGCCGAACAGGTGCGCCGCGTGCACCACCGTCGCGTGGATCATGAGGTTGTCGTAGATGAACTCCGCCGGCCGCGTGGCGTTGGCCCAGATGCCGCCCACGGTGCCGGCCACCAGGAAGACATACTCGGGCCGGTTGGCACGGAACCAGTAGTTCACGGCGGCCTGGTCGCGCAGGTCGAGCTGCTCCCGGGTGGCGGTGAGGATGTTGGTGAAGCCTTCGGCCTCGAGACGGCGGAGGATCGCCGAGCCCACCAGGCCGCGGTGGCCTGCGACGTAGATGCGCGCGTCCTTCGGGATGTCGATCATCGTTGGGTCCTCATGCGGCAGGGCCGTCGGGTGGTGTGGGGCGCTCCAATGCTGTCAGGGATGGCCACGTCGCCGTGAGACAGGGCGGCTTCGCTGCCCGCTGTCGAACGGCGTCCCGAGCGAAGGCCCGCCAGGGCCGGAGCGACGGGACCTCATCACGATTGAACACCGCCACGGAGCACGGCCTGGAGCGCTCCAATGCTGTTAGGGATCGCCACGTCGCGTGCCTCCGGCACGCTCCTCGCGATGACAAGAAGAGCGAAGGCCCGCCAGGGCCGGAGCGACGGGACCCCATCACGATTCCACACCGCCACGGAGAAGAAACGCATCCACCCAGCGCTCGAAGTCCGCCTTGACCTGGGGCCAGTCGATCCCCGTCAGGAGACGAAGCGGTGGCTCGCGGTCGGCATCGTCGAAATACACCAGGCTGCGGAGGACATGGCCCGTATCGGCCTGGTACTTCTTCTCATAGAGCGCAAGGTATTGCTCCAGGTTTCTGTGCCGTGTCACCAAGACCCAGAGATCCACGAAATCCTTCCGGCTCCCACGGGATGCGATGGCGGCGAGCTTCATGGCGGCGATGTCGTCGCGCGAGGCCAGGGGGAGCCCATCCTCGTCCGGTCGCAACGGCGGTGCCAACAGGCTGAACGAAGAGCCGATGAAGCTCACCCGAATCCCGTGGATGCTCATGTACAGGGTCTCTGGCGCGGTGGAAAGGATGACGGCGTCTCCGGCAACGCCTTTGAGGCGACCGGCCAGCACCACGGGATCACCGATCGATGGAGCGAACAGGTCGAGGTCCGCCGAGAGGCGATGGGCCTCGAGCAGGGCGAGAGCCGTACCCCCCGCCAGATAGAACCCCTCCGTCGCAAGCACCGGCGAGAGGGCCTCGTAGGCTTCCCTGACGCCGGGAGGAGTTGCCTCCCAGTGAAGCTGCATCAACGCCACGACCTTTCGTGGGCCCGCGCCGCATCCACCCAGGCGTCGGCCACGTCCTTCTCGATGCCGGCCATGCGGCACCAGAACCGCAGCTCGCGTGGAGCGAGCGCCCGGCGGCCGCGTTTCTCCAGGTAACCGGCCAGACGCCGGCGCTCGACAGCCCGGAGAAGCCACCGCATCTGGGAGATCCCGCCGCGTGCCATCACGCGTTCGAGCACGGCGTCCGGGAGCTCGGCCGCGTCCTCCAGGCCCGCCCCGTCGTACTCCCACATCAGCCGGAGGACATCCTGTGGAATACTCATAAATATATTATATCACGGTATGTTAGTGTAACCAGGCGTTCTCCCGGAGAAGACCGGTACGCGCTCCAAGACTGCCAGGGATCGCCACGTCGCGTGCCTCCGGCACGCTCCTCGCGATGACAGGAAGAGGTTGATTGTCATTGCGAGGAGCGAAGCGACGAAGCGCCGTGAGACAGGGCGGCTTCGCTG
>CAZXXL010000308.1:0-2404 GCA_964644635.1 uncultured Thermoanaerobaculia bacterium | reverse complement strand
GCGGGTGCGGGGGCGGGCGGAGGGGCGGGGCGCGCGGGCGGGGGGGGGCGAGGGGCTGAGGGGGGCGCGGCGGGGGGTCCGGGCGCGAGGGCGGCCGGCACGGGGGCGGCGAAGGCGGCGCCGGCGGCGAGCCGGGTGGGCCCCATGGGGTGGGGCGGGGCGCAGCTCATGAAGGTCGCCCCCGTCGTCACCCCCACGCCGCGCCCGGCCTGGTGATCCCGGCCCGGGTCAGCCGAGGATGGCCTCGATGCCGTCCATGATCCGGTTCATGCGCGCCATCAGCGCCCGGTAGGGCTCGGCCGTGGCCAGGTCGACGCCGGCGCGGCGCAGGATCTCGTAGGGATCGTCCGAGCCGCCTGCCCGCAGCACGTCCAGGTAGCCTTCGAGCGCCTCGCGGTCGCCGTCGAGCACGCGCCGGACGAAGAGCGACGAGGCGGCGATGGACGTGGCGTACTGGTAGACGTAGAAATCGTAGTAGAAGTGGGGGATGTACGCCCACTCCACGGTGTAGGCGTCGTCGACGGTGAGCACGCCCTGATCGTGGCCGTGGTAGCGGCGCACGAGCTCCCCGTAGATCTCCGACAGCCGTTCGCCGGAGAGCGTCTCGCCGCGCTCCACCAGGCGGTGGATGGCGAGCTCGAACTCGGCGAACATCACCTGCCGGAAGAACGTCCCGCGCAGCCCTTCCAGGGCCGACCCCAGGTAGAAGAGACGTTCGGTGTCGTTCCGGGCGGACGCGAGCAGGTGCTCGGAGAGGAGCGCCTCGTTGAAGGTCGACGCCACCTCGGCCACGAAGATCGAGTAGTCCGCGGTGGGATAGGGCTGGGCGGCGTTCGCCAGGTAGGAGTGCATGGCGTGACCCCACTCGTGGGCCAGGGTCGAAACGGACTCGTAATCGTCGGTGTAGTTGAGGAGCACGAAGGGGTGGACGTCGTAGGCCGACCCGGAGGCGTAGGCGCCGGAACGCTTGGCCGGCCTGGGGAAGACGTCCATCCAGCGCTCCTCGAAGCCGCGCCCGACCGTCTCGACGTACTCCCGGCCCAGGGGCTTTAGGGATTCCAGTACCAGCCGCTTCCCGATCTCGATGGGAAACTCGAGGTCGGCCTTCACGAGCGGCGGGTAGACGTCGTAGTACCTGAGGTCCTCGATCCCCAGCAGGCGCCCGCGGAGGCGGAAGTAACGGTGCAGGGTGTCGAGGTGGGCGTTGGCCTGGTCGACCAGGGTCGTGTACACCCGCTCGGGGACGTTGTCGCCGCTCAGGGCCGCCGCCAGGCAGGACGGATACTTCCGGGCCTGGGCGTAGAAGAGGTCGCGCTTGACCTGGGAGTAGAGCGCCACGCCGCAGGTCTTCCGGTAGGCGCGCCAGGTCTTGAAGAAGGCGTCGAAGACGCGCTTGCGATCCCGCCGGTCGGGGGCCGCGCGGTGGCGTCCGTAGGCCGCCTGGTCGAGGCGGACGCGGGTGCCGTCGGAGAGCTTCACCCGGGGCCACGGTATCTCGGCGTTGGTGAGGATCGAGTACACGCCGTAGGGCCCGTCCGCCATCAGGCCGGCCGTGGCCACCAGCCGCTCCCCGGCCGCATCCAGCGTGTGCGGCGCCTGGCGGAGGATGGTCTTCAGGAAGTGCCGGTAGATGGACAGGCCGGGCTCCTCGGCGAGGAAGCGGTCGAGGGTTTCCTTGCCGGCGGCCAGGATCTCGGGCCTGACGAAGCTCGTGCCCTGGGCGAAGCGGGTGGCCAGCAGCTCCGCGGACTGGCGCATCTCCAGCGCCCGGGCGTCGCGGGTGTCCTCGTCCGAGAGCATGGCGGCGTAGGCGGTCAGCCGGCGCAGGAGCCGGGACGTCTCGAAGATGGTGTCCAGGCACTCCCGCAGGGACCTCGCATCGGATCCCAGGCGGCCGCGGCACGCCTCGAGCCCGTCGAGCCGGGCCTCGAGATCCGAGTGGGCCTCGCGCCAGGCCTCCGGCGAGGGGTAGATGTCGGCCAGGCTCCACCTGTATTGCAACGCATCGTCCGGCATGAGGAGCTCCTTCCGGCGGCCCGCCGCGGCGGCGGAACCACGACGCCCACCATAGCCCGCCCCGCCGCCGGGCGGAAGACCGTGCCCGGAAGGTGCCGTGGGACGGGCGGTTGTTCCATGGCCGTCCGTGGAACGGGCCTGGAGACCCGACGTGCCCGGCGCAGGACGGTCCGTGGGTAGCATGCCTGCTCCGGGGCTGTGTCCGATCGTGAGGGGATTGCCGCGTCGGATTCCTGCGGAAGCCTCCTCGCAATGACAGTGCGGGGGCGGAGCGCGGTGCCCACTGCTCCGGAGCGCACTCCGACCGTGGTCAGGTCCCTTCGCTCGGGCCCCGGCGGGCCCTCGCTCGGGACGCCGTTCGACAGCGGGCAGCGAAGCTGCCCTGTCT
>CAZXXL010000307.1:0-2425 GCA_964644635.1 uncultured Thermoanaerobaculia bacterium | reverse complement strand
CTTCTGGCTACCTCGCGAATAACCTGCCCGCCTTTGTCCAGTAAACTCGCGCTAGATCGCCGCTTTCTTCGGGTCAGGTTGTGTCCGCAGAAGGATGCGATCGCGGCGAGAAGAGAATGGAAACGCAAAGACGCGAAGGACGCAAGGATAAGAAAATAAGCGATGTCTTGGCGTGCTTCGCGCCTTGGCGGTTCACAATTGGATCGTAACAGTGGCCAGGCAACCCGCCAAGAGGATGCGCGTTAACCGGGGCTTGTTTACCAGACGCTGACCGCCACGTGGGCGTCGGGCTGATCCACGGTCACGAGAGGACCCCTCCCGGCGCCGGACAGGATTCGTGTCGCCAGCCGCGGATCCACGTGCTCCCAGTCCCAGCGCTCGAGGGCCTTGAACACGCCCTCTATGGGAATGGCACAGTGAACGCGGCCGTCCTCGGCTTCAACGCGGACGTGGAGGGTGCGGTCCCTTTTTTCGATGAGAACCTTCCCTTCGTCCGAACTCACCCGGACGAAGGTTCCGTCCGGGGCCTCGAGCAGCTCTCGCATGCCACGGAGAATGAGCTCGCGGTTCTCCTCGAGCTCGGGAGGCAGCTTCACCGTACCGAGCTTCCCCTTCGGAATGAACGCCGCGGCGGCTCGAATGAGCGGGAGCGGGATGGGCAGCTTGAGGTTCACGGCATCCTTCCCGGCAGTGCGGACGTCGACGACGATCCAGCTGGTGAGCAGGGCGGCGGCCAGAAGCCCGGCCGCCGCCGCGGTCACCATAACCGCGATCGTGGAAATCGCGCGCCGGTTCACGATCAGTCGACCCATACCCGGACCTTCGCGTCCGGCGCCGTCACGCGCACGATGTCGCCCATGCTCTCGGCCTGCAGGGCGGCAATCAGGGCCTTGAGATCGAGCCGGTTCTCCTCGTCGACCTTGAGGGCGTCGATCAGGCTCGCCGGCACCTGGACGTCAACGCGGGCCTTGTCCTTGTTCTTCTCCCGGATGTGGATCAACACCGTCCCCGCCTCCTTCGAGACCGACACGTCGGCATCGTCCGACTTCACGGTGACGAACTTGGCGTCCGGGGCGTTCTTGATCGCCTGCAGGAGCTTGGGCCAGTCGACCTGGGCGCCGGAAAGATCGAGGCGGATCTTGCCCCCGCGGATCTGGTCGGTCTTCACGGCGTCGAGCAGGTTCAGGACCAGGTTCATGGGCAGGCGGACCTGTACGTTGGCGTGATCCTCGGTCGCGTCGACGTGGACGTTGAGCCAGCGGGCGGGCTCTCCGGCGAGGAGCGTGCCGGCGGCCAGGACCAGGACGGCGGTCAGGCTGACGATTCTTTTCATGGCGAACCTCCGTTTCTTCTCGTCCGGTGAAACGGACGCCGCCGAAAAAAGTTCGCTCAGGCCCGTCGCGCGTCGGCCCGCCCGGTGACCCGCTGGTAGACGAGCAGCAGGAGGAAGGCGGCAAAGCCGATCCCCGCGAAGACGTACCAGATGACGTGGGCGTGGGCGTAGGCCGCGGGCAGCGCCCCGTGCCCGGCCATCGCCGCGTGGTACCGGGCCAGGGCGGCGCCGCCCAGGGTCCTCGGGTCGGGGCAGAACGCCTCCAGCAGGTAGCCGGAGAGGATGAAGCCGAACATCCACGCGAAGAAGGTGTTCATGTGGGCGTAGCCGAGGTACAGCCCCTCCTGGCCCGGCGGGGCCTGCTTGGACGCGTACTCCAGGTAGCGCGGGCTCAGGAAGCACTCCGCCAGCCCCTGGATGGCGATGCCGACGATCATCATCACGGTGATCGGGTGGAGAGCGAAGCCGAGGACGTGGATCCGACCGTGGATGAAGTGGGCGAAGGCCATGCTCAGCGAGGAGAACGGGATCAGGAAGAGCGCGATTCCGATCGAGGTCACCGGCTTGAGCCGGCGCACGAGCTGGGTGATCGGGACCACGAGGAGCACCACCACCAGCGGGTTGACGTTGGCGTACCACTCCGGGCTCGCGTGCTCGCCGACGAGGCGGAGCACGTACTTGGGCATGGAGGCGTAGAGCTGCCCCTGGATCGCCCAGAAGCCGGCCGTGATCAGGATGAGGCCGAGAAAGCGAAGATTGGTCAGCGCCGTCCACATGTCGCGCAGGGCCTCGCCGGCGCTCTTCGGCCGCTCGGCGCCGTTTTCCTTCGGCCAGTAGAAGAGCGCCACCACGAGCAGGGCGATGCACGCCGCGCCGGCCGAGTACAGGGGCACGTGGTCGAGCCCCAGCTCCACCCGCACCGGCTTGGCGATGGTCTTGCCCGAGAACGAGCCGATGTTCACCATCATGTAGAACAGGCTGTAGGCGCGGGCGCGGTTGACCGAGTCGGAGCTCTTGGCGACGGTGCCGGTGATGATGGGCTTGACGAAGGAGCCGCCGACGACGATCAGGGCCAGGGCGACGAGCACCGGC
>CAZXXL010000306.1:0-2486 GCA_964644635.1 uncultured Thermoanaerobaculia bacterium | reverse complement strand
CGGCCGCCGCGCCGAGGAGGATCCCGCCGCGGCCGATGCCGGGCAGGGCGGCGCCGCAGGCGGCCACGGCCAGGCCGGCGGCGGCGGGGATGCCGAAACCGGCCGCGCGGTGCCACGGCCGCAGACGTGAGATGACCCCGAGGTCGAGCTGGAGGCCGACCAGGAGGCCGGCCCAGGCAAGGCCGAAGAGTACCACCGGCTCCAGGGTCAGCAGTGGCCGGGGCGGGAAGAGCCCGAGGCCGGCGTTGCCGAGGCCGGCGCCGGCCGCCACCACGAGGAAGGCCTCGAGCCCGGTATCGCAGCGCCCGCGGCCGAGCAGGCGGCGGCGGGCCTCGGCGGCGAGGACCCCCAGCACCACCAGGACCACGAAGGCCAGGGTCGCCCTCAACACGGCGGCCTCCGCGGGCCGGGCGCCGGCGGGGCGCTCAGAGGTACCGGAAGGTGGTCACCGGGAGGAGCATGGCGGTGGCCCGCGGCTCGCCGGGGAGCGCCTCCGCCGGCGACGCCGGCATGGCCGCCAGGGCCTCGGCGGCGGTCTCGTCGTCCTCGATGAGGCAGAGGACCGCGCGGCAGAAGTCGAGGCCGCCGGGGATGAGGGCGCGGATCCCCGCGAAGACCGGCAGGTCGTGCTCGAGAAGGCCGAGGCCGGTGGCGGCATCGAGGACCACGGAGTCGGGGAGCTCCAGCTCCACCAGCGTGGTGAGGACGTCGTCGAGGGCCTCCTCCTGGTGCAGGATGACGATCAGCAGCTGCACTCACGCCTCCCCCTCGAAGGCCGCTAGCCGGGCGACGAAGGCCGCCGGGTCCGGGGCCGTGGCCAGGCGCTCCACGGCCTCGGGACGCCGGGCGATGCGGGCGATCCGCGCCAGGCCGGCGAGGTGGTCGGCCGCCGCCGCGGCGTCGGCCACCAGGCAGAGGACGACGCGGATGGGCCGGCCGTCCAGGGCCGGATAGTCGAGACCGTCGGGGTGGGTGGAGGCGGCCACCACCAGCCGTCCCACGCCGGCCAGCTGGGTGTGCGGGGCGGCCACGCCGCCGCCGATGCCGGTGGAGAGGATGGCTTCTCGTTGCTCGAGCCCGGCGACCACCGCGTCCGGGTCGGGCACGAGACCGTTGCCCGCCAGCAGGTCGGCGAACGCGCGGAAAAGCTCCTCCCGGCCGGCGACGGCCGGGGCGATGAGCACATTCTCCTTGGCCAGGTGGTGGCAGAGCTTCAACATGGGGGCGTCCTCTCCGCCGTTCTGCGCACCACCATTGTGCCACGGCGCCCGCCGCCGTGGCCTCCTGCGTGCACCACGCCGGGCCGGTTACCCGTTGACCTCGACGACCTTGGTCCCGGCCACCTTGTCGCCCAGGCGGCGCCCCTCGGCGTCGGTGGCGACGAGGATGATCTCGATGATGACCAGGACCAGGGCGGCGAGACCGAGCAGGATCGCGATCGCCCACCCGACCACCGGGATGATCAGGAAGAACTCGCCGATGGGCCCGATGGCGAAGACGAAGTTGCGCTTGGCCGAGGTGCCGAGGTCCATGGGCCGGCCGTCGAGGCGCACGGGCCGCAGCTTGAAGAGCTTCTTCCCGAGGGAGCGGCGGTTCATGAAATCGATCTCGAGGCCGTCCCGGAGCAGCATGTAGGCGGCGCCGATCAGCCAGCCGATGAACGGGATCAGGCCGACGATGAAGGCGATGATACCGTCGATCAGCGCGGCCACGAAGCGCTTGCCGAGGTCCGCCTTGCCGGCGGGCTGCGGCGCCGGGGACGGCGCGGCCTCCGCCGGGGGCGGCGGGGGCACGTCCACGGGCGGTGGCGGCGGAGCTTCCGCCTGCGGCGGCTCCGGCGGGGACGGCACCTCGGGCTCGGTCGGTTGGTTTCTCGGTTCGTCGTCGAAGGCCATGGCATCCTCCTCCATCCGTCGTCGTTCCGGCGTGGCGGCCGGCGGTGTCAGCGCGAGAGTGTTTCGATGGCCCGATTATAGCTCATGCTCCCGCCCCCAGCCACCGGATCGGTGTTCTGAAGTTTCCCCAGGATTGGACGACGGAGTTCATTGCGAGGAGCCGGGCGCAGCCCGGCGACGCGGCAATCCCTGGCAGAGTCGGAGCGCGCTACGCCTTCTCCGGGAGGGCGTCCAATCGTGAGGGGATTGCTTCGTCGCTTCGCTCCTCGCAATGACGGGGTGGGGGCGGAGCGCGCTGCCCACTACTCCGCCGCGGTGTCCGATCGTGAGTGGGGTCCCGTCGCTCGGGCCCTGGCGGGCCCTCGCTCGGGACGCCGTTCGACAGCGGGAAGCAGAGCTTGCCTGTCTCACGGGGCTTCGTTGCGGCGCGGCATGCGTCGTCTTCCCCTTCTTGTCATCGCGAGGAGCGCGCCGCAGGCGCGCGACGTGGCGATCCCTGACAGCTCTGAAGCGCGGTCCGGGGTACTCCGGGAGGGCCCGGATACCGGACGAAAGGTCTTTCGAGAAAGGCATGGCAGCGCGTACGGGATT
>CAZXXL010000305.1:0-2507 GCA_964644635.1 uncultured Thermoanaerobaculia bacterium | reverse complement strand
CCTCACCCCTGCCCCCCTCAATCGCCGTCAGGGATGGCCGCGTCGGCCGGCTGCGCCGGGGGCCACGAATGGCAGTAAGTTTTACCCTTACATGACCATGCAAGTGCAAGCGTACCCTATCATTCCCGGCGGAGGTGAGCGGTGGAACGGACCGGCGTGGTGGGCGCGAGCTACCGCACCACCAGTCTCGACAACCTGGCGCGGGCGGCGCTCCCGTCCGACTTCGGAGCCCAGGACCTCGCCCAGCTCGCACGGCTGGCGGGCTTTACGGAGCTCGTCTACCTCGGGACGTGCAACCGGGTGGAGTTCTACTTCCGGACGGACACGGTCAACCACGGCTCGTCCATCCTCTTTCACCTCCGGCGCAGCCTCGCCGACCTGACCGGCGGGGAGTGCCAGCTCCCGGCCGACGAGGAGATCTACTTCCACCGCGGGCTGGACGCGGCCCGCCACCTTTTCCGGGTGGCCTCGGCCCTGGACTCGATGATGGTGGGCGAGGCGCAGATCGGGGGCCAGGTGAAGCAGGCACACGAGGCGGCTCACGAGGCCGGGGTCCTGAACGGGATCCTCGACCAGACCTTTCACGAGGCGTTCCACCTGGCGAAAAGGGTCCGTACCGAGACCGAGCTCGCCCGGCGCCCGGTATCCCTGGTCACGCTGGTCGAGCGCGAGCTCGGCGACCACCTCGCCGCCTCGTCCTCGCCGGTGCTCATCCTGGGCGCCGGCGAGATGGCCTCCCAGAGCCTGAAGCTGATCCGCGGCATCGATCGCGAGCGCCGGGTGCTGGTGGCCAACCGCACGCTGCAACGGGCCGAGGAGCTGGTGGCCGGCGATCCCAAGGCGTACGCCATCACCCTCGACTCGGTGGACCTCGAGCCGCCGGCGGCCGGCCTCGTGATCGCCGCCACGTCGGCCCCAGAGCCGATCCTCTCCGTTCGCCACGTGGCGGCGATCCGGGGAACCCTGCCCGCCGACGAGCCCCTCCTGCTCATCGACCTCGCCCTGCCCGCGAACATCGAGCCCGACGCCGGCTCGGCGGAGGCCGTCCGGCTGGTGGGCATCGAGTCCATGCGGGCGGAGGCCGAACGCAACCGGCTGCTGCGCCTCAAGGAGATGGAACGCTGCGACGCCCTGGTGGAGCACCAGCTCCTGATCCTCCGGCGCCGGCTCCTCGACCGCTCGCTCTCGCCGGTGGCGCGGGAGCTGCACCGGGCCTTCGACGACCTCGCCTCCCGCACCCTCCGGCTGGGGCTCGAGAAGGACCTCGGCCACCTTTCCGAGAGCGACCGTGAGATCATCGAGCGCATGACCAGGGGACTCGTGAAGCGCCTGGTGCAGGTGCCGCTGCGCGGCCTCAAGGGCGCCGCATGGGAGCACTCCGCGGCCGTGCTGGAGAGCTTCCGGTGCGGGCTGGAGCGCGGCGCCGGGGCGCCGGAGAAGGAGGACGAGCGGTGAGCCTGCCCGCGGTCCTGCGCATCGGCACCCGCGGCTCGGAGCTCGCCCTGTGGCAGGCCCGGCGGGTGGCGGCCCTCCTCGAGGACCGCCTCGGCCTGGACAGCGAGCTGGTGATCATCAAGACCAAGGGCGACCGGATCCAGAACGTGTCGTTCCAGAAGATGGAGGGCAAGGGGTTCTTCACCAAGGAGCTGCAGCGGGCGCTCCTGGACGGCGAGGTGGACCTGGTGGTGCACTCCTGCAAGGACCTCCCCACCGAG
This sequence comes from uncultured Thermoanaerobaculia bacterium, assembly GCA_964644635.1. GTDB lineage: Bacteria > Acidobacteriota > Thermoanaerobaculia > Thermoanaerobaculales > Sulfomarinibacteraceae > CAZXXL01. Next base: position 792 of record CAZXXL010000305.1, on the reverse strand, counting down.
GAACCGAAGGGGCTGGCCCTGGCCGCGATTCCGGAACGCACCTCGCCGGCCGATCTCCTGCTCGCCGCCGAGGGCGTGGCCGCACCCACCCCGGCCAATCCCCTCGGCCTCGGCGCGGGCGCCGTGCTCGGGACATCCTCGCTGCGGCGGGCGGCCCAGGCCCTCGAGGTCAGCTCCGGCATCGAGGTGCGCGCCCTGCGCGGGAACGTCCCCACCCGGGTGCGCAAGCTGCGCGAGGGCCGCTACGACGCCATCCTGGTGGCGGCCGCCGGCGTGCGCCGCCTCGAGCTCGACCTGGCCGGCCTCGAGGTGTTCGAGCTGCCGCCGGAGGTCATGCTGCCGGCCCCGGCCCAGGGTGCCCTTGCCATCGAGACCCGCGCCGGCGGACCGGTCCACGGCGCGCTTCGCAGTCTCAACGATGACGCCGCCGCCCGCACCGTCGGCGCCGAGAGGCGGCTTTTGGAGCTGCTCGGTGGCGGCTGCCAGATCCCCTTCGGCTGCCTCGCCACCGAGGAGCCCGACGGCGGGATCCGGCTGGAGGCGGCGCTGGGCACGGTGGACGACGAGATCACCACGGCGCGGGTGGTGCGCGTGGGCGCGGCTGCGCCGGAGCCCGAGTCGGCGGCCCGGGCCTGCCACGAGGCACTGCGCCCCGCCCCGGGCGCGCGGGCCGGCCGATCAGCCGGCCCCTCCCCGCCCCGCGTCCCAGGGCGCACCGCGACCCCCAGCGCGCCCCAGTGGCCGCGGCCCCCAGCCCCCGTGCAGCGCCGCCGCCCCAGCACCTCGCGCCCC
>CAZXXL010000304.1:0-2540 GCA_964644635.1 uncultured Thermoanaerobaculia bacterium | reverse complement strand
GCCCCCGGCTGCCCGCGCGCGGGCGGAAGAACGCGCCGCGGCGCCCGCCGTGCGCCGGCTGGAGCGGGACGAGCTGCCGCGCCCCCCCGATTTCGCCCGCCACGTCCTGGCGCGGATCGACCTCGACGACGTCCTGCCCCTCCTCAACCGGCAGATGCTCCTCGGCAAACACCTCGGGCTGCGCGGCTCGGTGCGCCGGCTCCTGGACGCGGGCGACGTCAGGGCCGCCGACCTGGCGGAGCGGGTCGAGCGCCTCGCCGACGCCGCCGCGGCCCGCGGCTGGCTGGCGCCGGCCGGCGTCTTCCGCTTCGTGCGCGCCTGGTCCGAGGGCGACGAGGCCGTGCTCGCCGACGCCGCCGGGCGGGAGCTCGGCCGCATCCACTTCCCGCCCCGCGCGACACCGGCCCGGCCCTCCGCCGCGCGCTGGATCGACCCCGACCCGGAGGCCGGCGACTCGCTGGCCCTGTTCGTGGTCACCGCGGGCCCGGCCTACCGCGAGGCGGCCGAGGCCCTGCGCGGGGAGGGCCGGCTCCTCGACTCCTTTGCCCTCCAGGCCCTCGCCCTGGAGACCGCCGAGGCCGCCGCCGAGTGGCTGCACCGGCGGATCCGCGAGCTGTGGGGGTTCCCCGACCCGCCGGGCCTCGACCTCAAGGCCCTCTTCCAGGCCCGCTACCGTGGCATTCGCCTCTCGCCGGGCTATCCCTCGCTCCCCGACCTCGCGGCCCAGCGGGTCATCTTCGCCCTCCTCGAACCCGGCGAGATCGGCGTCGAGCTCACCGACGGCCTGATGATGTCCCCCGAGGCCAGCGTCAGCGCCGTCGTGCTCCACCATCCCGGAGCCCGCTACTGACCCGCATAATCAATCCAAGGAGGGCCGGAGCAATCCCGGTCTAGGCCGCGGAGAGGCCGATCGCAGGGACGAACGGCAGATCTTCCGCCCGCTGAAGGAGCCTGTTGCGAGGAGGCTTCCCCCAGGAAGCCGACGAAGCGCCGTGAGGCAGGGTAGCTCCCCTACCCGCTGCCGAACGGCGTCCCGAGCGAGGGCCCGCCAGGGCCGGAGCGAAGGGACCCCCTCACGCCCGGAGCGCGCCACGGAGCAGTGGGCGGCGCGCTCCGCTCCCACCTTGTCATTGCGAGGAGGCCCGGAGGGCCGACGAAGCAATCCCCTCACGATCGGACACCCTCACGGAGCACTGGCCAGCGCTCTCCAACGCTGCTAGGGATGGCCACGTCGCGTGCCTGCGGCACGCTCCTCGCCATGACAGAAAGGGCGAGGGCCCGCCAGGGCCGGAGCGAAGGGACCCCCTCACGCCCGGAGCGCGCCACGGAGAACCGGGTAGCGCGCTCCAAAGCTGTTAGGGATGGCCACGTCGGCCGGCTACGCCGGCCTCCTCGCCATGACAAAAAAGGGTTATGTCGCCTCGCACCCGCCACGGTGTCATTGCGAGGTGGCGTAAGCGCGCGAAGCGGAGCTTCGCTTGCGCGCACGCCACCTCGCGATGACAGGGCCAGGGATGCTCCCACCGGGGCATGGGGGTGACCGTGAATGACGCAGGCTAGAATGCTGAAGGAGGGCGGAGGTGATGCGATGACCAGCCTGGCGGAGCGGCTCGCCGACCACGTGGTGGTGGCGGACGGGGCCATGGGATCGGAGCTCTTGGCGCGCATTCCCGGCTCCGTCCGCATCGACCTGGCCGCCCTCGAGCACCCGCGGGAGGTCCTCCAGATCCACCTCGACTACCTCGCCGCCGGCGCCGAGATCATCCAGACGGCGACCTTCGCCGCCTCCCGCCCGCGCCTGGCCCGGCTGCACGCCGAGAGCGAGACCGAGGCCCTGAGCTCGGCCGCCGTCAAGCTCGCCCGGGAGGCCCGGGAGGTGGCGGGGGTGGACTGCCTGGTGGCCGGCTCCATCGGCCCCATCGCCGGCCTCCTCGATCCCGACCAGCCCGAGAACCGGGCTGCCATCACCGCCGCCGTCGCCGAGCAGGCGTCCATTCTCGCCGGCCGTGGCGCGGACCTCATCGTGCTCGAGAGCTTCTTCCGCCTCGACGAGCTCCGCCTCGCCCTGGCCGCGGTCCACGACGTCACCGACCTGCCGGTCATCACCCTCATGACCTTCCCCGCCGAGCGCCCGCCCCACCCGTGGGACGTCTTCGCCGCCCAGGTGGCCCGCCTCGACGGTGAGGAGGCCGCCGCCGTCGGCATCAGCTGTTCCCCCGGGCCGCTGGGAACCCTGGAGATCCTGGAGCGCCTGCCGCGCCTGGCGCACCCGCTGGCCGCCCAGCCCAACGCCGGCGTCGTGGTGCAACGCCCGGGCCGCGCCCTGCTCTCCCCCGCCACCCCGGCCTACCTGGCCCGCTTCGCCCGCCGCGCCGTGGCCCTCGGCGCCGGTCTCGTGGGCAGTTGCTGCGGCACCGGCCCCGAGCACACGAAGGCCATCGCCGCCGCCGTCGCCGGGCTGCGTCCGGAGCGGGAGCGGCCGGCCCGGGTCTCCCTGGCCGGCCCCGAGCCGCCGGCGCCCCGGGAGCCCGAGTCGACGC
>CAZXXL010000303.1:0-2557 GCA_964644635.1 uncultured Thermoanaerobaculia bacterium | reverse complement strand
CCGGAGCCGAGCGCCCCAAGGGACGCCGCCGCAGGCGGCGGGCCCATGCCCGCGTTAGGCGCTGGGATCCTGGTCCTAGCGCGCTCCAATACTGTTAGGGGTCGCCACGTCGCCGGGCTTCGCCGGGTCCCCTTCGTCGCGTCGCTCCTCGGGTGGTGTGCGTCGCCGGTACAATGCCCGGCGATGGTCACGATACTCCCCTCGGCTCGCCGCATCGAGCTGTCGGTGGGCGAGCTCGTCGAGGGTTCCGGCCGGCGGGTCATCGGCCTCGGCGGCACCGGTCTGACCCGCCTCTGGATCGGGCAGGAGCTGCACAGGCGCGTGCAGGAGGCGGCATGCGCCGCGGAGCCCGGGTACCGGGCCGAGGTGCCCGCGGCCGGCGAGCTTGAGGTCGACGGCTGGCGGGTCCGCCTCCAGGGCCGGGCCGACGGCGTGGTCTTCACCGACGGCCATCCGGTGCGGGTCGACGAGATCAAGACCCTGCACTTCGCCGTCGATCTCAACAACCTCTACGCCCAGGAGCGGCTGGAGACTTTCCGCCACCAGCTCAGGCTCTACGCCTACCTCCTCTCCGGCCTCCCCGACGACATGGCCGCGGCCCGGCTGGTCCTGGTGGACATCGTCAGCGGCGAGATCCGGACGGAGGAAGTTCGCTGGAGCGTTCGCGGCGTCGAGGCCTTCATTCGCCAGCAGGTCCACCGCTTTCTCGCCGCCCACCGCCGGCGGTCGGAGCGGATCGCGAGGCTGCGCCGGACCGCCCGCTCCCTCCCCTTCCCGCACGCCGCACCGCGACCCGTCCAGGAGAAGATCATCGCCGCGGTCGCCGACAGTCTGGAGGCCGGGCGCCATCTCCTCCTGTCGGCGCCCACCGGCAGCGGCAAGACCGCCGCCGTGCTTCACCCCGCCCTCGTTCACGCGCTGGCGCACGGCCGGCGGGTGATCTTTCTCACCGCCAAGACCCTGCAGCAGCGGATCGCGGTGGAGACGCTGAGGGCCATGCAGACCGTGCCCTTCGCCAGCATGCAGGTACGATCCAAGCAGAAGATGTGCGCCAACACCGAGATGATCTGCCACGAGGAGCTGTGCCCCTACGCCGAGCAGTACGCCCACAAGATGGCCCGCTCCGGCCTTCTCCCGGCCCTGCTCGCGGACCACCGGCACCTCGACCCGGATGTCGTCTTCGAGCGCGCGGTCGCCAACGAGGTCTGTCCCTTCGAGGTTGGGCTGGAGGCCCTCGGCGAGATGGACGTGGTGGTCTGCGACTACAACTACGTCTTCGATCCCGGGCTCGGCCTCCACACCCTGCTCGGCGGGGACGCGCTGGCCGACGCGGTGCTCATCGTGGACGAGGCCCACAATCTGATTCAGCGCAGCCGCGAGTACTACTCGCCGGCGCTGACCACCGCCATGGTCAGCCGGACGCGCGCCTTCCTCGCCGGCCGCCGGGCGGCGGTTTTCGCTCTCCTCGACGATCTCGTGGAGGAGCTCGGCCGCCTGATCGACGGCGTGGTCGCCGGGGCCGTCGAGGCCGCCGGCCGGCGGGAGACCATCGTCGAGCTTCCCGAGGCACGCTTGGCCGAGTTGCGCGTCGCGCTCGACGCCGCCATGCTCGAGTACTGGCTGTACAAGCGGGAGAACGAGCTGTGGATGGCCGACGACCCCGTGATGGAGATGTTCCTCGCCGTGACGAGGTTCCACAGGGTGCTCCGGCTCGGCGGCGGGGAGCTCGTGCACATCGCCGCGGCGGACCCGGAGGCCGGCGCCACGGTACGCATCCTCTGCCGTGACGCCTCCCGCTTCCTGGGCGCGGTGGTCGGCGGGAGCGCCGCCACCATCGCCATGTCGGCGACCCTCAAGCCGCCCGAGTTCTACCGGCAGATGCTGGGCCTGCCTGAGGACAAAACCGAGGTCGTCCACGTGCCGTCCCCGTTCCCCGAGGAGAACCGGCTGGTCATGGTGATTCCGGACGTGGACACCACCTACCGGAAACGGCGGGCCAACGCAGACGCCATCGCCGGCTGGATCGCCCGCCTCGCCCACCCGGAAAAGAACGTGCTCGCCCTGTTCCCGAGCTACCAATTCCTGCGCATGGTCCACGATCGCATGCCGCCGGTTCCCCACCACGTGATCGTCCAGTCCCCAGGCTCGGCGGAGGCGCGGCAGCACGAGATCCTCGACGCCCTGGCCGGCGGCGGCTCGAACCTGGTGCTGGCGGTTCTCGGCGGCATCTTCGCCGAGGGCATCGACTACCCGGGGGAAATGCTCTCCCAGGTCATCATCGTCTCGCCGGCGCTGCCCCAGTTCAACACCGATCGCCAGCTCCTGCGCGATTACTTCCGCGAGCGCTACGGCCACGGCTTCGAGTACGCCTACCTCATCCCGGGCATGACCCGGGTCGTGCAGGCGGCGGGACGGCTGATCCGCTCGGACGAGGACCGGGGCACCATTATCCTCGTCGGCCGCCGCTTCCTTCAGCCCCGGTACCTCCAGCTGCTGCCCGACGAGTGGATCGACGAGGACCCGTCGCGGCTGGTGTTCGAGGATCCCGAGGGGGAGG
>CAZXXL010000302.1:0-2630 GCA_964644635.1 uncultured Thermoanaerobaculia bacterium | reverse complement strand
TCACCCAGCTGGCGGCCTGCCCCGGCGCGCCGGCGCTGGCGGCGGCGGTGGAGCGCCTGAGCGGCGGCCGGCGGCCGCGCCGGTCGCGGACGCGGGAGCGCTTCCTGAGCCGCACCGCGGTGGCCGAGGAGCTCGCGGCGGCACCGGAGGAGCTGCGCCCGTCGCGCCTGCGCGGCGCCTTCCACTGGCACACCCGGGATTCCGACGGCCGGGCGAGCCTGGAGACCATGGCCCGGGCCTGCCGCCGCCGGGGGGCGAGCTGGGCCGTGGTCAGCGACCACTCCCGCGGGCTCGAGGTGGCGTCCGGCCTCGACCGCGAGGGGGTGCGCCTGCAGCGGCGGCGCATCGACCGCTTGAACCGCGCCGAGGGCGGGGAGATGCGCCTCTTCCAGGGCCTGGAGGTGGAGATCCTGGAGGACGGGACCGTGGACGTGGGGAGCGCCGAGCGAGACGAGCTCGACGTGGTCATCGCCGCGGTCCACCGGCGGCTGGAGGCCGGGCCGGACCAGACGGAGCGCCTCCTGCGGGCGGTGGCGACGCCCGGCGTGCGGGTGCTGGCCCACCCGCGGGGCCGGCTCTTCAACGCCCGCCGGGGCATCCGGGCGCGCTGGGAGAAGGTCTTCGCGGCCTGCGCCGAGCACGGCGTGGCGGTGGAGATCAACGGCTTCCCCCGCCGCCAGGACCTCGACTGGGAGCTCGCGCGGCTGGCCGGCGCGGCCGGCTGCACCCTGGTCCTGGCCTCCGACGCCCACGCCGCGGCCCACCTCGATTTCGACGCCTACGCCTGCGCCATCGCCGCCCGGGCGGGGATTCCCGCGGCACGGATCCTCAACTTCCGATCCCTGGACGGCTTCGTCTCCTGGCTCGCGGACGGCTGATCAGCCCCCGGGCGCGGCCGGCCGCCGGAAGACGGCGAGCTCCTCGCGGTTGCCCTTCTGGCCGGTGATCGGGGAGGGGACGACGCCGACGAGCTTAAGGCCGAGGGAGACCAGGGCCGCCACCGTGCCGTCGATCACCTGCCTGCGTACCGCCTCGTCGCGGACGATACCGCCCCGGCCCACCTGCTCGCGACCGGCCTCGAACTGGGGCTTGACCAGGCAGACGAGGGTGCCGCCGGGCTCCAGGTGGGGCAGGATCGCCGGCACCACCAGGCGCAGGGAGATGAAGGCGACGTCGACGACGGCCAGGCTCACCGGGAAGGGCAGGTCGCCGGGGGCGAGGTGGCGGGCGTTGACCCCCTCCATCACGATCACCCGCGGGTGGGTGCGCAGCTTCCAGTCGAGCTGGCCGCGGCCGACGTCGAGGGCGATGACGCGGCGTGCACCGCGCGCGAGGAGGAGGTCGGTGAAGCCGCCGGTGGAGGCGCCGACGTCGAGGCAGTCGCAGCCGGCCGGATCGACGGCGAAGGCGTCGAGCGCGGCCTCGAGCTTGAGGGCGCCGCGGGAGACGAAGGGATGATCGGGCGTCGCCAGCTCCACGTTCGCGTCCTCCGCCACCTGCGCCCCGGCCTTGGTGACCGGCCGCCCGTCCACCCGGACCCTGCCCTCGAGGATCAGGGCCTGGGCGCGCGCCCGGGACGGCGCCAGCCCGCGCCGGGCGAGGAGCACGTCGAGGCGGAGCTTGCTCTTGCTCACCCGGGGATCGTAGCGCAGCCGGGCGGCAGCACCAGGTAGAGCACGGCCCCGCGGGACCCGCCCAGGCGCACCACCCCGGGCACGCCGGCGAAGGGGTCGGCGGCGGTGATCCCGTAGGTCCGGCGCTCGAGCCCGGCGAGGGCGATGAAGTGGATCCGGTAGCGATCGATGATCCGGCGCTGGACCGCGGGGTCGGGCGAGGTGTAGAGGGCGGCGAGGTCCCGCCGGCGGGCCGCGATCTCCGCCGCCGGCTGGCCCCGCTGCTCCAGGTGCCACGTCCAGCCCACCACGGTCGGCAGACCGGTCATCATCGAAAGCCGGGTGTAGCGCTGGTACGACGGCCCGGCCGCCTCGGCGATCACGTCCCCGGGCCGCGCCGCCCCCAGGGCCCGGACCAGGAACCAGGTCTGGGGATCGGCGGCGGGCAGGTAGGCGGTACCGTCGAGGGTCGGCCGCGGCGAGGCCATCCGCGGCTGGACGATGCCCTGCACGATGCCCAGCGGCAGGTTGACCAGGCCCACGGCCTCCAGCGGCAGCCAGACCAGGAGAACCGCCAGCCGCCGCGGGCGCCGGAGCCGGAGCAGGAGCACGCCGAGGGCCAGGGCGAGGAGCACCCAGATGCCGTTGTAGAGCTTGAAGAGGGTGTTCATCCGGTCCATCAAGGTGAAGCGCTCGGCGGCGACCACGGCCAGCATGGCCAGGGCGGCCAGGCACCAGGCCAGCCGGGCCGTGAGGTCGTCCTCCGCCCGCGCCGCAGCGGCCAGCAGGGCGGCGGCGGCGAGGCCGACGGCGGCCGCCGGCGATCCGAAGCCCAGCCCGGCGGCGACGCCGATCACCGCCAGCGGCGCCCCCACCCACAGCCAGCGGGCGCCGGTGACCACGGCGCCGGTGAGCAGCGGGACGAGGAAGAGACCGAGATGCTCGAGCACCGCCCCCGCCGGCGCGAAGTCCTGGGCGGTGAGGAAGAGGCCGCCCCCGCCCACCCCGGCCCGTAGC
>CAZXXL010000301.1:0-2653 GCA_964644635.1 uncultured Thermoanaerobaculia bacterium | reverse complement strand
GGCCTGGGCCGTGGTGGCGCCCTTCCAGCTCGCCTTCCACCCGCCGTTCCGAGGCATCGGGCTGGTGCACGCCTGGAGCCCACCGCTGGACTTCATGCTGTACGCGGGCGCTCTGGTGACGGCGCTGGCCGCGGCGTTGATCGCCCTCTTCGTCGAGGCGGAGGGGCCGGCGAGACGGCGACGGGTGATGCTCGCCTGGTCGGCGGCCGCGCTGGCGGTGGTCGTGGGGGCGGCGAGCGGCCTGCCGGTGCTGGTGGCGATGGCGGGGCTGACCGCCGGGCTGGCGGCGGCGGCGGTGCGCGGCGGCCCGGACCCCCGCCGTGCGGCGTGGGTGCTCGCGCTGGTGGGCGCGGCCCTCTTCCTGGCCCCGGAGATCGTCTACGTCCGGGACCCGTACGGGGCCGAGCTGCACCGGATGAACACGGTGTTCAAGGCGTACTTCCAAGCCTGGGTGCTGCTGGCGCTGGCCCTGCCGGCGCTGATCGCGAGGATGCGCGTGGGCAGGGCGGCGCGCACCGCGGTGATCCTGGCCCTGGTCGTGCCCGGACTGCCGCACCTTTTCGGCATGCTCGGGGCTCCGCTGCGGGGCGGCCGCCTCGGCCTCGACGGCCTGCGGTGGATGAGCCCCGGGGACCGCGCCGCCGTGCGGCTGCTGCGGGCGTCGCCGCCGGGCATGGTGCTGGTCGAGGCGGTCGGCGGCGCGTACACGGACTTCGGGCGGCTGTCCGCGGCCTCTGGCGTGCCGGCGGTCCTCGGCTGGGCCAACCACGAGCTGGTCTGGCGGGGCGCCGGGATCGGCAGGGAGCTCGAGCGGCGCAAGACGCTGGTTCGGCGGGTCTATGATTGCGGCGACCCCGGGCGGATCCGGGAGCTGGCGGCGCGGGAGGGCTTCACGGTGATCGCGGTCGGTGACATGGAGCGGGAGGCCTACCCGGATCTGGACGCCGACGCCGTGCGCCGCGCGGGCCGCGTGCTGCTCGACGGCGGCGGGACGATGCTGGTGGCGGTCGGGGGGCCGACGAATGGCTGAGGCCGCATCGTCCACCCTCCGGACCCGGCGGCGGATCGCGTGGGGGCTCCTGGTGGCGGCCACCGTGACCCTGCACCTGTGGGGGCTCGGCGGACGCTCCTTCCACCACGACGAGTCCATTCACGCCCGCCTGTCCTACGACCTGCTGCACGATGGCAACTACCGGTACGATCCGACCTACCACGGTCCGCTGCTCTACTACCTGACCGCGGGGACCTTCGCCCTCCTCGGCGACTCCGACTTCACGGCGCGGCTGCCCGCCGCCCTGGCCGGGATCCTCATGGTGGCGGTGGCCTGGCGCCTGCGGCGTCCCTTCGGCGAGCGCGCGGCGTGGTGGACCGGGCTGCTCTTCACCATCTCGCCCATCTTCCTCTACTACGGCCGGTTCCTGCGCATGGACCTGATCGAGGCGGCCACCGCGTCGGCGGCCTTCCTGGCGCTGTACGCCGCGGTGCGCGGCCACGCCCGCTCGTGGACCTGGTTCGGCCTCTGGGCCGGCCTCGCCTTCGCCACCAAGGAGAACGCGTACGTCACCGCCTTCCTCGCCGTCCTGGCGGGGATCCTGATCGGGCTGGCCTGGGGGCCGCGGCGCTCCATACAGCGTGTGCGCGAGCTCGTCCGCCGCTCGTGGGCGGAGATGGTCACGGCGGCCGCCGTCTTCGTGGTGGTCACCGTTCCGCTCTACACGGTGGGCTTCACCCACCCGGAGGACTGGAGCTTCCCGGTCAAGGCGATCACCTACTGGTGGCGGCAGCACGAGGTCGCGCGGGTGGGCGGGCCGTGGTGGTACCACCTGCCGAGGCTGGCCCAGTACGAGTTCCTGCCCATCGCCGCCGCCCTCGTGTGGGCCGTCCGCCGTCGCCGGCGGCTGCGCCCGGTGGAGGGCTTCCTGATCGCCTTCGGCGTGCTGTCCGTGGGTCTTTACTGCTACCTCGGCGAGAAGACCCCGTGGCTCGAGGTGCACCAGGTATGGGCCTTCATTCCGCTGGCCGGGGCGCAGCTCGCCCGGACGTTCGGCCGCCGCGGCAGGGCCCTCGGCCGCGGCGTCGCCGTGGCGTCGCTGGCGGCGACCCTGGCCGCAGCGCTGACGGCGTCCTTCGTGCTCGACGAGATCACCCCCGCCCGGCGGCGGGTGGAGTCCCTCATCTTCGTCCAGACCTGCCCGGAGGCGCACGCGGTGGCCGAGAGGGGGATCCGCTTGGCGCGCGGCAGCGGCGACGGGGTGGTGGCCGCGGTGTCGGGGGAGGCCGCGTGGCCCCTGATGTGGTACTGGCGCCGGCTGGCGGTGGACTGGCGCCGGCCCCGGCGAGGGCAGCGGCCGCCGCTGGTGGTGTGCGACCCCGCCGAGGAGGCGTCGGTGCGCCGCGTCCTCGGTCCCGGCTACGAGCGGCGGCGCATTCCCCTCCGGGCGTGGTGGCTGATGTACGCCCGGCGGCCGACGCTGGCGGAAATCGTGCGCTACGAGCTCACCCGCGTGCCGTGGGGCGGCATCGGCTCGACCGACGTCGTCGTCTTCTCGCGGACCGCCGGCACGCCGCCCGCGGTGGGGGAGATGCCGGTGCCGGAGGCCCTGCGCCGCGGCCTTTCCGTTTCCCGGATCACGGTGCTGGGCGAGGGGAGGCT
>CAZXXL010000300.1:0-2656 GCA_964644635.1 uncultured Thermoanaerobaculia bacterium | reverse complement strand
CGGAGTTGGTGGCGGCGGGCGCCGCGGTGGTGGTCGGGGCGGCCGCCGCCCTGGCCGTGGCCCTCGAGCGCGGGCTCGAGCGGCCGGAGGAGGCGCGGCGGGCCGGCGCGGCCGGCCTGGCGGTGGTGCGCGCGAACCGCGGCGCGACGGCGCGGACGGTGGCCGGCCTGCTGGAGCTGCTCGGCGGATGAGCGCGGCGGACGGTGGCGGCCGGGAACAATTGCGTTCGAGGTTCGTATCAGATCGAGAAACCGACCGGGGAGGCGACGACGTGGATGCGATGCTGAGGCTGGAGGGGCTGTCCAAGCGGTACGGCGATCACCTGGCGGTGGACGACCTCTCGTTCACGGTGCCGAGGGGCTCGATCTTCGGGCTTCTGGGCCCCAACGGGGCCGGCAAGACGACCACCATTCGCATGGTCATGCGGATCGTCCTGCCCGACGCCGGCGCGGTGTTCTTCGACGGCGAGCCCGTGGACGACGACCGGCGGCGGCTGATCGGCTACCTGCCGGAGGAGAGGGGCCTGTACCGGAAGATGAAGGTCCTCGAGCACCTGGTCTTCCTGGGGACGGTCCGGGGGGTGCCGCCGGGAGAGGCCAGGAGGCGGGCCGCGGCCTGGCTGGAGCAATTCGACCTCGGAGACTGGGCCACCCACAAGGTGGAGGCCCTCTCCAAGGGGATGCAGCAGAAGGTGCAGCTGATCGGAACCATCCTCCACCGTCCCCGGCTGCTGATCCTGGACGAGCCCTTCTCCGGCCTCGATCCCATCAACACGCGGGAGCTCAAGGACCTCATGCGGGCCATGCGGGACGAGGGCGTGACCATCGTCCTCTCCACCCACGTGCTGTCCCAGGTGGACGAGCTGTGCGATCACATCTGCCTGATCAACCAGGCGCGGCCCATCCTCACCGGCGCCCTGGCCGAGATCCGCGAGCGCTTCGGCGGCAGGACCTGGGAGGTGGAGGGCGGCTTCGACCGCGCGGCCCTGGAGCGGCTGCCCCAGGTGGAGGCGGTCCACCCGCTCCGCGGGCGCTACCTGGTGGACCTGCGGCCGGAGGCGGCGCCCCGCGAGCTGCTCGCCTCGCTGCTGGAGCTCGGCGAGGTCGACCTTTTCGCCCGCTTCGTCCCCGACCTCGAGAACATCTTCATCCGCGCCGTGGAGGAGGACCAGGGTCATGCTCAGTAGAATCGTCGCCGTCATTCGCCGGGAGTACCTGGAGCGGGTGCGGACCAAGGCCTTCTGGATCTCGACCCTGCTGGTGCCCGTCTTCATGGGAGCGGTTATGGTCATTCCGGCCTGGCTGGCGGCCCGGGGCGGCGGGGAGTTCACCGTCGCCGTCCTCGACCTCTCGGGTCGCTTCGCCCGGCCGGTGGCCGAGGAGGTGAGCAAGCTCCTCGCCGCCGACAAGGAGAAGCTGAAGATCACCCTGGAGCCGGTGGACCCGGGCGCCGACCCGGCGGTCACGCGACAGCAGGTCAAGTCCGCCGTGCAGGAAGGCCGCTACGACGGCATGCTGGTGCTGCCGGCCGGCCTTCCCGAGGAGGGGCAGCCGGAGTACGTGGCGCCCAACGTGGCCGCCTTCAAGCTCCTCTCGGTTCTGGAGCGCGCCGTCAACAAGGCCATCATCGCGGACCGCCTGACGGCGGCCGGCCTCGATCCGGCCAGGGTCTCCGAGCTGACCCGCCGGGTGGACCTGAAGACCATGAAGCTGGGCAAGAAGGGAGAGGAGACCCGGGACCGGGGCCAGGGCTTCCTGCTCTCCTACGGCTTCGTGCTGATCATCTATATGAGCGTGCTCATGTACGGCGTCTACGTCATGCGGGGCGTGCTCGAGGAGAAGATGAACCGCATCGTCGAGGTCATCGTGGCCACCGTGAGGCCCTTCGAGCTGATGCTGGGCAAGATCCTCGGCATCGGCGCCGTGGGCCTGACCCAGTTCCTGCTCTGGGCCTTGGTGCTCCTGGCCCTGACGGCGCCCGGCGCCGCGGCGGCGGTGGGGCTTTCGGGAGTCGAGCTCCCGGCCGTTCCGGCGGTGCTCCTGGTCTTCTTCGTCGTTTTCTTCGTGCTCGGCTTCCTGCTCTACGGCACCCTCTACGCCGGGATCGGCGCGGCCTTCGACACCGAGCAGGAGGCGCAGAACTTCCAGGGCCTGGTGACGATGGTCCTGATCGTGCCCCTGATCCTGATGATGCAGATCTTCAACCAGCCGGACGGGACGCTGGCCGTCGTGCTCTCCCTGATACCGCTCTTTGCGCCCATGCTGATGATCCTCCGCATGACCCTGACCACGGTGCCCGCCTGGCAGCTCGCCGCGTCCGTCATCCTGATGCTTGGCTCCATCGTCGTGGCGGCCTGGGTCATCGGCAAGATCTACCGGGTCGGCATCCTCATGCACGGCTCCAAGCCCGGGCTCAAGGACCTGGCCCGCTGGCTCCGCGAGGCGTGAACACCGCCGCAGGGCCGTCCGTTGGGAACACCCTGTGCCTTGTCATGGCGAGCCGGGCGCCGCAGGCGCACGGCGTGGCCATCCCTAGCAGACCTGGAGCGCGCTTCCCACTGCTCCGGGGAGGGCTCCGGGCGTGATGGGGTCCCGTCGCTCGGGCCCTGGCGGGCCCTCGCTCGGGACGCCGTTCGACAGCGGGAAGCGGAGCTTCC
>CAZXXL010000299.1:0-2747 GCA_964644635.1 uncultured Thermoanaerobaculia bacterium | reverse complement strand
CCAGGCGGTAGACCACGTCCTCGTTCGGCGCCACGTGTTCGGTCTCGCGAAGCAGGGCGACGGCGCCGCGGAGGTCACCCGCCCGGGCCAGCGCCCGGCCTCCCTTGAGGCCGAAGACGACACGGAAGGGTTTCTCCGCGAGCAGCGGCTCCACCGACGATCCCAGATCCTGCAGGTACCGGCGGACGGCGCCGGGCGTCATCCCGCTCGCCTCCCCTTCCAGATAGCGCAGCGACACGAAGAACCGCCGCTCCAGCCCACCGAGGTCCCGTCCCCAATTCGGGCTTCCGGCCGGGTTGCCGAAGCGGTCGAAGCGCAGCACCGCACCGTTGGCCATCTGCAGCTCGAAACCCTCGTCGGTGTCCGTTCGCAGGTGCACGCCTCTCCACGCCATCGCGCCCCCGACCGGCCCCGCCACGAGGGTGTACCAGTGCCACCTCACCGAGCTCGAGTCGCCGAAGCCGGTGTCGGGCGAGGCGATCCAGCCGCGTCCGCGCCGGCTGCCGGGCGACGAAGGCGGCACGAGCCCGACCTCGCCCACCACCCGGAACATGCACAGCCGGTTGTTGACCGCGGCGAAGCGCAGCCCGGGCCGGGGATCCGGCGCCGGAGCCACGGCATCGATGTATCCGTTGTGGGCAAGAACGTTGTCCCAGACGTCCCACCGCGGCCAGTAGACGACGATGCCGGAGGGATAGAAGGCGCGCTGCTCGTAGGAGACCACGACCTCCTGGACGCCGTCGTGGTCGAGATCCATGACCTGCGGGTTGACGCGCAAGTCCTCGCGGTAGGGATAGGGCCAGGGCCCGATGACATCCTGGAGCCTGGCGTTCGTCAGCACCCGGCCCGACCGGGTGAGCACCGCAACGCGCGCCGGCTTGACGGGGCCGCCACGCCGTCGGCCCCTGCGCCCCAGCCTGCTGCCGACGACGGTCTCCGGCCGGCCGTCGCCGTCGAGGTCGGCCTCGAACACCTTCCCCACCGGCACCCCGAGATCGAAGCTCCACGTCGTCCTGCCCTCGGCGTCCACCCCGCGGACGCCGGTCCCGCCCGCCACCACCCGCACCGTCGCCGCCCGCCGCAGCCACGAGTACCCCACCGCCGTGCCCGCGCCGAGGAGCACCAGCGCCGCCGCCGCGGCCAGGATGCGCCGCCGGACCCAGATCCCGTAGGCGTGATTCTCCAGGGCGCGCCGGACGTCCTCGGCCGAGGGCCGATCTTCCGGCGCCGGCTCCAGCATGCGCGCGATCAGCCGCCCGAGCCAGCGGGGGCAGTCCGGTCGCGCCCGGCGGACCGGCGGGGCGTGCTCGCGCTGGCGAAGCATCAGGGTCGAAAGGGCGGTCCTGTCCTGGAGGGGGGGCCGCGCCGGTCAGCATCGCGTACAGCGTCAGGCCGAGGGCGTAGACGTCCACCGCCGGCGTCAGCTTGCGGCCGGTCGCCTGCTCCGGCGCCATGAAGGCCGGGGTACCGACGACCATGGCCGTCTCGGTGACCGTCAAGCCCGATTCCAGCGGCCGGACGAGGCCCATGTCGCAGAGCTTTGCCTCGCCGTCAGCCGTGATGAGAACGTTTCCCGGCTTCACGTCCCGGTGGACGATGCCCTGGGCGTGGAAGCTGGCCAGCGCCGCAGCAATCTGGGCCCCGATCCGGATGACTTCTTCCGCCTCGAGGCGGCCCTTCTCGGCGACGAGCTCCTTGAGCGAGCGTCCCCGCACCAGCTCCATGCTGATGAAGTGCACGTCCCCGTCGCTGTGCAGGTCGAAGAGGGTCACCGTGTGCGGGTGCGAGCCGCGGGCCGCCTGGATTTCGCGCCGCAGGCGCTCCACGCCGCGGCTCCCGACCAGGTGCGGGTGCAGTACCTTGACCGCAACCTTCTGGCCGATCTTCGTGTCCAGGGCCTCGAAGACGACGCCCGAGCCCCCGCTCCCCAGAACCCGCCGCAAGAGGAACCGCCCGCCGAGCCGGTCCCCCACGGCCGGCCGGCCGCCCGCACCGGACCGGCCCCTGCGTTCACCGCCCGGGGCGCCCCAGGTCAGCGTGCCGTCATCCATCGCTGCCGTTCCCCAGTGTCGCGGCCCGCTCCGTCCGCTTGTCGTGCTCCCGCCCCCGGCCCGGCCGGCGCGGCGTCATGCCGGCGAAGACCCCGTGCCGCGACGGGCTCTCACGCGTCGAACTCCTTGAAGACCCTGGCCAAGGCCTGGCAGACGGGACACCGCTCCGGGGGCTCGTCCCCGGTGTAGGTCCAGCCGCACACCGGGCACACCCACACCTTGGCCTCGGCGATGTCCTCGCCCGCGTCGACGGCCTTCTTCGCGGCCGCGTAGAGCTCCGAGTGGATTTTCTCCGCGCTGAGGGCGTACTCCATGCTCCGGCCGGCCTTCTTCTCGCCCTGCAGCTTGGCCGTTTCCAGATACGCCGGGTACATCTCCTCGATCTCGAAGTCCTCGCCGGCCTTTGCCGCCGCCAGATTGTCCCCGGTCGAGCCGATGCCGCCCAGCGCCTCGAGATGGTTGGTGGCGTGAACGAGCTCCGCGTACGCGATGGCGCGGAACAGGTTGGCGATGTGGGGCCGGCCTTCCTTCTCCGCCTTTTCCGCGAACGCCAGGTACTTCACGTGGGCCTGGCTCTCACCCGCGAATGCGGCTTTCAAGAATTCCTCCGTCATCGGGCGCATGTCCTGATCCTCCCTCCCGCGATGTGCCGCTGGCAATGATTCTCATCATTCCCGGCATCCATGTCAACTGTTA
>CAZXXL010000298.1:0-2777 GCA_964644635.1 uncultured Thermoanaerobaculia bacterium | reverse complement strand
CAAGACGCCCTGACGGTGGATTATGCCGCCCTTGCCGCCGAGCTGGGCGATCGGCCCCTCAAGTCCCGCCACCTGCCCTACTCGATCTCGAGCCCGCTGCTCTTTCCCTTCATCGATCCCCACCCGGCCCTCGACCCGCCGGCCCTCATGCTGCAGTAGGCGGTGGCCGCCGGCCCGGTCGCCCCGCCCGGGCCTGCTCGGTGCCGCGGATCGGGTCGCCCCGCCGGGGGGCGCGCGGGTATCCGGCGGCCGCGAGCACCACGCACGCCACCGCCTCCCGCCGCCAGCTCAGCGTGGTGGACGCCAGGTTCCCGTCCGCGGCGCTCTTCAGCAGCGTCGCGAAGTCGTCCTCCAGGCGCAGGAGGATCGACTGGGTCTCGGGATCGCCGAAGCGGCAGTTGAACTCGAGGACCCGCGGCCCCTCGTCCGTGAGCATCAGGCCCACGTAGAGCACGCCCCGGTACGGGCGGCCCTCGGCCGCCAGCCCCGCCAGCGCCGGCCGCACGACGCGCTCCACGATCTCCCGCCCGGTGCCCGCCGGGAGCACGGCGGGCGAGTGCGACCCCATGCCGCCGGTGTTGGGTCCGGTGTCGCCGTCGCCCGCGCGCTTGTAGTCGTGGGAGGTGGCCAGGGGCACGAAGCGCGTGCCATCGCTGATCACCATGAACGAGAGCTCCTCGCCGGCGAGGAACTCCTCCACCAGCACCCGGGCGCCGGCCGTCCCGAAACGCCGTTCCTCGAAGTAGACGTCCAGGGCCGGATCGAGCTCCGAGGGCTCCTGGACCACGATCACACCCTTGCCCGCGGCCAGCCCGTCCGCCTTGAGGACCACCGGGACGCCGAGCTCCTCGACGGCGCGCTCGGCCTCGGCGCGGCTTTCCACGACCACCGCCGGGGCGGTGGGGATGCCGTGACGCTCGCAGAGCTCCTTGGCGAAGACCTTGCTCGCCTCCACCTGGGCCGCCGCCTGGTTGGGACCGAAGAGGCGCAAACCGCGCGCTGCGAACTCGTCGCCGATGCCGAGCGCCAGCGGCAGCTCGGGCCCGACCACGGTGAGGTCGATGCGCAGGTCCTCGGCGGCCTCGGCCAGGCCGGCCACCTCGTCGGCGGCGATGGGCAGGAGGTCGGCGGCGGCGGCGATACCGGGGTTGCCGGGCGCGGCGAAGACCTCGCTGACGTTCGGGGAGCGGCGCAGCGCGTGGACGAGCGCGTGCTCCCGGGCGCCGGAGCCGACGACGAGGACCCTCATGCCGGCCCCTGGGCCTGGAGCAGCGTCAGGCAGGCCGTCTCGACGATGTCCGCCGCCGAGCAGCCGCGGCTGAGATCGTTGGCCGGCCTCGCCAGCCCCTGCAGCAGCGGCCCGAGGGCGCGGGCGCCGCCCAGGCGCTCGGTGGCCTTGTAGCAGATGTTGCCGGCGTCGAGGTCGGGAAAGATCAACACGTTGGCGCGGCCGGCCACCGGGGATCCCGGCGCCTTGCGCTCGCCCACCGCCGGGACCAGGGCGGCGTCCATCTGCAGCTCGCCGTCGAAGGCGAAGCCGGGTCGGCGCTCACCGAGCAGCGCCACCGCCTCCCGCACCTTGTCCACCAGGGGATGGTCGGCGCTGTGCCGGGTGGAGAAGGAGAGCAGGGCGACCCGGGGCTCGCCGCCGACGATGAGGCGGAAGCTGTCCGCGGCGGCGATGGCGATCTCGGCCAGCTGCCCGGGGTCCGGGTCGGGCAGGACGGCGCAGTCGGCGAAGACCATCACCCCGTTCTCGCCCCAGCGGGGGTCCGGATGGACCATCACGAAGCAGGAGGACACGGTCTTCAGGCCCGGCTTGGGACCGATGCAGTGGAGGGCGGCGCGCACCGTGTCCGCGGTGGTCCGAACCGATCCGCCCACCGATCCCGAGACCTCGCCGGCGGCGACCAGGAGCGAGGCGAAGTACAGCGGATCCGCGGCCGCGCGGGCGGCCTGCTCCCGGTCCCAGCCCTTCGCCCGCCGCCGCTGGTAGAGCAGATCCACCAGGGCCTCCCGCCGGGAGTCCGTCGCCGGATCGGCGACGTTCACGCCGCTTCGCTCGAGATCCTCGTGGGCGGCCGAGCGGCTGCCTGCGGGACAGAGCACCGTCACCCGGCACACGTCGTCCCCGCGCAGCGTCGCCGCCGCCTCGATCACCCGCGGGTCGTCCCCCTCCGGCAGCACGATGTGGCCGCCGACACCCCGCGCGCGCCGCTTGAGATCATCGAGAAAACCCATCGTCCCCCTCCGCCAGCAATTGTACCCCATGTCACAAGCATCCCCGGGCGGAAGCGCCGGCCGTGCTGGCCGTTGAACCTTCCCCGACATTTCGGAGGTGCCGATTCTGTCGACGGCCCCGCGACGCCCAGAGCCAGCGCCGAGTGCATCCCGGATTGAACGTGCATGTGGGAATCCGTCACAAAGCAGCATCGAGGCGGCGCCGCCACGGCGAAGGATGCTCCCCACGGACGGTCCTGCGGCGGGTACGGGCGCGCGCGGCGGGAGGGCCGGAGCAATCCCGCTCCGAGCGCCGTGAGACGGGGAAGCTCTGCTTCCCGCTGTCGAACGGCGTCCCGAGCGAAGCGCCGTGACACCGGGCGGCTCCGCCGCCCATGGTGGAGCGGCGTCCCGAGCGAAGGCCCGCCAGGGCCGAGCGACGGGACCCCCCCCCACGATCGGGCACCACCACGGAGCACCCCGGAGCGCGCTCCTTCCTCGCCTTGTCATTGCGAGGAGGATTCCGAGGAATCCGACGAAGCAATCCCATCACGATT
>CAZXXL010000297.1:0-2877 GCA_964644635.1 uncultured Thermoanaerobaculia bacterium | reverse complement strand
GAGGACGGCACCGACATCTACTGGGCCCGGCAGCAGGTCTCGGAACGGCTTGCCTCCGCGGAAGAGATGATTCCTCCCGGATACGGGTCTCCCGAGCTCGGGCCGATCTCGACGGGTCTCGGCGAGATCTACCAGTTCGAGGTCCGCGGCGAGCCCATGTGCGCCCCCGGCGCCCCCGACACGGAGGAGTGCTGGACCCCGATGGAGCTGCGGACCCTGCTCGACTGGGACATCGCGTACCGCCTGCGGTCGGTGCCCGGCATCGTCGAGGTCAACACCTTCGGCGGTCAGGCCAAGCGCTACGAGGTCCGGATCCACCCGGCACGGCTCCGCGCCTACGGCCTCGGCATCGGCGACGTCATCGAGGCCCTCCAGCGCAACAACCTGGCCACCGGGGGCGGCTACATCGAGCACGCCGGCGAGCAGCGCATCATCCGCGGCGAGGCCCTGCTGACGGGCATCGACGACATCAAGAACGTCGTCCTCCGCACGGACGAGCAGGGGACCCCGGTGACGGTGGGGATGGTGGCCGACGTCGGCCTCGGCGCCGTCACCCGCCAGGGAGCGGTGACACGGGACGGCCGCGGCGAGGTGGTTCTCGGGATCACGATGATGCTCAAGGGCGCCAACTCCCGGGTGGTGGCCCGGGACGTCCACCGGGCGATCCAGGAAATCTCCAGGTCCCTCCCGCCCGGGGTGACCATCGACACCTTCTACGACCGCACCGAGCTCGTCGATCGCACGGTCCGGACCGTCGAGAAGAACCTCATCGAGGGCGCCGTGCTGGTCGTGTTCGTGGTCATCCTGGTTCTCGGGAACGTGCGCGCGGGTCTGATCGTCGCGGCGGCGATTCCCTTTTCGATGCTCTTCGCGTTCGTGCTCATGTCCCGGTTCGGCATCTCCGCCAACCTCATGAGCCTCGGGGCGATCGACTTCGGGCTGCTCGTCGATGGCTCGATCGTGATCATCGAGAACATCCTCAGGCGGCTGGAGGAGAGTGACAAAGCGCTCTCCCCGCTGATGGCGGTGCGGGAAGGCGCGGCGGAGGTGGGACGATCGGTGGCATTCTCGGTCGGTATCATCATCATGGTGTACCTTCCCATCGTCACGCTCCAGGGCGTCGAGGGCCGGATGTTTCGTCCCATGGCTCTCACGGTGGCGTTTGCGCTTCTCGGCTCGTTGCTGATCGCCCTCCTGGTTGCGCCGGTTCTCGCCACGTTCTTCCTGGCCTCCGCCAGGGAGACGAAGGAGACCCGGCTGATGCGGTGGGCCGAGCGCCTCTACCGGCCGGTTCTTCGCCGTGCCCAGGCTCACCCGGTCGTCGTGGTGGCCGGGGCGGGGCTGCTCCTCGCGGCCTCGCTCGTGGTCTTCGGGTCCCTCGGCACCGCGTTCATCCCCCGCCTCGACGAGGGATCGATCGCCCTCCAGGCGTGGCGGCTTCCGTCCGTCGGCCTGGAGCAGGGCACGCGGGACACCACCCTGATCGAAAAGACGTTGCTTGGGGAGTTTCCCGACGAGGTGTCGACCGTGGTTTCCAAGACCGGCCGCGCCGAGATCGCCACGGACCCCATGGGGGTGGACATCTCCGACGTGTTCGTGATGCTCAAACCCAAGCAGGGATGGACCAGGGCCGCGACCAAGGAGGAGCTCATCGAGAAGATGGACTCGGCGCTCAATCGTGCGGTTCCGGGGGTCAAGTTCTCGTTCTCGCAGCCGATCGAGTTGCGTGTCCAGGAGCTCATCGCTGGGGTTCGCTCGGACCTGGCGATCAAGGTCTTCGGCGACGATCTGCGGCAGCTGGCGGAGGTCGCCGAGCAGGTGGCCAAGGTGGTCGCGGGCGTCCGTGGGGCGGCAGATGTGAAGGTCGAGCAGATCTCCGGGTTGCCCAACATCACGGTGGAGGTCGACCGGCGGCAGGCGGCTCGCTACGGCGTCGACGCGGCGTCGATACTGACCGTCGTCCAGTCCGCCCGCGCCGGGGTGGACGTCGGGGTCGTCATCGAAGGGCAGCCCCGGTTTCCCCTGGCAGTGACGTTTCCGCCGGGGACCGTCCGCGAGGTCGCGGACATCCGCAACCTGCCCGTCTCCGGCGCCGGCGGGGTGCTGCTGCCGCTGGGACAGGTGGCCAAGGTGCGGGAGGAGGAGGGTGTCAACCAGATCTCCCGCGAGGCGATCAGCCGTCGCATCACCGTGGAGGCCAACGTTCGCGGGCGTGACCTGGGCTCGTTCGTGGCCGAGGCGCAGGCGGCCGTGGCGCGCCGGGTGAAGCTCCCTCCGGGCTACCGGCTGACCTGGGGGGGCAGTTCGAGAACCTCCAACGCGCCAGCGCCCGGCTCCGGATCGTCGTGCCGGTCACCCTGGCGATGATCTTCGTCCTGCTCTACCTGACCTTCAAGTCGGTGCGGCTGGCGGCGCTGATCTACCTCAACGTGCCCTTGGCCGTCATCGGCGGGGTCTTCTCGCTCTACCTCCGCGGCCTGCCGTTCACCATCTCCGCCGGGGTCGGGTTCATTGCACTCTCCGGCATCGCGGTTCTCAACGGCATCGTCGTCGTTGCTCACATCCAGAGTCTCAGGCGTCGCGGCCTTTCGCCGGCCGACGCCGCCCACCAGGGGGTTCTCGACCGGCTCCGCATGGTGATCACGACCGCGTTGGTGGCGGCCTTCGGCTTCGTCCCGATGGCGGTCGCCACCTCGGCCGGCGCCGAGGTGCAGCATCCCCTGGCCACCGTCGTCATCGGCGGCATCATCACGGCGACGCTGCTCACGCTCATCGTCCTGCCGGCCGTCTATCCGTGGTTCGATCCACGCGAGACCGAGTTCTAGGCTGAAGTTTCCACGCCAAGGATAGTGTAACCGATTGAGGCGTATTGAGTTG
>CAZXXL010000296.1:0-2887 GCA_964644635.1 uncultured Thermoanaerobaculia bacterium | reverse complement strand
GCTCCGCGCGGGCGGGACCCTCGGCCGGCCGCCGGCCCTGACCGGCACCAGCCTTTCGCTCCGGTTCTCCGCCCCGGACGGCCGCCTCCTGGCGCGGCTCGCCCACGTCACCCTGCCCCCCGGCCCCCTCGCCCTGAGCGGGAAGGTGGCCATCGCCCCGGGCGCGGTCACGCTCCGCGACCTGCGGGCCCGCGTGGGGGACAACACCCTGGCGGCCGACGGCGTGATCGCCACTTCGAAGACGTACGCCGGCACCACGTTCACCGTCCGTGCCGCCGGCCCCGACCTCGCCGCCCTCGACGGCCTCGCCGGCGCCCGCCTGCCGGGGGCACCGTTCGCCGTCGACGCCCGCCTGACCATGGAGCGCTCCGGCTTCCGGGTGGACGGGCTCGAAGGCCGCCTCGGAGCCGACCGGGTCACGGCGCGCGGCCGCGTCATCACCGCGGACGGTCTCGCCGGCACGGCCCTGGACCTGTCCGCGGCCGGAAAGGACCCGGCGGCCCTGGCCGCGCTACTCGGCCTGCCCGGCCTGCCGCCCGGGCCCTTCCGGGCGCAGGCCCGGCTCGGGATCGAGCCCGGGCGGATCCACATCGGCGGCATCGACGCCGCCCTCGGCTCGAGCACCTTCACCGGCGCGGTGAACGTGCCGAGACCCCCCGCCTCCGGCCCGGTCGAGGTCGCCCTCGACGGCGCCGGCCGCAACGCCGCCGAGCTGGCGTCCCTGACGGGCCTCGAGCATCTCCCGGCGGCGCCCTTCCGTGCCTCGGTGCGGCTGGCCGTCGCCCGCGGGGCCGTCCGGTTCACCGGGCTCGAGGCCTCGTTCGGCGCCGAGAGCGTCACCCTGCGCGGCCGGCTGGTCACAGGGACGGGGCTGGTGGGCACCAGCCTCGAGATCACCACATCCGGCGAGAACATCGGCCGGCTCGGCCGGATCATGGGTTTTCCCTCCCTGCCGCCGGTGCCGTTCTCGCTCACCGGTGGGGTGGACGTCGTTGCCGGCGGCTACCGCCTGCGCAAGCTGGCCGGCACCATCGCCGAGAACCGGATTTTCGTCGACGGAACCGTCCAGCCCGCAAGCGCCAGTCGCTTCGCCCTCGACGTCGACGCGAAGGGCCCCGACACCGGCAGTCTGCGCGCGGTGCTGGCCGGGCTCGGCGTGCCCGGGATCCCGGCCGGCCTCCCGCCCGGGCCGTACTCGTGCGTCGGCCACATCGAGCACGGGCCGGCGGGCCTCGCCTTCCGCGCGGTCCGGTTCACCCTGGCGGGCCTCGGCGGCAGCATCGACGGCGCCGTGGGTCCGGCTCCCGGCTTCCGTGGGACCGACCTTCGCGTTCAAGTCCGCGGCCCGGGCACCACGCGGCTGCCCGGCCCCGAGGGCGAGCCGGTGATCCTGTCCGGCTTCGACGCCGCCGGCAGCGTCCGTCTCCGGCACGCCAGGGCCGGGGCGGCCGAGCCCGTGCTCGGCATCAGCGGCAGCCTGAGCGCGCGGCGGTTCGAGCTGGGGGCTCGTCCCCGGGCCGCCCGGGCTGCCGCGAAGCCGGTCTCGGCGCTGGTCGTGCCCGACACGCCCCTCGAGCTCGGCTTCCTCAAGGTCTTCGACGGGACGATCCAGTGCCGGATCGGCGAGCTCGTCCTGCGCTCGGTTCGGCTCAAGGACCTCGCCGCCGGTATTCGTCTGGCCGGGGGCGCCCTCAGGCTCGATCCCGTGGAGGCCCACCCGGAGGCCGGCGGCACCATCCGCGGCACGCTGGCCCTCACGCCGGCCGGCAAGCGGTACCGTGCGGTGCTGGCCGCCACCATCGCCGGGATACCCGTCGACCTCTCGCGGGGGACGGCCGCCTCCGAGACCTGGCCCACCCTCGACGCGCGGGTCGCGATCGCCGGCGCCGGACGGTCCCCGCACGGGATCCTGGCCACCGCCGACGGGCGCTTCAGCGCGCTCCTCGGCGGCGGACGCATCGCCAGCGGCGCCCTCGAGGTCGTCGGCGGCTCGGCGTTGATGCAGATCCTCGACGTCATCAACCCGTTTTCGAAAAACGAGCCCAGCACCCGCCTCGACTGCGCCGTGATCGCCGGGCGGATCGCCGGCGGCGTGGCGACCCTCGATCCCCTCGGGCTCAAGACCGCCAACGTCACCACCACCGGGCGCGGCACCATCGACCTGGCCACCGAGAAGCTGGACATCGTGATCACGGCCAAGCCCCGGCGCGGCCTCGGCCTCAGCGCCAGCAGCCTGACCAACTCCCTCATCAAGGTGGGCGGCACCCTGCGCAAGCCGGTGCCCCGCGTCCGCCCCCTCACCGGGGCCGCCAACACCGGCGTCGCCGTGGCCACCGCCGGCCTCTCCCTCCTCGCCAGGGGCCTGTGGAACCGGGTGACCTCGAGCGCGGACATCTGCGCCGCCATGCGCCGGAAGGTCGACGCGCTGTGGAACGATCCGCCCGCCGGCGGGGATCCACGCGTGACAATGCCGTCCGGCGAGTGATCCGGTCCGCGCCCCATTCCGGGGTTCCCGAGCGCTCCCGGAGCGGTGGGCGGCGCGCTCCGCCTCCTTCCCTTGTCATTGCGAGGAGGCTTCCCCCAGGAAGCCGACGAAGCGCCGTGACACCGGGCGGCACAGCCGCTCGGTGTCACGGCGTCCCGAGCGAGGGCCCGCCAGGGCCCGAGCGAAGGGACCCCACCACGATTGGGGCGCGCCAGGGAGCACTGGGTAGCGCGCTCCAACGCTGTGAGGGATGGCCACGTCGAGCGCCTCCGGCGTTCTCCTCGCCATGACAAAGAGGGGGAAATGCAACGCCGCAGGGTCCCCACCGCGACAGCAAAGGGGTCCCCAAGAACGGTCCTGCGGCGGGTGGGGGCGGGCGCGGAAGGAGGGCCGGGGCAATCC
>CAZXXL010000295.1:0-2909 GCA_964644635.1 uncultured Thermoanaerobaculia bacterium | reverse complement strand
TCTTCTTGCATCAAGAATACGACCCCTCCGCGGCCGGAGAAAACCAACCTGGTTCCCGGAGAGAGGCTGATGAGGCGTGCCAGATGGTCCAGCCGGGGATTTCCCCGGAGGGCCTGGCGAGACAGGTAAACCCCGCGAAAATCGCCCAGCTCACGAACCACGAAGGCCCGGAACGCCTCCGCCGAGCTCCACGCCGTCTCGATGAGTTTCTTACGCGCTTCACGCCGACGTTGCCACACGCCACCCGGGAGCCACTCGGTTCCTTGAACGGTGGTCAGGCATCGGCGCTCGGCAAGTGCTGGGAACCACTCCCCGACCGAGTCGTCATACCAATGTAAGGCGGGGCCCAGCGCGACGAAGGCCGAGGTCGACGGAGTGTGGGTGGCGATCCAGGCCATGGCCTCCCGGTCAGCTGAGGGCAATGGGTGGAGGGGGGTCCATCCATCCGTCCGGAGCCAGGCGTTTTCCAGGAGCCCTATCCCGAGAATCGCCACGGCCACCAGGACGACCGCAAATCGGGCTCTAGGGTCGGTGGCGATCGCCGGCTCCACGCCGCCCCTGGAGTCCACACCGGACTCGGCAGGCTGGGAGGACTCTACAGTTGAGAGCAGCCCCGGCAACACCACCTGGACCATCGCTAGACCAACCAGCAATGCGAGTGGCAGGCAGGCGGAGCCGATGGCCCCGTGGGGGTCGACAACGAAAAGGCCCACGAGCCAGGCGGGAAGGAACCACCTCCGGGAAACCAGTGCCGCGACACTCCCCAAGACTCCCAAAACCATGAAAACTGTTGGAGAAGCTTCGCCGGAGAAATGCAGCAGCACTGAAGGATCGCCCAGCAGACCTCCGCTTCCCGTCGTCGCCGCCGCGGCGGCCCATGGGGCCGTCCCGAAGCGCCAGAGCACCAGGGCCCACCACGGGGAAGTCACGACCAAGGCGACAGCGGCTGCGCCTGTGAGCTCGCTCAAGG
Organism: uncultured Thermoanaerobaculia bacterium; assembly: GCA_964644635.1. GTDB lineage: Bacteria > Acidobacteriota > Thermoanaerobaculia > Thermoanaerobaculales > Sulfomarinibacteraceae > CAZXXL01. The sequence goes on along the minus strand of CAZXXL010000295.1, from coordinate 1,939 downwards.
AACCCACCTCCCTGGATTCGGCGACCCACATGAGGGCGATTCCGGTGACAATGGGGATCGGTAGCGAGGGGTGTGAGAGGAGGGTCAAGGCCGCCAATATCCCCGTGCTCGCCATCCTCCAGGTCTGACGTCTCCCGGTACGGAGAATTTCGTGGGCCTGCCAGAGAGTCAGGATGCCAAAAAGGAAACCCGCCGACCGCATTAGACCAGCCCCCATGATCTGCCAGATATAGGCACTCGGTAGCAGCGCAAACGCTGCTCCGGCCCACAACCCCGCCGCCGGAGAATCGAGAACGGAACGTCCGAGAAGGGCCATGGCCGGCAGGCAGAGAAGGCTGAGTATCAATGGCAGCCAGAGAAGAACATCCTTGGCGCTCAGGCCACCAAGAGTCTCGATTGCAGCCCCCATGTAGACGGCGAGGGGAGGGTAGACAAAAGGGATCTGATCGGAGTTGTAGCTCGTCAAAACTGGGAGAATAAAGTCGTTGGCCCGGAGGTCCTGCATCATCACCGTCGGCAACCCACCGTCGTTCAGTGGAAAGCCGGCCCCCGCCAGGTACGGCAGGCGGACCGCGAGCCCAAGGATCACCAGGGCGGCACAACCCGCCGCAAACCATCGTGTCCAGAGCCGTGAGCTCTTGCGAGCAGCTGCACTCCTCTCGCCTGTGGATCCCCGAATCATGACGAAAACCCGACCCGACTACTCGCCCCCATACCTGTTCCTCCGCTCTCCCCGGCTCACACGCTACTGTAGCCGTCATCCTTCATTCTTCCCAGCACAATCACCCGCTCGCATCCGCCCAGATCCTTCAGACGCCGGAGGACGACAAGGTCGACGCCGCGGACCAGAGCCTCCACGGCCCCGACTTGCCCTTCACCGATCTCGAGGAGGGCGATCCCCTGCGACGCCAGCAGCCGCGGCAGGCCGGTTACCAGGCGAGCGATCAGCTCCAAGCCACCCGCGCCTCCGTCAAGGGCGGCCGGCGGATCGTGGTGGACCTCAACGGGAAGTCGCGGCATCGCGGAGCTCGGAACGTAGGGCAGGTTCGCGACGATCACGTCGAAGCTCCCGCGGACGGCCGTCGCCAGGTCGCAGCGAACGAATTTCACCCGGGCGCCGAGACGAGCGGCGTTTCTGCCGGCGACGATCAGGGCTTCTCCCGACAGGTCGGTGGCCGTGACCCACCACGCCGGACGCTCGAGAGCGAAGGTCACCGCCAGGCAACCGGACCCGGCGCCGACATCCAAAAGCCGAGCCTTTTCCGGCATCTCTATTGCCAACACGGTCGCCACGATCAGCTCGGTCTCTGGGCGCGGAATCAGAACGGCGGGAGAGACGATGAAATCTCGATTCCAGAATGGGCACGTGCCGGTGAGGTGGTGGGCGGGCTCCCCCAGCGCGCGCCGCTCGATCCAGTCGCGGAACCGTCCTACAACCTCCGCAGGCGCCTCGGCGCCGGGATGGAGCCGCAGCCAGGTCTCCGATACCCCCCACGCCCGTGCCAGCAGCCACCGGGCCTCGCGTCGCGGATCCGGAAGGCCCTCCCGTTTCGGCAGGCGCGTTCTCCCCTCGTCGACCATCTCGCGAACGTTCACGCCCCATTCTCTCGCAGCCTTGCGATGCAAGACGACCGAACACACATTAAAAAACGGGGAGTCTCCATGGAACGCATGGTCGTGAATCTGTTGAACCGCGCGGCGGCCGCCAATCCCGAGATCTCCTTCGTCGTCAGTCTGTGGAACGGCGACCGCAAGGGGTTCGGGGCCGGCGAGCCGGATTTCACCATTGCCTTCAGAACCCAACGCGCCCTCAGACGCACGCTCAAGAGCGGCTTTCTCGGCTTCGGCGAGAGTTACATGGACGGCGAGATCGGCGTGGAGGGCAGCCGGCGCCCGTGCCGGGCGCCGCGGAGGACGTCGCCGTCTCGCCGCACGCTCG
>CAZXXL010000294.1:395-2909 GCA_964644635.1 uncultured Thermoanaerobaculia bacterium | reverse complement strand
GCTAGGGATGGCCACGTCGGCCGGCTCCGCCGGCCTCCTCGCCATGACAGAAAGGGCGAAGGGGTGGCGTGCGCGCAGGCGAAGCGAAGCTTCGCGCGCTGACGCCACCTCGCCATGACAAGAGGGGGTGGAGCGCTCACGCCACTTCGCCCTGACAGGGGCGGGAGAGCGCCGGACCGCGTGACCTACGTGTCCTCCCCCAGGGTGAAGGCGACGACGCGGCGGGCGGCGATCGGCACCGCGACCCTCCGTTCGACGGCGGGAACCTTGAGCTCCTTGACCGGGATGGTGTGGTCCAGCTCGGGGAGGATGGCCTGGACGATCGCCAGCCCGTGGTGGACACGTCCCTCGAGATCGAGCTCCCGGGCGAGGTCGAGGACGGCTTCCATGTCCAGCGTGTCGCGCCAGGCCTTCAGCGCCACGGCGAGCTGCATCCACGTGGGGCTCGCCGGGTTCGCCGCCGGGTCGCCGAGCCGGGCGGCCAGCAGCACGACCATCAACTCGCCCGTCGGCACCCGCAGCCGGGCCCCCGCCGCGGCGTCCGTCCTGGTGTACCGCCCGCCGAGGCCGCGCAGCCGGCCCAGGGGCGCCACCGAGACCTCGAAGGGCAGCGCCGTCATCAGGCGCCGGGTCACCGACTCCTCCTCGGAGGGCGCCGTCGCCAGCCCCACCGTGACCACGCGCACCGGGTGCGCTCCCAGCGAGCCGAAGATCTCGAGCAGGCTGGCGAGGTCGCCGAGCAGCAGCGGCGGCTCGGGTTGCGGCTCGAGCCCTGCCACGAGGCCGGCGATCTCCGCGAGCTTGGTGGCGTTGACCTCCTCCAGCTCCTCGAAGTAGGCGGCCGCCGCGGGCAGGGATCCTCCCAGCGACCCCGTGTCGAAGCCGAGCTCGGCCGACACCCGGCGCAGCACCGCGAGCCCGGCAGTGACGTACTCCACGGGCACCTCGAGCTCGGCGCACGTGGCGGCCAGGTCCGCCAGGCGCAGCGGTGACGACCCGTCCCCGCGCAGGCCGCGGCCCATCCACCGCACGAGCTCCAGCAACGCCGAGAACTTGCTGAGATTCGGTCCCATAGATGCTTCTTCGCCCCCTGACCGCTCCGAGATTGTACAACAAAAGCCGGGCGCGTGCCCGGCTCCCGGCATCGGAATCCGCGGGTTTTACTTCGTCGTGACGGTGCCGCTCTCCCCCGTCTCCCCGAACACCTCGCGCCTGAGCGCCTCGCGCTTGGCCCGGCTCATGGCCCGCATGCGCCGTGAAAGTCCCAGGCTCCTGACCACGAAGACCACCGCGATCTCCACCGCCACCAGCACCAGGCCCGCCCTCCCGTTCTTCGTCGCCGCCACCCACAGCGACGCCCCGCAGAACGCTCCCACCAGGCCGTAGATCCAGCCGACCACCCGCCTGCGGTGGCGGGCGGCGGCCTCGAGCAGGTGGTGCAGGTGATTCCGGTCGGCCTTGAACATGCGCAGGATCCTGGGGAGCACGCTGCCCTCGGAACGGTCGAGGAACCGCACCAGCATCACCATCAACGTGTCGATGACCGGCACCCCGAGCGCCAGCAGCGGCACCACGATGGCCACCGCCGCCGAGGCCTTCAGCGAGGCGTGCACCGTCGTCGCCGCGATCAGGAACCCGAGGGACAGCGACCCGGCGTCGCCCATGAAGATCTTCGCCGGCTCCCAGTTGTAGCGGAGAAAGCCCAGGCAGCTCCCGGTGATGGCCGCCATCAGCACCACGGTGAGCACGTTCTGCTGCATCAGCGAGTACACCGCCAGGCTGGCCGCGATGATCGCCGTCACCCCGGCCGCCAGCCCGTCCAGGCCGTCCAGCAGGTTGATGGCGTTCGTGACCCCCGCCACCCACACCACCGAGAGCACCACCCCCAGGGTCCCGAGGTGCACCGTGCCGAGGCCCGGGATGGCGAGCTGGTCGAACCTCCAGCCGACGCTGACCACGAAGCCGGCCGCCACCAGCTCGGTCGCCAGCCGTTTCCATGCCGAGACCCCGATCAGGTCGTCCACCAGCCCGACGAGAAAGACTAGGGCCAGCCCCACCAGCAGGCCGCCGACCTCCAGGCGCGACACCCTCGAGCCCCACGCCCGCCACGTCACCAGCACCGCGCCGCCGGCGCCGAACGTGATCCCCGCCGCGATCGCCAGGCCGCCCAGCCGCGGGACCGCGCCGCTGTGCCGCCGCCGCCCGCCGGGGTAGTCCATCGCCCGCACCGCCCTCGCCATCCCGGCCACCAGCGGCACCGCCAGGCTCGTCACCAGCGCGCCCACCACCAGTGAGCCGACACCGGCCAGCAGCAGCATCGTCGATCCGTGCGTCATCAACCTCTCACAAGACTAGCGCGGTCCGCCACGGAGCACAGCCCCCCGCGCTCCAGCCTCGCCCTGTCATTGCGAGGAGCCGGGCGCAGCCCGGCGACGTGGCAATCCCACCACGATTGGACACCGCCACGGAGCACAGCCCCCCGCGCTCCAGCCTCGCCCTGTCATTGCGAGGAGC
>CAZXXL010000294.1:0-295 GCA_964644635.1 uncultured Thermoanaerobaculia bacterium | reverse complement strand
CGGGCGCAGCCCGGCGACGTGGCAATCCCACCACGATCGGACACCGCAACGGAGCACCGCCCCGCGCGCTCCAACGCTGCCAGGGATGGCCACGTCGCGCGCCTCCGGGGTCCCCTTCGTCGCTTCGCTCCTCGGGGTGGCGTGCGCGCAAGCGAGGCTTCGCCTCGCGCGCTTACGCCACCTCGCCATGACAGAAAGGGCGAAAGGCCCGCCAGACCCGAAGCGAGGGACCCCATCGCCATTGAACACCACCACGGCACACGGCCTGCTCTCCCCCTCTCCCCCTCCCCCCTGC
>CAZXXL010000293.1:0-2920 GCA_964644635.1 uncultured Thermoanaerobaculia bacterium | reverse complement strand
GTGGCTGTGTCGGCGGCTATCGCGCAGCAACCTGCCATTGCGACAGAAGTTGTTGGGGCCGCGGTTGGGCAACAGCCCGCGGCGCCGGCGGCGAGTGTGTAGGGTTCACAGGCGGCAGTGGAGGAAGGCCGCGGAGCGCCAGCATCGCCAAGCTGGAGAAGGTGTAAGGGGGGGAGGGGCAAAATCAGGGGCAGCGGCAGCGTCCGGGGGCGTGGCCGGTTCGGACGCCGGAGGCGCTCCCGCTGATTCTGCCGCTGTCGCTACGCGTCCCTCCCATCCTCGGCACCTACTCTGTCACCCCGCCGTCCATCCCGCCCAGGGCCGCGGAGAGCCCGAGCGCAGCCAGCTTGGCGCGAGGACCTCTTCGTCACTTCCCCCACCCTGCGATGCCTGGCCATGGACGCTGGCCTTCTGTCCTGGTCCCCGCTCCCTCGATTACCTCCGAGCGCAGAGCTCCAGGATGCGCTTCCAGGCCCGGTCGACCTGGACCGGCAGCTCCTGCAGCGAGCCCGAGTTGTCGATGACAACGTCGGCCAGACGGCGTTTCTCCTCCAGGGGCATCTGTCCCGCCAGGAGGGCGCGGGCCCTCTCCCCGGGCACCCCCCGTTCCAGGGCGCGCTCCAGCTGCTGCTCGGGCCGGCACCAGACGACCACGAGGAGATCGTAGTCCCGGTAGGACCCGGACTCCACCATCAGGGTCGCCTCGACCACGGCTACCGGGGGCCGGTCCGACCGCCTGGACAGCTCGTCAATCCACCGGTGAACGCGCCGGCGCACCAGGGGGTGGATCGCCGCGTTGAGCCGCGCGAGGGCGCCGGGCTCCTCCTGGATCCTCGCCGCCAGCGCCGGCCTGTCGACGCCACCACGGGCGTCGAGCACCTCGCCGCCGAACAGCTCCCGGACGGCCGCCGCTCCCGTTTCGCCGGGCTCGTAGAGCTCGTGAACAACGGCGTCGGCATCGAGGACGGCGGCACCCAGCTTGGCCAGCCGCCGGGCCACTGAGCTCTTCCCCGAGGCCAGCCCGCCGGTCAGCCCGACGATGCAGGGCCGGCCGGGCGAGGCGACGCCGTCGCCGTTCACCGTCCGTCCCTCAGATGCCCCGGCGGGCCCGTGCGGCCCGCACGGTGTTGGCCATCAACATGGCGATGGTCAGGGGGCCGACGCCGCCGGGAACCGGCGTGATCCGGGAAGCCAGGGGCGCCACCCGGGCGAAGTCCACGTCACCCGTCAGCACCGAGCCCTTGGACTCGAAGCGCTCCATCCGCGCGGCATCGCCTGGGAAGAGGCGCTCCACCTCGCTCCGCTCGGTCAGCCGGTGGATCCCCACGTCGATGACCACTGCTCCTTCCTTGACGTGCTTGGCTCCAATCATGGCCAGACGTCCCACCGCGGCCACCAGGATGTCCGCCTCGCGCGTCACGGCGGCCAGGTCCCGGGTCCGGGAGTGGCACAGGGTGACGGTGGCGTGCCGGTGGAGAAGGAGCATGGCCATGGGCTTGCCGACGATGTCCGAACGGCCGACCACCACGGCCCGGCGGCCCTTGATTTCAATCCCCTCGCGGTCGAGCATCTCCAGGATGCCCGCCGGGGTGCAGGGCACAAGGGCGGGGCGGCCCTGCTGGAGCAGCCCCGTGTTGACGGGGTGGAAGCCGTCCACGTCCTTGGCCGGATCGATGCGGTCGAGCACGGCGTGGGTGTCGATCCCCGGGGGCAGGGGGAGCTGCACGAGAATCCCGTCCACCTCGGGGTCGGCGTTGAGCCGGTCCACCAGCTCCTCCAGCTCGGCCTGGGGCGTGGACGCCGGAAGCACATGTGTCTCTGAGGCCATGCCGAGCTTCTTGCAGGTCCGCGCCTTGGAGCCAACGTAGACCTTCGAGGCCGGGTCATCGCCCACCAGCACGGCGTCCAGGCGCGGCACCACGCCGCGGGGGGCCAGCTTGGCGACTTCCGCAGCCACCTCGGCCCGGATCTCCGCCGCGATCTTCTTACCGTCGAGGATCTTACCTTCCATCAGTTGACCTCCAGTCGCTCCCGCGCCGCGCTGCTCCGGACAGGCGCGCTCCAGATCTCCGGACGCCGGCCACCGTAGAGGGCGGCGACGCCGCCCGTCAAGGGCCGGCCGCTGATCTCCTCGAGCCCGACGTCCCCCAGCACTCCGGTCATCCGCTCCAGGCTCGGGAAGGTGGACACGGAGGCGGGAAGGTAGCTGTACGCCTCGGGGTCACCGGACAGCCAGCGGCCAACCCGGGGGGGCACCGTCCGAGCCCACCACCCGAGGAGCGGCGCCAGGGGACCCCTGGGCTGGGAGAACTCCAGGATGAACAGCCACCCGCCCGGCCGCAGGACGCGGATCAGCTCGGCGAGGCCCACCGCCAGATCCTCGAAGTTGCGCACACCGAAGGCCACCGTCACGGCATCGACGGAGGCGTCGGCCACCGGAAGCGCCAGGGCGTCCCCGGCAAACAGCGGCAGACGACGACCGCGGTCCCGCACCTTCCGCCGCCCCCGGGCCAGCATGGGGAGACAGAAGTCCGTGCCCAGGACCTCCGTACCCTCCGGCAGCGCCAGGGCCACGTCGGCCGTCCCCGTGCAGACGTCGAGGACCCGCCCGGCCCCCGATGCGGCCACCGTCCGCGAGAGCGCCCGCCGCCAGAGCACGTCCTGCCCCAGTGAGAGCACCCGGTTGAGCAGATCGTACCGGTGCGCGATCCGCCCGAACATCCCCCGGATCTCCCCCGACCGTCTGGAAAGCAACTCCTCCCGCATGGCGCGGAGGGTAGCACAGGGGTCCGCCAGCCGCAGCGTCGCATCTCCCGTCGTCGGCACCTGCCCTGACACCCCGGCGTCGGCTTCCTTGCGGCGCGGCAGCCGGCCTCCCCCGCCACCCTCCCGCCCACCGCCCGCCGCAACGCGCGCCCCC
>CAZXXL010000292.1:0-2923 GCA_964644635.1 uncultured Thermoanaerobaculia bacterium | reverse complement strand
TCTGGAATCACCGTCTGTTGTTGTGCATTCCGATCTTTCTGTTCCTGTTTGCGATCTACTATGCTGTTTCCGCATTTGCCGGCGTGGTGTGGCGCAACGCGGTCGTGTCCGTCGTGATGACGGTCGTTGTCTGGCTGCTCTGTTTCTCCGTGGGCACGACCAAGGCATTGTTCGAGCAGTTTCTGGTCGAGAGCCAGCGGATCATTCGCCTGGTCCCGGCCGGCGAAACGATGATCGCACTGAACGAGCGTGGCGCGACCGAGCGTTGGGATGACAAGACGCGGCAGTGGGAAGAAGTATTTCTCGAACACGCCCATGGCCCGATGGGAAGTGTGCTCGGCCCGGTTTACGATGCGCAGAGCAAATCGCTCTACGCCGCGCAGGTGTGGAGTCGGCGTTTCTTTCGGTCGGGACCGACTCTGCTCTATGGTAAGGCTGCTGACGGCTGGCGGACGCAGGAGGGCCCGACGTTGCCGGACGGGACCTTTGCTCTGCTGCCCGACCCCAAAGGCCGCTTATTGATCGCCACGACCGACGGTGTTCAACGTCTGGCCGGTGACCTGGAGCACGAGAGCAAGAAAGTCGACTTCATGTGGATGAAGATTCCAACGTCGTTCGGCAAGCCGGTTCAAGCGGCCGGCCCGCGGCCGCCGCGCCGTGGCCCGTCGAGCCCGGGTGCGTCCCGCCGGCGCGCGCGCCGGCGCCGGCGGTCCGGCGGCGCCAGGGCGGGGGCGGGGCGGGCGGCCGTCGGGGCGGGGGCCTCGTCCCCGGCGGCCTCGGCGGCCACCGAGAGGGCGATCCAGGCGGCGGCGTACCCCGGGTTGGCGGCGACGACGGCTTTCAGGGTCTTCTCGGCCGCGGCAGGATCGTCGCCGAGACGGGCCTCGGCGGCCAGCACCCGTGCCGCCGCGCCGGCGCCCGCACGGCGGGCTTCCGCTGCGGCCAGGTTCGGCCGACTCCTCAGGATCCCGCGCCAGCCTTTCTCGAGATGTTTCAGCGCCTTTGCCTCGACGGCGGGGCGACCCGGGCCGGTGAACGGCGCGGGCATGCCGGCGCTGCTCACCCCCGCCGGCGCCGGCGCCATGGAGGTGCAGGCGGGGAGGGTGATCAGGAGCCCCGCCAGGCCGGCGCGGGCCAGGCTACGGGCGACCCTCTGAGCTCGGTTCGACATAGCCGTTGGCCGGGGTGATGCTGGCGATGGCGTGCTTGTAGACGAGCTGCTCGGCGCCGCGGCTCTCGATGACCACGGCGTAGCGATCGAAGCGCCGGAGAATGCCGGTCAGCCGCTTGCCGCTGATCAGGTACACGTGCAGGGCCCGGGCCTCCTTGCGAAGCTGATAGAAGAATGGATCCTGGATGTTGATGGTGCTGCTTCCCGGCTTGTTCATGACTCCTCACCTTCCTTGATGTGTCGGCTCCAGAGCCGCGCCACGATTTCGAGGCCTCCGTCCTCCAGAGGAGGAACCCAGACGACCGGCCCTTCGCTGAGGTGCCGCAGCCACGTGAGCTGCCGTTTCGCGAACCGGCGGCTCGCCCGCTTGGTGGACTCCACGGCCTCCGCGAGACTGCATTTTCCGGACAGGTATCCGACCACCTCCCGGTAACCGATCGCCTTCATGGCATGCGATTCCGGCTCCACCCCCTCCTCGAGCAGGCCTCGCACCTCCTCGACAAAACCCGAAGAAAACATCAGGTCGACACGCTTCTCGATTCTAACATAGAGGTCCGCCCGCTCCCGGCGCGGGGCGACGATGAGGGCGGTGTAGCGGGGCGGGCGGCGGTGCCGCCGCCAGTGTTCGGAGAGGGGCACGCCGCTCAGCTCCCAGACCTCCAAGGCGCGCAGGATCCGTTGCCGGTCCGCGGGCTGGAGACGGCCGGCGGTCTCGGGATCCACGCTCTCAAGCCGGCGCCAGAGACGGCCGGGATCCCGCTCCCACTCCCGGGCGAGGCGGGCCCGGGTGGCGGGGTCCCGGGCGGGCCCGGGGAACAGGCCGAGGAGGAGTGCGCGGATGTAGAAGTGGGTGCCGCCGACGACCACCGGGACCCGGGCCCGGGAACGGATCGCGGCGATGGCCTCGTCGGCGGCCCGGGCGAAGTCTCCGGCCGAGAACGTCTCCCGGGGGTCGGCGACGTCGATCAGGTGGTGGCGCACCCGCCGCCGCGCGGCCGGGGAGGGCTTGTCGGTGCCGATGTCCATGCCGCGGTAGACGGCGAAGGCGTCGGCGGAGACGATCTCGCCACCGAGCGCCTCGGCGACGGCCAGCCCGAGGGCCGACTTTCCCGACCCGGTGGGCCCGGCGACCACCAGGATCGGCGGACGGCTCACGGCCACGCCTCCCAGCGGCCGTCCCTCCGGGCCGCGCCGCAGGCGCCGTCCCGCTTCGGGTAGCGGAAGGGGATTCCCAGCCGTTCCAAGGTCGCCAGCGTGCGCCGGCCGGGGTGGTGATAGGGGTTGAACCGGCCGGCCGGAATCAGGGCCACCGCGGGATCGACGGCGGCCAGGAAGGCCGGGGAGCTCGATGTCCTGCTGCCGTGGTGGGCGACGACGAGGACGTCGGCCCGCAGCGCCGCCGGCCGGCGGGCGAGCACGCCCTCGATGCCCGACCCGATGTCCGAGGTCAGGAGCACCGAGCCCTTCTGCAGCCGGACCCGCGCCACCAGGGAGCGGTCGTTCTCCGGCCGGGCGACGTCCACGGCCGGCGGCCAGAGGACCGTGAGCCGGTCGCCGGCCGCTCCCAGGGCCAGCCCACGCGCCACGGCCACCACCCGCACCCGGCGGCGGCGCGCCTCGCGGAGCAGGGGGACGGTCTCGGGCCGCGACCGCATCCGTCCGGGCACGACCAGGCTGCCGACGGTGACCTCGCAGACGCCTGACCACTGCGCCCACCACCCACCGCGAACTGCCCAGCGCCGACCGCAGCTC
>CAZXXL010000291.1:0-2938 GCA_964644635.1 uncultured Thermoanaerobaculia bacterium | reverse complement strand
GGGCCTGATGGCGGCGCTGCTCGGCCAGGGCGGGCGGCCGGCCGCCAGGCCCGCCGACCTGCTGCGCCCGGACAACCTCGCCCTGGGCGCGGTGGCCCCGGACCGCGGGACCGCGGCCGAGGCGCTGGCCAAGTTCCTGGCCGGCCTCGGCGGCCCGGCGTCGTCCCTCAACGTCCAGGACCTGACGGCGGTGCCGCGGACGCGGGTGCCGTTGCCGGGCGACCGCTCGGCCATGGCCGTCGCCCTGCCCCTGCCCGCCGACGCCGGCGAGATCGCCTCCGGCCTGGCGGCGGCGCTGCTGGAGAAGCGCGCGCTGGCGCTGCTTCCCAAGACCACGGTGAGCGTCGAGAGTCCCTTCGTTCCCGGGCACCCGGTGCTGGTGCTGGTGGCGGTGGCCCGGGCGCCGCTGAACACCCTGGAGCAGCGGCTGCAGAAGGCCTGGAAGAAGCTCGCGGCGCCCCCGGCCGAGGCCGATCTCGGACCCGTCAGGCGGACGCTGATGGCGCGGCTGGCGGCGGAGGCCAACGGCGCCCTGGGTGCGGCGCGGGTGTGCGCCCGGATCGCGGTCACCGGGGCGCCCTGGCGCTCCGGGGGCGACGTGGAGCGGGCGGTGATGGCGAGCGGCGCCGAGGATCTCGCCCCCCTGTTCGCGGCCTGGGCCGACTTCGGCGCCCTCCAGACCACGGGGGCGGGGCCGTTCCCGGTGGAGGAGCTGCCGCGCCCGGCGCGCTGATCTGGTAGAGTGCCGCGCGATACCCGGCCGGCGCCGGCCGGCCGCCCCGGGAGGCCAGCGTGGTCAGTCAGCCGATCGAGGAACAGATCGCCTACCTCACCAAGGGATGCGTGGACGTCATCCCCAAGGAGGACCTGGAGGCCAAGCTCCGGCGGTCCGCCGAGACCGGCAGGCCCCTGGTGGTGAAGGTGGGGTTCGACCCCTCCGCGCCCGACCTCCACCTCGGCCACACCGTGGTCATCCGCAAGATGCGCCACTTCCAGCAGCTCGGCCACCGGGTGATCTTCCTGATCGGCGACTTCACCGGCCTGATCGGCGATCCCACCGGCAAGAAGGCCACCCGCCCCCAGCTGACCCCGGAGCAGATCCAGGAGAACGCCCGCACCTACGAGCGCCAGATCTTCAAGCTCCTGGACCCCGAGAAGACCGTCATCGACTTCAACTCCAAGTGGCTCGGCGCCCTCGATTCCGCCAACTGGATCCGGCTCGCGGCCAAGGTAACGGTGGCCCAGATGCTCGAGCGGGACGACTTCCGCAAGCGCTACGAGGCGCGGCAGCCGATCTCGCTGCACGAATTTCTCTACCCACTGGCTCAGGCCTACGACTCGGTGGCGCTGCGTACCGACGTGGAGCTTGGCGGCACCGACCAGCTCTTCAACCTGCTCATGGGCCGGCACCTGATGCGCGAGGAAGGGATGGAGCCCCAGGTGGTGATGACCGTTCCCCTGCTGGAGGGGCTCGACGGGGTCGAGAAAATGTCCAAGTCCCTGGGCAACTACGTCGCGGTGGAGGACGAGCCGTTCGAGATGTTCGGCAAGCTCATGTCCATCTCCGACGAGCTCATGTGGCGCTACTGGCTGCTGGTGACCGACCGCACCGAGGCCGAGATCGCGGCCATGAAGGCGGACGTCGAGGCCGGCCGGCGCCACCCGATGGAGGTCAAGAAGGAGCTCGCCGCCACCGTCGTCACCGAGCTCCACTCCGCCGAGGCGGCGGCCGCCGCCCGGGCCGAGTTCGAGCGGGTCTTCTCCAGGCGCAACCTGCCCTCCGAGATCCCGGAGGTGAGCATCAAGGTTGAGGGTGACGCCATGCTCCTGTCTAGGCTCCTCCGCGAGGCCGGCCTCGCCGCCTCCAACTCCGAGGCCCGGCGCCTGATCCAGCAGGGCGGGGTGCGGGTGGACGGCGAGGTGGTCCGGGACGTCAAGGCCGAGGTCGCGACCGGGCCGGGGAGCACCGTCCTCCTCCAGGCCGGCAAGCGTCGCTTCGCCCGCGTCACCTTCGGCTGAGACGGTCGCGGCTCAGCCTCCCGGGATCTCCTCCGGGGTCCCGTCGGCGACCACCCGGCCGCGGCTGAGCACGATCACGCGGGTGGCGAGGTCGCAGGCCTCCTCGCGGTCGTGGGTGACGTAGACCAGGGTGAAGGCGAGCCGGTCCTGCAAGGCGAGGATTTCCCGGCGCAGGCGGCGGTTGAGCTCGGGATCGAGGCTCGAGAGGGGCTCGTCCATGAGCAGGGCCCGGGGTTCGAGGACCAGCGCGCGGGCGAGCGCCACCCGCTGCTGCTGCCCGCCGGAGAGCTCGCCCGGCCGCGCGCCGGCGAGGTTCGCGAGCTCCACCAGCTCGAGCATGGCCCTCACGCGCCGCCTCCGCTCGGCCCGCGGCACGCCGCGGGCACGCAGGCCGAGCTCGAGGTTGCCGGCCACGGAGAGGTGCGGCCACAGCGCCAGGTCCTGGAAGACCATGCCCAGCCCGCGCCGCTCCGGCTCGACGAGGAGCCGCCCGTCGGCAGCCGCGAGCCGCCCGGCGATGAGCACCCGACCGCTGCCGGGGACGGCGAGACCGGCGAGGAGCCGCAGGATGGTGGTCTTGCCGCAGCCCGAGGGCCCCAGGATCACGGCGCGCTCTCCCTCGTCGACCGCCAGGCTCACGTCGTCGAGGGCCACCCGCTCGCCGTAGGCCAGACGGACCGAATCCAGCTCCAGCAGGCTCACCGGGCCACCTCCCACCTCCCCAACACGAGGCTCAGCAGAGCCACCGGCACAACGGTGGCCGCCACCAGGATGACGCACAGGGCGGCGATCAGCGAGGGCGCACCGTTGGCGGCCAGGGTCATGATCCGAACCGGCAGGGTGTCCCACCCGGGCGGGTGGACGAGCAGCGTCATGCCCACGTCCCGCAGGCAGAACACCGCGCCGGCCAGCCACGCCG
>CAZXXL010000290.1:0-2941 GCA_964644635.1 uncultured Thermoanaerobaculia bacterium | reverse complement strand
GGCGCAGCCCGGCGACGCGGCAATCCCACCACGGTCGGACACCGCGACGGAGAAGGGCGCTCCCAACGGTACGGTCCTTCTCCGGCAGCGGGGCGGGCACGGACGGCGGCGGTCGCGGTACACTCGTCGAGGGAGTCAACGATGGCAACTGGACGACGATTCGCGACGGGCCTGCTGATGCTGCTGGGAGCGGCGGCCGGCGTTTTCCTGGTCCTCGGCCGGAAGGGGTCCTCGACCCGCGGGCGGGCGGCCGCGCTGGCCGGCAACCCCACGAGCCGGGTGTTCCACCGGATGGGTTGCCGGATGTACCACCACCATCCCGGCGATCCGGAATTCTTCGACCGGGAGGCGGCCGTCCTGGCGGGCTACCGGCCCTGCGGGGTCTGCAAGCCGTAACTCATTCCCGGCCCCGCATCAGCGCCTCCATCCGCCGGAGGGTGGCGGGGCTGAGGTGATGCTCGATCCCCTCGGCGTCGACCGCCGCCACCCTCCCCGGGACGCCCATCCACAGCAGGAAGGCGAGCACCGTCTCGTGGCGGCGCCGGGCGGCCAGGGCCAGCCGGCGGCCGGCATCGGTGAGGGTGACGCCGGCGCCGCGCCGGTGGCGGACGTAGCCGTTCCGCTCCAGGCGGCGGAGGGTGCGCAGCACGGTCACGTGGGAGACGCCGAGCTGGCGCGCCAGCTCCACCTGGCGCACGGGCGCCGCCCCGTGTCCGAGCTCGAAGATGAGCTCCGTGTAGTCCTCGGCCAGCTCCCGGGCGTGATCCAGGCGGACGCGCCGGAAACGTTCCTGCGGGTCGCTCTTGCCGCGCGTGGCGCTCATGGCTCCCTCCCGGCTTGACAGGATAGTAGCATATGCTACATTCCGGCCATGAGCCAGCGCCCGCCGGGAGGATCCGTCCCCACCGAGCCGTCCCTCGCCGAGATTCACGGCTCCGTCGAGGTCCCCAGCCAGGGGCCCCTGTGGCGGCGGTGGTGGGCGGTGGCGGGCCCGGCGCTCATGGTCGCCGTGGGCTACATGGATCCCGGCAACTGGGCGACGGACCTGGCCGGGGGCAGCCGCTACAACTACACCCTGATCTGGGTGCTCCTGATGTCCAACCTGATGGCCATTCTGCTCCAGAGCATGGCGGCCCGGCTCGGCATCGCCGGCCGCCGGGATCTCGCCCAGGCCTGCCGGGAGACCTACCCGAGGCTGGTCAACATCCCGCTTTACGTGCTGGCCGAGGTGGCGATCACCGCCACCGACCTGGCCGAGGTCATCGGCTCGGCGATCGCCTTCAACCTGCTTTTCGGCATCCCCCTGCTCTGGGGCGTGCTGATCACCACCTTGGACGTCCTGCTCCTGCTCCTGCTCACGAGCTTCGGGATCCGCAAGCTGGAGGCCCTGGTGCTCTCCTTCGTCGGCACCATCGGCATCGCCTTCCTGATCGAGATCTTTCTCGCCCGGCCCGACTGGAGGGGTCTGGTCCAGGGCTTCGTGCCGGCCCTCCCGGACAGCGCCGCCCTCTACATCGCCATCGGCATCCTCGGCGCGACCGTCATGCCCCACAACCTCTACCTGCACTCGTCCCTGGTGCAGACCCGCCGCATCGGCGAGTCCGGCGAGGACGTGCGCCGCGCCATCCGTCTCAACACGCTCGACTCGGCCGTGGCGCTGAACCTCGCTTTCCTGGTCAACGCCGCCATCCTGGTCATGGCGGCCGCGGTCTTCTACCGCACCGGCCACCACGGGGTGGCGGAGATCCAGGACGCCCACCGCCTCCTCGAGCCCATTCTCGGGGCCGCCATCGCGCCGGTGGCCTTCGCCGTGGCCCTGCTCGCCTCCGGCCAGAGCTCCACCATCACCGGCACCCTGGCCGGCCAGATCGTCATGGAGGGCTACCTCAACTTCCGCATCCGCCCCTGGCTCCGGCGGCTGATCACCCGCCTGCTCGCCGTCATCCCGGCGCTGGCCGCCATCGTCTTCTTCGGCGAGGGGTCGACGGGCGGCCTCCTGGTGCTCAGCCAGGTCGTCCTCTCCCTGCAGCTGCCCTTCGCGGTCATCCCCCTGATCCAGTTCGTGTCGAGCCGGGAAAGGCTGGGCGAGCTCGCCATCGGCCGCGCGACCCGGATCGCCGCGTGGCTGGTGGCGACGGTGATCGTGGTCCTCAACGCCAAGCTCGTCGTCGACGAGGTGGGCCGCTGGCTGGCGGGTGCGGCCGCCGCCGCCTGGCTCCTGCGGGCCGTCGTCTTCCCCGTCGTCGGCGCCGCCGCTATACTGCTGCTCTACGTCACCTTCAAGCCCGCCATCGACCGCGCCCTCGCTGCGCGCCGGCCGGTGCGGGCGGTCGGGGTGCACGAGGTACCGGCCGAGATGCAGATCACCATCAAGCCCCCGCGCGAGTACCGGCGCATCGCCGTCGCGCTGGACTTCAGCGGAGCCGAAGAAAGGCTCATCAACGAGGCCGTCCGCCTGGCCGGCGCCGGCAAGGCCGCCATCACCCTCATGCACGTCGTCGAGAGCCCGGCCGCCATGGTGCACGGGACGGCGGCCGGCGATTTCGAATCCCGCGAGGACCTCCGCCGCCTGCAGGCCCTGGCCGCGGCGCTCGAGGAGGCCGGTTACCGTGCCGAGGCCCGCCTCGGGCTCGGCAACCCGGTCAAGGAGCTCGCCCGCATGATCGAGGAGTCCTCGGCCGAGGTCGTCGTCCTCGGGGCGCACGGCCACCGGGGCGTCTCGGACCTGATCCACGGCACCACGGCCGACGCTCTCCGCCACCGGGTCCGGGCCACCGTCGTCATCGTCCCCACCCCGCCCCCCTGCCCCCCCCCCCCCCCCCCCCCCCCCCCCCCACCCCCCCCCCTCCCCCCCACCCCCCCCCCCCCCCCCCCCCCCCCCCGCCCACCCCCCTCCCCCCCCCCCCCCCCCCCCCCCCCCCCCCCCCCCCCCCCCCCCCCC
>CAZXXL010000289.1:0-2971 GCA_964644635.1 uncultured Thermoanaerobaculia bacterium | reverse complement strand
CGGCCGGGGCCGTGCGCGCGCGGGCCGCTCGCGCGGCCTGCCGCCGCCGGGGGCGCACCGCCGCCCGGGCAGGCCGGGGCGGGCACCGTCCCGCCCGGACGGCGGGCGCGGCGAGGGGGGGCGCCGGGGCTGCTGCGAGGCCTACGCGGGGGGCCGCGGAGTGGTCCGCCGCGCCGCCGCCCTGCGCCGCCAGGCCGGGCGGCCCGCCCGGGACCTCACCGACGCGGGGGCCGTGGCCCGCGCCGCCGCGGCCGGAGACGGCGCCTGCGCCGCGGTCTGGGAGGAGGCCGTGACGGCGATCCTCACCCTGGCCTGGGATCTCGCCGTCCTCTTCGACCCCGACGTCCTCGTCCTCGGCGGCGGCGTCGCCCGCGGCGTCCCCGCCCTCGCCGACGCCGTGGCGCGTCACCTGGCGGACCAGGCGTGGTCCGGCGTCGAGCCGCCGCGTGTCCTCCCCGGGCGACCCGAGGCGCCCGTCCTCGGCGCCGCCCTCACCGCCTGGCGGGCCGCCGGCCCCCGGTGAGCCCGCCCGCCCGCGCCGCTTGCGGGCGGCCCGTGGTAGCATCTTTGCCATGGAGCCCGAAGCCAATACGCCACAGGGACTTGGGGCGGTGTTCCGGGCGTTGGAAGAGGAGCATGTGGCTTATGCCGTCTTCGGGGCCATCGCGCTGGCCCTGCACGGCTTTCCCCGGGCCACCGCCGACCTCGACATCTTCATCGAGCCTAGCCCCGAGAACGTGGACCGCCTCAAGCGAGCCCTGCACCGGGTGTGGGACGATCCCAGCATCGACGAGATCATCGCAGAGGATCTCTGCGGCGACTACCCCGCCATCCGCTACTATTACCCGCCTTCCGGGTTTCTTCTCGCCATCGTCACACGCCTCGGCGAGGCCGTCACCTGGGGCGACCTGGAGATCGACGAGGCCCGGTACGAGGGATGCCGGGTGCGGGTCGTCTCTCCCCGCACGCTGTGGCGCATGAAGCGGGAGAGCGTGCGCCCGGGCGACCGCCAGGATGCCGCCCTGCTTGCCGAGCGCTTCGGCTTTGGAGATCCATGATGGGTCTCGTGCGCTATCGCGACGTCTCGGAGATGCCGCCGGCGTGGCTCCACCCGTCCGATCCCCGTCTCCCGGCGCTCATTGCCGAGCTCATGCGCCTCAAGCTCGCCATCGAGCCTCCGTCCCGCCGCTGCGCCGTCGTCCGTCTGGAGGTCGCACCTCCCGAGGAGGGCGGCGGCTTCCGCGAGGTCGAGGTCGCTCCCGGATCGTCGAGATCCTGACCCGCATTATTCGTGAGCGATCGTCACGAAACCGGTGAGGCGTCCGTCAGCGCCGGGTTCTGAGCGTCGAGCAGCCGGAGGCATACTTGACGGTATGGTGACGGCGGCTCGGCGTGAAGAGCACGGCGCTGGCTCGCGGATCGCCGGTTGCAGTAGATCGTGAGTGAATGATACGGACTGAGATTCACCGCCTCCCGCCGGCACGGCGCCGCGGCCGGGCGATCTCCCAGGTGAACAGGGGCGGCGCACTCTTGACGATCTTGCCCATCGCCCTGGCCCACAGCGGCGCCGCGCCGGGCAGGTCGACAACGGCCGTGCCGTCGGGTCGGACGCGATAGACGGGGGCGCACGCACAGAAAAGCTCGGTCGAGCCGTCGTCGATGCCGGAGAGATCGGGCGGGAAGCCGCCGCCGCGCTTCGAGTGCGCAACCACTCCCAGCGCGTCGCGCATCAACCGGCGCATCGCCGCGCGTCCCTGGAAACGCCCGGCCGCAAGCGAGAAGTGGATCGCGCCGGCCGGCTCGATGAAGACGCCGATCGGAGCGGACGGACGCGGCCCCGGCTTCATCGTGACGACCTTCGCGTACGGCGTCGCCAGCGTCCGCACATCCTCGAGCCGCTGCCGGTAAAAAGCCGCCAGCGTGGCCGTACGCCACGGAATGCCGAGCGCCGCCAGCAGGCTGGCGCGCCCGGGTTTGAGCCCGGGGTTGGTTCGGGAGAAGAGACCACCCTGGACCAGCAGATCGCTGAGCGGTTTTCCCTCGATCTGATCCGCCACGCTGCCGGTCTCCTTCACGGCGGCGGCCTGGGCAACGTGGACCAGGTCGTTGTCCGGGAGCGCCGCCGCGAGGCGGGCCGCTCCCGTCGGGCCGAGCCGCCCCGCCCCGATCGCGTCGTGGACCACCGCCTCGACGAACCCTTCACAGGCGATCCCAACGAGCGGCAGGAGTGTCCGCGCCCCCTGCTCGAGGCCCGAGGCGATCCGCTCGATCGCCGCCAGGTCATCGATCGCCGCCGCCTCCTCGCCCCGGCCCAGGTGGGCGCGGGCCGAGACGGCGAGGATCCTCCCGGCCCACAGCACGCCGAGGAGCAACGCCGATCCGGCGGACGGATCCCCTTCCAGCGCAGCCCCGCTGAGTCGCGGCAGCTGCGCCGCACGGTGCAGGAGGGCGATCGCCTCGGCGTTCTCGGCGAGCAGCCGCTCGATCTGCCGGGCCTGGTCCGGCGTCCAGCTCGCCGCCGGATGCAGGAGGGCCTCGGCAAGCACGTTCCGGTATCCCCTGGTGCTCACAATCTGGCAGGCCGCGTTGATCCAGCTCGCCGCGTCCTCGGACGACGGGATGTCCGCGGGGGGCGTGACGGTGACGCCGAGCCGCTGGACCTCCGCCGTCCACGCGGCCCGGGCCGCGGCCAACCGGTGTCGCGCCTGGACCCGGATGATCAGCAGCCAGGCCAGGGCCAGCACGATGACGATGCCGGGGATGGCGATCCAGAGACGCGTACGGTTTGGTGTGTGTTCCATCAGCTC
Source organism: uncultured Thermoanaerobaculia bacterium (assembly GCA_964644635.1). Taxonomy (GTDB): domain Bacteria; phylum Acidobacteriota; class Thermoanaerobaculia; order Thermoanaerobaculales; family Sulfomarinibacteraceae; genus CAZXXL01. The sequence continues at coordinate 164 of CAZXXL010000289.1, read as the reverse complement.
GGCCCTCCAATCAGCCGTTGCAGATCGAGCGGCGGGGCCGCGGGCCTCGCCTGGGTTGGTTCGGCGGACGCCAGGGCCAGGGCCCGGGCGAGGACCGGATCGTCGACCGCCGCCCGCTCGAGCCGCATCACCGGCCGGCGCTGGGCGTTGCGCACCGCACGGAC
>CAZXXL010000288.1:0-2983 GCA_964644635.1 uncultured Thermoanaerobaculia bacterium | reverse complement strand
CGGCGCAGCCGGGCGACGCGGCCATCCCTGACAGCGTTGGAGCGCGCTTCGGGGTGGTTGGTCGCGGCTGCTCGCGGCGGGGCATGGGGTGAATCGCTGTTTTGGGGGATTTTTTGGGGAGGCACGGGCCTCGGGCGGCGACTTGTCCCGCCAGGCGCGGTGGGGTAGGTTGGCGACCGATGACCGAGATTCCCTGGCCCGAGTCCGAGGCCCTCGAGGCGCTTCCCGCGAATCACCGCCGGGTGGTGGCCGCCGTCCTCCGCGGGCTCGAAAAGCGGCTCTCGGCGCTGGCGGTGAAGGGGATCGCGGAGGTGCCGGAGGGCGGGCTCGACATGCTGCGGGAGCTGGGGGACGCCGCCCAGGGCCGCCCGCAGCAGACCAACGTGCGCTCCCTGCTCGCCGCGCTGCGCGTGCTCGCCGACGACCTGGAGCCTCAGCGGCTGGCCGGCTACGGCGCCCTCGATGCCCGCCAGGCGGCGACCCTCCACGGGTTGGCCGAGGCCATCCGCGCCCTCCTGGCCGAGGTCGAGGGCCGCCTTTAGCGCGGCGCCGAGCAGTCCTCCCGGGTGTGCTCGAGACCGATGGCCAGGAGCGTCCTCACGTGGGCGTCGGCCAGGCGATAGACGACGATCCTGCCCCGTCGCTCGGCGTGAACCAGGTAGCGGTCGCGGAGCACGCGGAGCTGGTGGCTGGTGGCGGAGAGTGAGAGGCCGGCCACCTCGGCGAGCTGGTTGACGGTGAGCTCACCCCGCGCGATGAGGGCGTGCAGGAGCCGGATGCGGGCCGCGTCGCCCATGGCCAGGAAGATCCGGACCAGGCAGGTCACGGTCCTTTCCGAAAGATGGCCCGGAGCCTCGCCGGGCGAGGAACGTTCCCGGAAACCGTCCGGGGTGTCGGTTGGTTGGCAGGAGCGGGATGATGGCGACATGGTCTTTCTCCTTCGTCAGCGAGGGCCGGGGAAACCGGGCCCATCACCCTCGAGCCGCCGCCCGGGGGTACGGATCACCGAGCACCTCCCGGGAGGGCCGACCCGATGCCGGAGCCGGCGGCGTAGAGGACCCAGATTCCGGCCGCCATGAGGAGCCGGCCGAACCCCTGGTGGATGCGGCGGGCCCAGGTTGCGGCGCGGCTGGCGATCAGGCTGGCGGCGACCCCGGAGAAGGCGCCCACGACGAACAGCAGCACCACGTGGCCGAGGGCGTAGGCGGCGAGAAGCACCGTGCCCCAGACGGTTTTCTGCCCGGCGGCGACCAGGGACAGGATGACGACCAGCACCGGCGTGGCGCACGGCGACGACAGCGTGCCGGTGAGCGCCCCGAGGACGAACGCTCCGAGGATCCCGGAGCCCTTGAAGCGGCCGGCGTCGATGCGAAGCGCCTTCAGGCGCAGGAGGCCGGCCAGCTGGGCGCCCATGAGCAGTAGCAGGGCGCCGAGGACCAGCTTCCAAACCGGGCCCGTGTCCCCGAGGAGGCGGCCGGTGAGGGCGGCGATCGCGCCCAGCGCGGTGAAACAGAGGGCGAGCCCGACCACGAAGGCGAGGGACAGGACCACGGATCGGCGACGGCTGGTGGCGGTGCCGCCGACGACGGCGATCACCAGCGGGGCGGCGGCCAGCACGCACGGGCTCGCCGATGAGATCACGCCGGCGGCGAAGACGAGACCGGCGGCCGCCGGCGGCGGCGCGGCTGCGGCATCCGTCGCCAGCCGGGCCAGGAGGTCCGGCGTCACAGGACGCCCTCCTTGCGGAGGTGGGCCAGGAAATCCTTCTCCGGGAAGAAACCCTGGTGGCGGAAGGCCTCCTTCCCGTCAGGATTGAAGATGATCTGCGTCGGGATCACCATGATGCGGAGCCGTCTCGCCACGGCGAGGTGATCCCGCACCCAGAAATTGTGAATCTCGGCCCGTTTCCCCAACACCTTCTGGATGTCCTGGAGAACGGGCTGCATGCGCATGCGCATGCACGGGATGCAGTGCCGGCCGCCGAACTCGACGATCAGCCAGCGCCCGGACCCCGTCTTTGCCGCCAGCTCGGCGGGCGTCAGGGCCGTGACCGCCGTATGGGACGGCACGGCGGCCGGAGCGGCCGTGTGCGCGCGACGGCACGCCGCCGAGGGCAGCGCGAGTGCTGCCCCGGCAAGGATTACGGCGATCATGGAGGTACGCATCCAGCAACTTTCTCCCATTCGGCTCTCACGGATAGAATATGGTGGATTGGCCATGTTGTCAATTCTGCAAGTAAACCCGAGAGACTGCGAGCCCCAAAGAAGGGGGCCGGCGGGAGCAGGGCTCCCGCCGGCCGCAGCTCACTGGGTTTGCTCCACTTTCTTGACCCACCACAGGCCCTCGGGGCCGAAGTACTGCTCGAGGATGGTGGCGGTGTCGAGGTCGAACGGCTCGTTCCAGATCTGCATGTCGGGATCGATGCCGAGACTCCAGAGGTTGACCTTGCGCGAGTGGCACGACACCGCGCACGCGTTGGGCATCCCCTCCTCGGCGGTCTGGTAGGTCAGCGTCTTCTCCGGCGGCACCACGACCATGTTGTGCATGTGCAGCTCGGAGGTGCGCTGGGCGTTGTAGATCGAGGACATGTGGCACTCCGAGCACCGGGACAGACCCATCAGCCGCTCGGGAGCGTAGGGATGGTGCGTGTGGGCGGAGACCACGGCGCCGATCTCGTCGACGTTCTGGTCATAGTTCTTGACCATGTCCTTGGTGATGTCCGCGAACGGGCCGTGGGTCGCGTGGCAGGCCAGGCACAGCGTGTCGTTCTCGTTCCTGGTCGGGATGGTCACGCCTTCCGACGTGACTTGCGGGACGATCTGGGCCGTGTTGGCGCCGCCGTGGGGCTCATGGCAGTCGAAGCAGCGCAGCTCCTCGATATCCGGGAAGGAGATCGCGTGGGACAGGCAGAGGTTGCCGCACGTGGTGCAGCCGACGACGCAGTCGTCGTAGCGGACCACGATCGGCTTGTTGTCGATCCAGT
>CAZXXL010000287.1:0-3031 GCA_964644635.1 uncultured Thermoanaerobaculia bacterium | reverse complement strand
TGCCACGTCGCCGGGCTGCGCCCGGCTCCTCGCAATGACAATGCGGGGGCGGAGCACGCTGCCCACTGCTCCGTTGGGGTGTCCAATCGTGATGGGATTGCTTCGGCGCTTCGCGCCTCGCAATGACAATGCATGGGGTTGGAGCGCGCTGCCCACTGTTCTGGGGAGCGCTCCGGGCGTGAACAGCGCGGCGCTGGCTGGCGTATCACCAGTTGCAGTAGATTGGGAGCGAATGATGCGGGGTAGGCGGCCTCAGGCCGGGGTGACGGCGGCTGCCCGCCGGCGCTCCGCAGCCGACAGGGATCCGGGCTCGAAGGTCACGCCGAGGGCCTCGGCCATGCCCTCCGTGACGGCGCTCCGGAGGACCTCCGGCGGGGGGACGGTCCCCAGCTCGGCGGCCACCGTGGTCACGAAGGGACGCAGGGACGAGTCGTCGGCGAGCCCGATGGCGCCGGCCTGCAGGACCGCGTCCCAGTCGAGGAGGAAGGCGCCGTGCTGGAGGACGGCGCCCCGGTGGCGGCGCATGGCCGATCCGATGAGCTTCCGCCCGTTGACGACGACCTCCCCCCCGGCGGGCGCCCGGAAGCAGGGGACGGCCGTGCGCGGCCCGGGCAGGCGGAGGTTGACCTCGTCCGAGGTCAGCTCGGCGGCGATGCCGAGGCGGCGGCAGGCGCGGACCAGTCCGCCGCAGATGAGCCGGTACGCGGCGCGGAGCTCCCTGGGCAGGGGTCCCTCGGCGAGGGGCGCCACCACGGCGTAGGTCAGCTCCAGGTGGTGGAGGACGGCCCGGCCGCCGGTGGGCCGGCGGACGATGTCGATGCCGTGCTCCCGGCAGAACGCCGTGTCGGCGACGCCGGGCGGCTGGTGGCGGCCGAGGGAGAGGCAGGGCGGGTCCCAGCCGTAAAGGCGCAGGGTCGGCGGCGAGCGCCGCCCGGCCACGGCGTCGAGGATCGCCACGTCCCGGGCCATGTTCTCGGCCCCGGCCAGCGGCGGATCGATGAGGAGGCGCCAGGCCCGGCGCCCTTGCTCACTCATGGGCGGCCGTCTCGCCGCCGGGGGAGACCCACTGGCGCCACGCCGATTCCAGGGGCTCGCCGCCGGTCCACAGGGCCCGGGTGAATGCCTCCACCCAGGGGTCGAAGCCGGGAATCACGCGCAGGTTGTCCTCGGCGGAGAGCAGCTCCGGGTCCTGATCGAGGGGTTCCAGGGCCGCGGCCGCGCGCCGCAGCCGCCAGCCCCACGAGCTCTCCTCGTGGGACTGGTCCAGGCGCCGGGCCCAGAGGCGGAGCAGCGCCGCGGTCCGCACCGCCTTGGGGTGCCGCCCCGCCGGCACGGCGAAGGGCACCACCGGCTCCATGCCGAGCTCGTGGATGATGAGGCCGGCCTTGCGTTCCAGGGCGTGCAGCCCGCGGCCGACGTCGGCGTGGAAGAGGCAGTTCTCGATCTGCTCCTCGACGCCGCTGCCGTCGCAGCCGTCGAGGATGCGGTGGCGATCCTTGGGGGTCAGCAGCAGCGGCGCGGCCACGGCGAAGGCCGCTCCCGCCCGGTGCAGCCGCTGGAGCCTTCTTTCCAGCTCGGCGGCGGCGCCCGGGAAGGGGAAGAGGCCGAGAATCGCCCCCCACGGCCGATCCCGCCAGCCCCGCGGGAGCGGCATCTTGGTGGCCAGGGGGGAGGGGAGGACGGGAAGGAGGCCGACCACGCGGCTGTCGTTCTCCCGGCCGTCGAGGCCGAGATCGCCGGGGGTGACGGACGGATCGTCGAGCACCACGAGGAGCGAGCTTCCCCGTTCCATCAGACGTTCGAGCACCTCGGGGCGCTTTAGGGCCGCCCGGGCGAAGGCGATGGCGGCGATCGGATGGCGGGGCACCATGGGCTCGGCGGGAAGGATCCGCCGCGGCGCATCCTCCCAGACGATGGCCATCCGGATCGGGTCCAGCGTCACCGTGGGCCCGGGGAGGTAGCCGGGCCGGACCACGTGGGTGATCCGGAAGAGGTCGGGGAAAGCGGGCTCAATCCGCCGCACCGTTCCCCCCGGACAGGAAGTCCTCCCAGACGGACCGGCCGCCGCCGCCGCCCACACAGCGGGCCACGTACTTGGCGATCACGTCGGTCTCCAGGTGCAGCTGCGAACCCGGCCCGGCGCGGGAGAGCGTCGTGTGCTCGAGGGTGGCCGGGATGAGCGCCACCTCGAACCAGCCCTCGCCCAGGCCGGCCACGGTCAGGGACACGCCGTCCAGCGCCACGCTGCCCTTGAGGGCCACCTCGGACCGCCGCGCCTCGGGAAGCGTGACCCGCCAGCGGGCGAACTCCCCCTCGGGCCGGACGTCCACCACCCGGACCACGGCGTCCACGTGCCCCTGGACGAGGTGGCCGCCGACGCGGTCGCCGACGCGGAGGGCGCGTTCCAGGTTCACGCGGTCGCCGGGCCGGAGCTCACCGAGGAGGGTCCGCTCCAGGGTCTCCCGGGACAGGTCGGCCGAAAACCCCGCCGGTCCGGGCCCGATGGCGGTCAGACAGGCGCCGTTCACCGCCACGCTGTCCCCCTCCGCGGGCGGCGTCCCGTCCGGCCAGTCCACGCCGATCTCGAGCCGGGCCCCGCCGGGCGTCCGGCGCAGCGCGCGCACGGTTCCGGTGGTCTCAACGATCCCGGTGAACATCTCCATCCTCCGGGACCACGGCCGAAATCTCCAGGTCCTTGCCGATGCGGGTCACGTTCTCGATGATAAACCGGCTCGCCTCGTCAAGCACCCCGGCCCCCTCGCCGCCCACGGCGGCCGGCGCGTCCCTCCCGCCGATGATCAGCGGCGCCACGAAGAGCGCGGCCTCGTCGACCACGCCCGCGTCCACGAAGGACCCGTGAACCTCGGCGCCGCCCTCCACCAGGAGCGCCGTCACCGGCTCCCGCGCCAGGGCGGCGAGGACGGCGCGGACGTCGGGGCGGCCGTGCGGGCCGGCCTCGGCCTCGAGGAGGCGGACGCCGGCCTCGCGCAGGGCCCGGCGCCGGTCTTCGGGGGCGCGGGACGTGTGCACG
>CAZXXL010000286.1:0-3037 GCA_964644635.1 uncultured Thermoanaerobaculia bacterium | reverse complement strand
GCGGGGGGGCGCTCGGGTGGGTGTGCCGCCTTTGAGGGTTGCGGGTGAAGGGCTTTTCCGGTGTCGGCGCCGCCCGGCTCGAAAACATCGGGGGTCGGTCACACCCGGGCGTGTGGCCGACGGCGCCGCCATGGCTGTGGTTTCGGGGAGGCACGAATGACGACCGCCCCCCGCACCGTCTGCATCCTCGGCGCCGGGCCGATCCGCATCGGCCAGGCGTGCGAGTTCGACTACTCCGGCGTGCAGGGCGTCAAGGCGCTCAAGGAAGAGGGCTGCCGGGTGATCCTGGTCAACTCCAACCCGGCCACGGTGATGACCGATCCCCGCCTGGCCGACCGCACCTACGTGGAGCCGCTGCGCCTGGAGTCGGTGACCGCGGTGCTGGAGCGGGAGCGGCCGGACGCGCTGATCCCGACCCTCGGCGGCCAGACCGCCCTCAACCTGGCGGTGGAGCTGGAGGAGGCCGGGGTGCTGGAGCGGCTCGGCATCGAGCTCCTCGGCGCCTCGGTGCGCTCCATCCGCCTGGCGGAGGATCGCGAGGCCTTCCGGCGGGCGATGACGGAGGCCGGCCTGCCGACGCTGCCGGCGCGGATCGTGCGCTCGGTGGCCGAGGGGCTCGACTGCCTGGACGAGATCGGCCTGCCCGCCATCCTCCGGCCCTCCTTCACCCTCGGCGGGTGGGGCGGCGGCACGGCCACCGACCGGGACGCCTTCGCCCGTCTCCTCGAGCGCGGGCTCCGGGCCTCGCCGGCGGGCGAGGTGCTCGTGGAGCGCTCGGTCCTCGGCTGGAAGGAGTTCGAGCTCGAGGTGATGCGCGACGGGGCCGGGACCTTCGTGGTCGTCTGCTCGATCGAGAACGTCGACGCCATGGGGGTCCACACCGGGGACTCCATCACCGTGGCGCCGGCGCAGACGCTCACCGACCGCGAGTACCAGCGCCTGCGGGACGCCGCGCGCGGCGTGCTCGACGCCGTGGGAGTGGCCACCGGCGGGGCCAACGTCCAGTTCGCGGTCGACCCGGCCGACGGCCGCTTCGTGGTCATCGAGATGAACCCGCGGGTCTCCCGCTCCTCGGCCCTGGCCTCCAAGGCCACCGGCTTCCCCATCGCCCGCCTGGCGGCCAAGGTGGCTCTCGGCCGGCGCCTCGACGATCTCGTCAACGACATCACGAAGACCACCCCGGCCTCCTTCGAGCCCGCCCTCGACTACGTGGTGGTCAAGATCCCGCGCTTCGCCTTCGAGAAGTTCCCCGGCGCGGAGCCGGTGCTGGGCACGGCCATGAAGGCCGTCGGCGAGGTGGCCGCCATGGGGCGGTGCTTCGAGGAGGCGTTGCTCAAGGCGGTGCGCTCGCTGGAGACGGGCCGCGACTCCCTGGAGGCGCCGCCGGAGCTGGCCGCCGCGGACGACGCCGGGCTCGAGGCGCGGCTGGCGACGCCCTCGCCGGAACGGTTGTGGGAGCTGGCCGAGGCCTTCCGCCGCGGCTTCAGCGTCGAGCGGGTGGCCGGCATCACGGCCGTCGACCCCTGGTTCCTGCGCCGGATCGCCGGGCTGGTGGCGGCCGAGGGAGCGCTGGCCGGGCGCCCGGGCGATCCGGAAGCGCTGGCGGCGGCCAAACGGCTGGGATTCACCGACGCCCAGATCGCCCGCCTCTGGAAGACCGGCGAGGCGGCGGTGCGCGGCGCCCGGCGCGGGGCCGGCCTGGGCCGGGTGCACCGCCGGGTGGACACCTGCGCCGCCGAGTTCGCCGCCCGGACTCCGTACCTGTACGCGAGCTTCGGCGAGGGCGACGAGCAGCCGAAGCCGCGGCGGCCGGTGCTCATTCTCGGCGGCGGCCCGGTGCGCATCGGCCAGGGCATCGAGTTCGACACCTGCTGCGTCGAGGCCGTGGCCGGCCTCAACGGCGAGGGTTTCGAGGCGGTGATGGTCAACTGCAACCCGGAGACCGTCTCCACGGACTACGACGCCGCCGACCGCCTCCACTTCGACCCGCTGCATCCCGAGGACGTGCTCGCCATCTGCGATGCCGAGCGGCCGGTGGGGGTCCTCGTCCAGCTCGGCGGCCAGACCCCCCTCGGCCTCGCCGCCGACCTCGAGCGCGAGGGCGTTCCCATCCTCGGCACGTCCCGGGACGCCATCGACCGGGCCGAGGACCGGGGGCGCTTCGGCGAGCTCCTGCACAGGCTCGGGCTGAGCCAGCCGCCGGGGCGGATGGTGACCTCCCGCGACGAGGCGGTGGCGGCGGCGCGCGAGCTCGGCTACCCGGTGCTGGTCCGTCCCTCCTACGTTCTCGGCGGGAGGGCGATGGAGATCGTCTACGAGGACGCCGACCTGACCGCCTACCTGGACCGGGCGGCGGCGGTGGACCCGGCGCGGCCGGTGCTCGTCGACCGCTTCTTGGAGCGCGCCGTCGAGGTGGACGTGGACGCGGTCGCCGACGGCGAGCGGGTGGCCATCTGCGGCATCCTCGAGCACATCGAGGAGGCCGGCGTCCACTCCGGGGACTCGGTCGCCGTCACGCCGCCGGTCAGCCTGCCCTTCGAGCTCCGCGCCGAGCTGCGGCGGCAGGTGCGGCGGCTGGCCCTGGCCCTCGGCGTGCGCGGGCTTATCAACGTCCAGTTCGCCATCCAGGAGGGCCGGGTGTTCATCATCGAGGCCAACCCCCGGGCCTCGCGGACGGTGCCGTTTCTGGCCCGGGCCACCGGCGTGCCCTGGGCCGAGATCGCCGCCCGGGTCTGCGCCGGGGCGAGCCTGGCCGACCTCGGCGTCGAGGACGGCGTGCCCTCGGAGGTCGCCGTCAAGGTGCCGGTCTTCCCCTTCGATCGCTTCCCGGGCGTGGACCCCCTGCCGGGACCGGAGATGCGCTCCACCGGCGAGGTCATGGGCCGCGGCCGGACCTTCGGCGAGGCCTTCGCCAAGGCGGCCCTGGCGGCGGGCTGGCGGCTGCCCCAGGCCGGCGGCATCCTGCTCTCCCTGGCCGACCGCGACAAGCCGCGGCTGCCGGCGCTGGCCGCCCGCTGCGTCGAGCTCGACCTGGCGC
>CAZXXL010000285.1:0-3079 GCA_964644635.1 uncultured Thermoanaerobaculia bacterium | reverse complement strand
CATACGAGATGCTCAGGAGTCTCGTGGGCTCGGAGAATGTGTATAAGAGACAGGGACGAACTCAAGCAGCCGATCGGCCGGCCAATCTTTCGTGGCCCAGGCGCTCCAGCGGAGGTCGCCGTCCAGGATGCGGGTGTAGGTGCGGCCGGCGAGTTGCGCCTGGGTCTCCCACTCGTCCTCCTGAGCGTCGAGGAAGCGTAGGAAGAGGAGCCACGCGAGGTGCTCCACGTACTCCATGATGCCGCCGCAGTTGTTGTCGCGGCGCAGAATGTCGCAGGCGCGCCAGATCTCGTTGGCGAGGGTTTCGCGGGTCTGCGGTCCGTTCATGCAACAGCCTCCTCAGCGTAGATCCGCTGTCTCATCTCTCGAAGCGACCGGCCGAGGGCGTCTGGGCCGCCGAAGGCGCGGCTGATCTTCACCGCCCCGCCCCAGTCGCGGAAGGGCGAGACGCCGAAGACTTCGGGCTCAAGCTGGTCGATACCGCCGGCGCGGTACTTGTCCAAGAGCTCCAGGATGACCCTGCGGGCGTCTTCGGCATGGCGGAGGATGAAGCCCTGCTCACGGTTCATAAACGCCTCCGCCCGCTCGCTACGTGTGCGGACAGGGCTGCCGAACGCGATATGGGAGAGGACGTCGAAGGTGTCGGCCTCCGGGCGACCCAGGATCTCGGCCAGGATCTGAGGATGGACGCTGGAGCGGGCGAGATCCTCGAGAAAGGCCCTGCGACGGTCGCTGTCCACCCAGATGCGTCGCAGGTCGGTGCGACTTGGTGCCTTCTCGACGATCCGGGTGCGGGTGTAGTCGCGGTACTGCTCGAGGCTAAGCTGTTCGCCGGTCGCTTCGATGAGGAACACCGCTTCGTCGGCGATGGTCACCTCGAGTCCCTCGACCCGGATCTTGCCGCCCCTCTTTTTGGCCGGCTTGAGGGGGATCTCGATTTCGGTGGTCTCGTCCGGAAGGGTGTCAACCCCAAGGGTGCGGTCTACAAACCCGCCGGCGCTCACGAGGACTTGCAGGCGGCCCGCAGGGAGCCGGTCGAAACGGAAGCGGCCGTCCCCGTCCGTGAGAATCGGCCCTCGCTGGCTGTTCGGGCCGGTGCGCACGCTGACACGGGCGCCCACGAGGCGCTGACCGGTCTCGGCGTGGAAGACGAGCCCCGTGAGGACGGCGGTCTGGGGTCCTGTCGGGGGCTCGGGCGGCGGCACGGGCGGGCGGTCCCACTCGTCGAAGAGCCGCGTCGCGCCTGTGAAGTCGATGATGCGGAACCAGTACTTGTCCGTCGCCGGGTCCAGCCGGCTGCCCCGGCCGACGATCTGCTTGAACAGGACGGGAGAAGAGATCGTTTTCATGAACACGATGTTGCGACAGGCGGGGACGTCCACGCCGGTGGAGAGCAGCTCGGCGGTGGTGGCCACCACCGGTGCCGGCTTGTCGGAATCGGCGAACGCCTCCAAAGCCCTGCGGCCCTCCTCCCCTTCCTCCGAGATGATGGGCACGGCGTAGTTGGAGAGGCCGGTTTCCGGGCCGAACTCGTCCTGGAGGAGTCGGGCCACCAGGCGCGCGTGCTCCATGTCCACGCAAAAGACCATGGTCTTCTCCATCTTGCCGAAGCGGCGCAGGAGGCGCGCCAAGTGTGCGACCATCGCGCGGGTGCGGTCGGGCAGCGTGATCTCTCGCTCGAACTGGGGGGTCGTGTAGAACTCGCGGGGCTCGACGTCCTCGGGCACGAAGACCTCGGCGCCCTGCTCGACGGCGTCCTCCAGGTGCAGCCCGGTGGCGTCCACCGTCGTGCGCACCCGGTGGACCTTGTACGTGGCCAGGAAGCCGTCCTCGATGCCGCGGCCGAGGCTGTACTCGTAGGCGGGCGGCCGCCAGGTGCCGCGTTCGGGCCGCTCTGGGTCGATCGCCACCTCGGGCTCTTCGGCGCAGAAGTAGGCGTAGGTGTCGATGTTCTCGTCCTGCTTCGGCGTGGCGGTCATGCCGAGGTGGACGACCGAGCCGAAGTGGTCGAGGATCTCCCGCCAGGTGCCAAACCCGGAGCGGTGGCACTCGTCGATGATGACGAGGTCGAAGAAGTCCGGCGGGAACTTCTCGAAGAGGCGTCGCCCCTCCTCGTCCGGGCTCCAGAGGGTCTGGTAGATGCCGAAGTACAGATCCCGCGTCAGGTTCGGCGGGTGGCCCTCGATCTTGAAGCGGGGCTCGCTGGTGCCGTCGGCGAAGGGGGCGAAGGTGTTGTAGGCCTGGTCGCGAAGGACCACGCGGTCGGCGAGGAAAAGCACGCGGGCCGGGCGTTCCGGGTGGCGTCGCTGGAGCCAGCCGGACTTGACGAGCTTCCACACAATCTGAAAGGCGACGAAGGTCTTGCCGGTGCCCGTAGCCATAGTGAGCAGTACACGTTTGCGGCCAAGCATGAGCCGCTTGATGACCTCGCGGATGGCGACCTCCTGGAAGTAGAAAGGCTGTTTCCCGCACAGAGCTTCGGGGCAGTACGGGTAGAGGAGGGGATTGGCTCGCTTTTCATCGCCGTACGCGGGACGACGCTCAGCGACGCGGAGCACCTCTGCGGGGCTGGTGCTCTGTCGCCATCGGTCCCATAATTCCTGGGGACTCGGGAATCGCTCGATCTCTCGGCTGGAATTCGTGAAGAAGTCGAACTCGATGATCTTGTGGCCGTTGGTGGAATAGGCGAAGGCAAGGCCGAGATCCCTCGCATAGCGCTTGGCCTGCTCGAGCCCGGCCTCCGGGGGTTCCGACTCGGCTTTGGCCTCCACCACGGCGATCGGGAAGGCGTCGGAGAGTCGGAGGAGATAATCCACCTTGCGGAACTCCCCTCTCCGCACGCGGTCGCCGACGAGGATCACCCGGCCCTTCGTGTATTGCTGGTCTCGCTGGTAGTAGTGCTCCCGGGTGATCTGGTTGTCGGTCCAGCCCGCAGCTCTCAGCTTCGGGTCGATGAGGGTTGCCCGGGTGTCGGCTTCGTTTCTCATACAACCATCTCCATCTGAGCCACCCCCGACAGCTCACCGGCCGGGTCTCCGCCCAGTTCTTCGATGCCGGGCTGGTAGAGACAGAGCGCGTC
>CAZXXL010000284.1:0-3086 GCA_964644635.1 uncultured Thermoanaerobaculia bacterium | reverse complement strand
CTCCCTCACCCCTCCCGCGCCACGTGCACGGCCGAGGCCTGGGCCGAGGGCATGAGGACCATCTCGCGGACGTTCACGTGGGGCGGGCGCGTGGCGCAGAAGAGCACCGCCTCCGCGACGTCCCCGGGACGCAGCGGCTCGAAGCCCACGTAGACCCCCGCCGCCCGCTCCCGGTCGCCGCGGTACCGCACCACCGAGAACTCCGTCTCCACCATCCCGGGATCCACCGAGGAGACACGCACCCCCGTCCCGAGCAGATCGATCCCCATGGCCCGGGCCAGCCCGGCGACGGCGTGCTTGGTCGCGCAGTACACGTTTCCGCCGGGATAGACCTCGTGGCCGGCGATGGACCCGACGGTGATCACGTGCCCGCCGCCCCGCTCCACCATGCCCGGGAGCACGGCGCGGGTGACGTACAGGAGCCCCTTGAGGTTGGTGTCGATCATCTCCTCCCAGTCCTCCACGCGGCCCTCGTGGATCGGCGCCACGCCGCGGGCGAGGCCGGCGTTGTTGACGAGGACGGCGATGTCGCGCCACGCGTCCGGCAGGTCCCGGACCCAGCGCTCCACGGCCAGGCGTTCCCGCACGTCGAGAATCCCCGTCAACACCGGCCCCATGCCGGACCCTTCGATCTCCGCCAGGAGCTCCTCCAGGCGCGGTCCGCGCCGGGCCACGAGGATGAGCCGCGCCCCGGCGCCGGCAAATGCGCGGGCGCACGCCGCACCGATCCCGCTCGAAGCTCCGGTGATGAAAACGTTCTTCCCCGCCAGATCCATGGTCACCTCCCGTCCAAGACCTACGCGCTAGTCCAGTTGCTTGAAGACCCGGGCCAGCGGATGCCCGGGGGCGGCGAGCTCGAGGTCGAGGAAATGGCCCCACGGCGTCTGCTCGGCCTCGTACCCGGCCGCGACCAGGCGTTCCTGCGCGCGATCGAGAAGCGCCCGCGCGAGGCCCGGGTCCGCCTTGGCCTCGCCGAGGTGGGTGAAGGAGTGGAGCAGGACCCGCCTCACGTCCCACTTGCGGGCCAGCCACTTGGCGTTCTTCACCAGCTTGGTCTCCGCCGAGGACCCCGCCTCGAGGTCGGACGGCTCGACGTGCACGAACGCGGCCACCACCCGCTCCCTCGCCCCGGCCTCGGCGTCGGGGGCGTCCTCGAGGGTCTTCATCGCCGGTGTCCAGGCGATCCGATCGCAGAACCAGAACAGCACTCTCATGGCCCGCCTCCGCCGTCAGCATAGCGCGGCACGGCGGGGGCCCGTCACAGAAGAAACGCCGACAGGACGGCACCGGCCAGGACCACCCAGAGGATATCGACCTTGAGGCGGAGCGCGGTGAAGGCCGCGACCGCCAGCAGCGCCCCCGGGAGGGTCCAGTGAATGGCCAGGGAAAAGCGCACGGTGACGGCGAGAAGCAGCCCGACGAAGGAGGCCAGCGCCCCGCGCAACCCTCGCTGGAAGAGCACGTTGCTCCGAAAACGGTCGAAGTACGGCACCACGGCGGTGAGGATGATCAGCGACGGTGAGAAGACGGCGACCGTGCCCACCAGCGCGCCTGGCAGGCCGGCGATCAGGTAGCCCACGAACGTGGCCGTGATGACGATCGGCCCGGGAGTCACCTGGCCGAGCGCGATGCCGTCCATGAACGTCTTGCTGTCCATCCAGTGGCGGACGCCGGTGACCTCGTGGAACATCAGGGGCACCGACGCGTATCCGCCCCCGAACGCGAACAGGTCGACCTTGAGCATCAGGGCGGACAGGTCGAAGAGCTTGCGGTCGAGCATGTGAAGAACGAGCAGCCCAACGGCCACGACCAGGAGCAGGATCAGGGGCGCCGCGAGGTTGCCGAGGAGGGTCCCCCGCTCCGACGCCGCCCCCTCACCCGGCCCGCCTCCGGTTTCCCGGTAGAGGACGAGCCCGAGGGCCGCCGAGGCGACGATGGCGAGCACCGGGCTGCCGCCCCGGATCAGGAGCGCCGCCGCCCCGGCCGCCAGCAAGCCATCCTGCCATCCCTTCACGGAAGAGCGGCCAAAGCTCAGCGTCGCATTGGCCACCAGCGCGATCACGATCACCTGGAGGCCCTTGAACAGCGCGACGACCGCCGCCACGTCGTGGGCGCGGAGGTACACCGCCGACATCGCCACCATGAGCGCGAACGCCGGCAGGCCGAAGCCAACGTAGGCGGCCACCGCCCCGGCCGGACCTCCCACCCGCAACCCGACGTAGGCCGCCGCCTGCATGGCCGTCGCGCCGGGGATCGACTGGCAGACGCCGACACCGTGGTGGAAGGATTCGTCGGAGAGCCAGCGCCTCCTCTTCACCGTCAGCTCTCGTATGTAGGCCACCATGGCGGGACCGCCGAAGGCCGTCAGCCCGAGCCTCAGAAAGGCCAGGAAGAGTCCGGCCGGGCCCGCCCTCTCCATGCGATCAGCCGCCCGCTCAGCGGCCACCGTCGGCCCTCCGTCTCCGGGCGAGGATCGGTCCCGTCATTCGCCGCCTCCGCGCAGCACGGCCTCGGCCAGCTCCCGCCACTCGCGCAACGTCGCCTCGTTGAGCCGGTAATGGACGAAGTACCCGCGTTTGTCCGCCTCGACGATGCCGGCATCCCGCAGGATGCGCAGGTGCTGCGACGCGGCGGCCGGAGTCACACCCAGCTCGTGGGCGAGGGCGTTGACGCAGCGCGGACGCTCCTTTAGCAGATCGATCATCCGCAGCCGGGTGCCCACCGAGAGCACCTTGAAGATCCGCGCCACCCTGTCCGGAGCGATCGCCATGGGCACCGCCAATTAAGTATCTACGCGGATACTATATCAGCCGCGTCAGGGTGCGGTCAACGGCTCACGGGGCTGGACCTTCCCCAATACTCTTGAGACCGGGGCTCGGTAGGCCGTCCGGCACCGGGTGTCTCCCGGAGCGCCACGGAGCTTGCTCCTTCCTCCCCATGTCATTGCGAGGAGGATTCCGGAGGAATCCGACGAAGCAATCCCCTCACGATTGGACCCCGTCGCGGCGAAGGTCGTAGCGCGCTCCGACGCTGCTAGCGCGAGTTTACTGGACAAAGGCGGGCAGGTTATTCGCGAGGTAGCCAGA
>CAZXXL010000283.1:0-3094 GCA_964644635.1 uncultured Thermoanaerobaculia bacterium | reverse complement strand
ACCGCGCACCGCGCCCGGCCTGTGGACGGCCGAGCTGGCGGTCCACGGCGGGCGGGGGCCGCGCGGCCGCGCCCGGCTCGCCTGGCGCGGGAGCACGGGCCTCCACCCCCGGCTCGTGCTCGCCCGCACCCGCGACGGCCTGGCGCGGCCCGCCCGGCCGGCCGGGGCCCCGCCGCCGGGGGCGGCCAACCCCGGCGGGCCCGGCGTCACCGTCGCGGTGGTCCGGGTGCGCGACGGGAGCATCCTGATCCCGACCGGGCGGGGTGGACCGCCGTGGCGGCTGGTGGGCGTCGACGCCGAGGTGGCGCTCACGGCCGGCACCATCGAGGGCCGGGCGGAGCCGGCCGGCGGCGGGACGGTGCGCTGGCGGGGCCGGATCGGGGAGGCCGTCCGCCTGGATCTCGACGGGGTGAAGACCGAGGCGCTGGCCCCGCTCCTGCCGGCCGGCCTCCTCCGCCCGGGCGGCACCCTGGCGGGAACCGTGACCGTCGCCCCCGGCGGCACCGTCACCGGCTCGCTGGCCGGCCGGCGCATCGCCCTCTTCGACGGCCCGCGGCCCCTGCCGGCCATCAAGGCGGCCTTCACCATCGCCGCGTCCACGCGCGGCGTGCGGCTGAAGCGGCTGGAGCTCGACGGCGGAGGGGTGAAGATGACGGGCTCGGGCGCCCTGGCGCCCGCCTTCGGGGTCACGCTCAAGATCACCGGCGCTCCGGTGGCGCCGGCGGTGGCGGCGGCGCGCGCGGTCTTTCCCTTCCCCATCGATCTGCGCGGTCCGGGCGTGCTCTCGGCCGTCCTCCGGCTGGCCGCTCCGCCCGGGCGCGGGCTGGC
Organism: uncultured Thermoanaerobaculia bacterium; assembly: GCA_964644635.1. Taxonomy (GTDB): domain Bacteria; phylum Acidobacteriota; class Thermoanaerobaculia; order Thermoanaerobaculales; family Sulfomarinibacteraceae; genus CAZXXL01. The sequence continues at coordinate 2,266 of CAZXXL010000283.1, read as the reverse complement.
CATGTCCGCGTCGGGGAGCATCAGCGCCGGCCTCGTCTCCCTGGCCGGGGACCTGCCGTCCCTGAGCTCGGCGCGGGCCGACTTCCGGCTCGCCCCGAACGGCCGGCTCGTCCTCCGCCCCCTGGAGGCGGTCGTGGCCGGGGGCCGGCTGGCGGCCCGGGTCACCCTGCGGCCGGTGGCCCCGCCGGGCGTCCTGCGCCTGCGGGGCACGCTCTCCGGCGTGGACGTCGCGGCGCTCCTGGCCGCCTTTCCGGCCGCCGCCGGGGCGAAGGTCTCGGGGCGGGCGGATGCGGAGGCGGACGTCACCGTCGACCTGGGCCTGAAGACGCTGGACGTGCGCGCCCTCGGCGGCAGGATCTCGCTCCTCACCCGCGACCTCGAGGTCCCGGGGTTGGGCCTGATGTGCGACCTGCGCGCCGCGGCCGGCGGCGGCTCGCTGCTCGGCGCGGTGGCCGGTCTCGCGGGCGGGTCCCGGCGCGGCAGCGGGAGCGAGGGCGGTGGCGGGACGGCGCGGGAGACCATCCGCGAGGCGCGGGCCCGGATCGACCTCGGCGCCATCCCCTGGAAGCTGGACGGTATTCGCGTCGTCACCGAGGACCTCACGGCCACCGGCTCGGGGACCCTGGATCCGGTCGGGCGGATGGTCGAGCTCGAGCTTCGCGCCAGGCTCGGCGCGGCGGCCAGCCGGGACCTCGTCGGGCGCGTGAGCGCCCTCGGCAGGCTCCGGGACAGCCGGGGGAGACTGGTGGTCCCGCTCACGGTGAAGGGCCCGCCGGCGGCGCCGAAGGTCAGCTTCGACCTGGCCGCCGCGCTCGCCGGCCGCCCGGCCGCCGGGGGCAAGAAGCGCGGCCCGCGCACCCGGCTCATCGAGGGCCTGGTGCAGCAGCTCATGAAGAAAAAGAAGAAAGACTGACGAGGGCAGGGGTCCCCGTCAGCCGCGCTCGGTGAGCCACACCCCGGACAGCACCAGCAGCGAACCGGCGAAGAAGGACGGCGTGAGCACCTCGCCGAGGGTGACGGCGGCGATCACCGCCGTCATCGGCGGGATGGTGTAGAGGTAGACGCCGACCTTCTGAGACTCGGTCCGCCCGAGGGCGACGAAGTACAGCAGCGTCGCCAGGAAGGAGCAGCCGACGCCGAGGAAGGCGATGGCCCCCCAGCCCGCCGGGGCGATCCGCGCCAGCGAGAAGCCGCGCAGGTGGGCGTCGATCCAGCCAACGGGGAGCATCCAGAGGGCGCCGATGACGGTGACCACGGCCGTCACCCGCAACGCCCCGAGCTCGTCGGTCAGCGCCTTGCCGAAAACCGTGAACATCCCCCAGAGCACGATGCTGGCCAGGACCAGGAGATCGCCGAGCACGTGGCCGCCGAGGTCGGCCGAGAGCAGCCGGCGCCAACCCATGACGGTCAACACCCCGGCGACGGCGACGAGGATGCCGACGGCCTTGCCCAGACCGATGGGCTCGCCCAGGAAGGCCGCCGCCAGCAGGGCGATGGTGATCGGCCCGGTGACCGCCCACAGGGCGGCGTTGGAGGCCGTCGTGTACTGCAGGCCGATGGTCTGGATCCCGTAGTGCAGCCCGGTGCCGAGGAGGCTGAGGCCGAACAGGCGCGCCAGCTCGCGCCGCCCGCCGAGGCGGAAGCCGCGCTCCACGGCCGCGATCCAGATCACGAAACAGCCGGCGGAGATGGCGAGGCGCAGGGTGACGACCGTCAGCGGGGGCGCGCTCGCCAGCGCCACCTTGGTGGCGATGAACGACACCGCCCACAGGAAGCAGGCGGCCAGCAGCGAGACTCGGGCGGCCCACGGCATCGGGAAGGCAGTCTACACGAGGCCGCCGGCGCCGGTCCCGGCGTCCGCCGGGGGTAGAATGATGGGAGAACGATCCCGGTGGGGGCGTCGAGGCCGGCGGGCGCTCGCCGGCCGTCCACGCAGGAGCTTGCAGCGACCCTGAGGGGCGACGGGGGGAGGAATACCGTGCGCGTGAGGGATTATCGGCTGACCGTGGCGGCGGCGCTGGCCGTGGCCGTCGCCCGGCTGGCGGCGGCCGGCGGTTCCGGGACCGGTCCTGCGTACACATCCGGCGGCCGGCGCATCCCGCTGGTCCTCGCCGCCGACGAGCTCAGCGTCGGCCTGGCTCCGGGCCGGGAGCTGACAATGCCCGGGAGCCTCCAGACCACCGCCGGCGCCGTCCGGACCGTGGTCTCGCGGCTCACCGCCGGTGTTCGCCGTCTGCGGATCGACCCCCTTCCCTCACCTCCGACG
>CAZXXL010000282.1:0-3161 GCA_964644635.1 uncultured Thermoanaerobaculia bacterium | reverse complement strand
TCCGCGGGGCGGTTTTTTGCGGCCTCGCCCTGGGTCGCAGCCGACCCCCTGCGCGCCCGTAGGCGGCGACGGTCGCGACCCCGTGATACATGCCGTCACAGCCATCGCTTCAGCCGGCGGGCGTGGCGGCGGGGTCGGGCATCGTCGGAGAAGGAGGGTCGCGTCCATCACCGGACTCGGCGCCGTTGACCTCAAATCACGGGCTTTCCGGCGGGGCGGTTCGTATCTCGCCGAACGGGACCAGCGACGGCCCGGGCAGGATGACGGCGCCGCGGAGCTGCTGCGGTCGTGAAGAAACGGTGACATAGCCGCCCCAGCCGGCGCGAGCCGAGAGCCGGCGCGTGAGGCCCGGAATCGGCGCGTGGGGCAGGCCGCCGACCATGGGCGATAACGGTTGGAGCTTGGCGTCGGCGACGACGACGTTGGGCGGCCGCCGCCCGCCCGCGACGGCCCATCCCTGGACGCGCCACACGCCGCCGGCGATGTGCTTGAGCCCCTCGATCCTTCCCCGGACGCCGTGAGTCGCCGCCGGTAGGATGGTGGCGTGGGCGGGCGGAGGCGGCAGAGGCCGGTCGAAGGGGGCCTGTCGGTTGGCCTTGAGGAATCCCCACACCCAGGCGATCTGTTCCGGGGCCGGTGTCAACACGCGGAGCACCTCGATGTCCCGGATACCCCGGCGGACGGCCTCTGCGGCCAGGGGTTGCCGTCCGGCGTTGACGAGATAGGCGCGGTAGATGGGGAGGCCGTGGTGAAAGACGGGGATCAGCAGGATGGCGGCAAGGCCGCCGGAGACCAACAGGGCCGCCCGCGGCCGGAGCCGGGGCGGGGGGAACGCCCAGCCCTGCCGGAGAACAAGGAAGAGCTCGGCCAGCACGGCGATCCAGAACAGGGTCGTGAGCGAGCTGTACCGTGACGCCAGGGCGGAGGTCATGCCGAGGCCGGCACGTCCCACGGCCGTTCCCAGGGCGTTTCCGATCACGTAGACCTGGAGGGCGACCCAGGGTGCCAGGCTCCGGCGGAGGTTGGAGGAGCCGAAGGAGAGGAGCCGGACCACCAGGCCGGCGGCCAGGAGCCCACCGAGAGCCCCCACGATCGCCGCCCGGAGCGGGTGCGCGGAGAAGAGGTTACCGAGGTAGGTTGCGCCGTAGGCGGCGACGACCAGCGGGTGGGAGGTTTCCGGCCTGGGATGCCACGGCAGCGGCCTGAAGAAATGGAAGAACACGACGTACACGGCGGCCCCGGTGAGGGCCACCGCGACCAGCTGGCGCAACGGGCGGCGCAGCAGCAGCCCGGCGGCCAGGAGGGCCGGCCAGAGGGAGAGGTTGGTGGAGTAGCTCAGCGCTCCGAGCAGGCCGAGGACCAGGACCGGCGCCAGGTGTGCGGGTTCGCCGTTGGGCTCGAGGACGAACAGCCCTACGGCGGCCACGGTGAAGAGGTTGGCAAGGAACCAGATCGTTCCCGAAAATCCCATGACCACGGAGTGGGCGGAAACCGGGGAAAACAGGTACGCCGTGAGCAGGAAGCCGGCGCCCCATCGGGCCGGAGGCGGAAGGTCGAGCGTGGGCAGAAAGAGCCGGTACAGGAGGGCGAAGCTGAGGAACAGCAGCCCGAGGGCGAAGGCCGAGAGCCCGCGGTTGTCGCCGTGGGTCAAGCGCATGTTGGCCGCGTAGATCAGGGCCGGGATGGTGACGGTGTGCTCGTTGGACTTGAGCTTGAGCCACCTGACGGGGTCACGGGTGATCCGCGTCCCATCGGTCACCTGGGCGATGATGCCGTAGTAGTCGTTGTACTGGCACCGCCCAAAGCGCGGGAGCTGGCTCAGGTAGAGCATCGAGGGGGCGAGCATCAAGAGAAGGGGGAGAGTCCTCCACAGGGCGGTCCTCTGCGGACGCCCTTGACCTCGTCCATCGTCCTGGGGACTGCGGGGAGCCGGTTCCACGAGACGCCATCATACAGGGAGCGGGAGTGGTGTCCGCGGAGGCCGTCGGAGGGCGGGACAGTCGGCGTTGTGCTGTCATTTCATGATCGAGCGGAAGAAAGGCTGGGCGCCGGCCGTGGACCGTTTCGTTGATCACCACGATCTCACTGTATCGGCCTCACCGTCTCGAAGAACTTGGGCTCTGTGTTCTTCGTGAAGCGCACCGCGTCGGTCCCCGGAGCGCCTCGATCCGGGACACCATCATCCCAACGGGTGGCTGTCGGTGGCGATGGCACGGGCAGAACCGGGGGAGAAGGTTTCTCTCGCAGCTGGGCGTCGTCCCTGCTGACGCCACGGGACGGTGGAGGTAGGCTTGTGGCGGCCGGAAGCTGGCGGCTTGGAGGTGCACGGTGGGCTTCAGGTTCTGGCGACGGATCAAGATTGCGCCGGGCGTGACGCTGAACCTGAGCCGGTCCGGCGGGTCGCTGTCCATCGGGCCGCGGGGGGCGAGGGTGACCGTGGGCGCGCGCGGGCGGCGGGCGACGGTGGGCATTCCCGGGACCGGGCTCTTCTACACGACGCGGCTTCCCGGCGGCGGGGGACGGGCCGCCGCGCGGGGGCCGGAGCGGCGGGGACGGCCGGAAAACCGGCTCGATCTCGGGTTCTTGCGGCGCCTGGTGATTCCCGCCGAGGAGCGGGAGCTGGTGGACAGGCTGCGGGCACTGGCGGCGGGTGACGAGGAGGCGGCGCGCGATCACCTGCGGCGGGCGACGCACCTCGCGGACGGGGCGTACCTGGCGGGCTTCCTGGCCCTGAAGCGGGGGGAGCTTCGGGAGGCGGGGATCGACCTGGTCGCCGCCGCCGGGAAGGCCGGCGAGCTGGGCAGGTACTTCGCCAAGTACGGCATCACGGCCGCCATGAGCCTGGCCGTCACGGACGAGGTGAGCGCCGAGGTCGGACCGGACCTGCGCGGCGTGCTGCTGGCGCTGGTGGAGATCTACCAGCGGCTGGAGCGCCGGCGGGACGCGATCGCCTGCCTGGAACGCCTGCGACGGCTCGAGCCGGGCGACGTGGTGGTCCGGCTGTCGCTGGCCGAGCTGCTGCTCGAGATGCATCCCGGCGACGCGGCGGTGTGCCGGCGGGTGGTGGAGCTGGCCTCGGGGGTGGAGAACGAGTCGGCGGTCCACGCCGCGCTGTTGCTCTACAAGGCGCGGGCCCTGCGGGGGCTCCGGCTCGCCGACGC
>CAZXXL010000281.1:0-3164 GCA_964644635.1 uncultured Thermoanaerobaculia bacterium | reverse complement strand
GTTCCGCCATTGTGATAGGATGTGAATGGGCGCTGGTTTATGTCGAGACCCGGTCGGGTGTTTTTCGAAGGGGCTGTGTACCACGTTTATAACCGGTTGGCGCGGGGGGAGAGGGTGTTCGACGAGGAGAGCGAAGCCGTCCGGTTCTGGGACCTCCTCGCGGAGGCTCACCACCGGTGATAAGTTGGACACATCCACCGGTTTTGGTTGGACACTCTGGGGAAGAGGTCCATGGCCGGTGGGAGAGCGTGGGGCATCCCCCCGGCGGGGCGTCTTCCCTTTGTTGGACGGCCGTTTCCGAACGGTTATTGGTCATCGGGCGGAGTCGCGACGGTCGGGATATGATGGCGGTGCAGAACGATCGGTCTGGGGGTGGGTTGCGGATGAGATCACCGCTTCTTTCGAACGCGGCGCGCGGGTTGCTCGAAAGGGCGCTTGGCGAACGGGTGTCGGTGGAGGGGGCGGGGGCCTCGCAGGCGATGTTTCGGCGCAGCCTGCTGTACCTCGGGCGGACGGCCCCGGAGCTGGTGCGGGCGGTGGCGGCGATCCCCGAGGATCGGGCGCCGTGGGAGTGGTGTCCCGAGCAGGCGGAGGAGAGCCGGGCGCCGATGCTGTTTCCAGGCAAGGCGGTCCTCGAGCTCGCGGGCCGGCTGAGCTCGGACGCGGGCGTGTGGATGATCCAGCCGGAGGACCTGGTCATCGCGTTCTTGGCGTTGGCCGGGGCGCCGCTGATGCCGGCGGCGGCGTGGCGCGTGAAGACTGTGACGGAGGATCTCCAGGAGGGTAACGGCGGCGCTGCCGGTATCCGGGAGGCCACGGAAAACAGCCTGGAGCAGGCGCTGGCAGCGCTCTCCGCGCCGGAGGAAGACGAGCCGCGCCGCGGAAAAGCGGAGGAGGAGGAGGCCGCCGGCGCGGTCGGGACGGCCCGCGCCGCCGCGGCCGCTCCCGAGTGTCCGACCCTGGAATCGCTCGCCGTTGACCTGACGCGCGACGCGGCGGCGGGGAAGCTGCCTCCGGTGGTGGGAAGGGACGCGGAGGTTACGGCCGTTCTGGAGACACTGCTGCGGCTGAGCAAGCGGAACCCGCTTCTGGTGGGGCCGCCGGGGTGCGGGAAGACGGCGGTGGCGGCCGGGGTTGCGCAGCGGATCGCTGCCGGCGGGGTTCCGGTAGCGCTGGCCGGCGCCCGGTTGATGGCGCTCTCAGCCGGGGACCTGGTGGCCGGAATGAAGTACGTCGGCGCCCTCGAGGAGCGCATGACGCAGGTGATTGAGGAGGCTTCGCAGCCCGGGGTGCTGCTGTTCATCGACGAGATCCATCTTGCCGTCGGCGCCGGCACGTCGAGCAAGGATGACCAGGACGTGGCCAATCTTCTCAAGCCGGCGCTGGCCGATGGGCGCATCGCCTGCATCGGGGCAACGACGGATGTCGAGGTGGGGCGGCTCGCCAAGGATCCCGCCTTCGAACGCCGCTTTCGCACGGTGCCGGTGGAGGAGCTGGGACGGGAGGCCGCGCTGACCGCTCTCCGATCGCGGGCCGCCTTCATCCAGGAGCGGACGGGTGTCGAGGTGAGGGACCGCGCGGTGGTGCTAGCGGCCAACCTCGCGGATCGTCTGGTCCGCCACCGCGTCCGCCCGGACAAGGGGATCGACGTGCTCGAGCAGGCGGTGGCGCGGGCGCAGATGCGTGGGATGAGCTCGGTGAACGGAGAGCTCGTGCGCGAGGTCGTGCGGGAGATGATCGGTATGCCGTTTCGAGCGGCGGAGCTCGCCGGTCGGCTGCGGGTCATGCGCGAGGTGGTGGAGGGGCTAGGGCTGGTGGACGGGGAAACGGCGGACCGCCTGGCGAACCGGCTGCAGATGACCATGCTGGGCATGGACGTGCGGCCGGAGCGGCCGAACGCCGTGGTGCTCGCGCTCGGCCCGAGGGAGTCCGGCGAGGAGCTGGCTCGAATCCTCTCGGAGGTGCTGTTGGAAAGCGAGGAGGTCGTCAGGATCGATCTGCCCGAGGGAAGGGGCCCGGCCGCGGAGCGGACGCTGCTCGGCCCGGAGGGCGGGCGATGGAAGGAGGCGGCGCCGGCGTTTCACCTTCAGCTCGCCCGCCGGCCGTGGTCGGTGGTGCTGGTGACCGGCGCGGAGAAGGCCGGGCCGGAGGCGGTGGACATCCTGGCCGGGGCGATGGAGCGCGGCGTGCTGGAGACCGCCGCCGGTCGACGGGTTCCGTTTGCGGATAGCGTCTTCGTGATCGTCGCCCCCGGCGAGCGGGCGCGCGCGCCGGGGTTTTCTACCGCCGGAGACGAGGCCGCTGCAGCGGCAGCGGCAGGGAAGGCCGACGCTGAGTCCGCCCTGAAGCGACTCGGCCCGCGGCTGGCCCGGCAGGTGGACGTTGCCTGCGCGGTGACCGGCGGCGCGGCGGCGCCGGGGGAGCGGTGGGTGCGGCTGCGGCTGCTCGGCCCGGTCTCCCGCAGGTGGGAAACGGAGACGGGCGTTGAAGTGTCCTTTGACGCGGCGGTAGCCGCGGCGCTGGCCGAGGCTGCCGGCAAGGGGAAGAGGGATCTTTCCCGGGTGACGCGGATCTTCGAGGAACGAGTCGCCGCGCCGCTGGCCCCGGCGCTCGCCGGCGCATCATCCGGCGAGAGGATCTCCGTCCGTCTGGTCTCGGCGGCGCCGCTGGAGGTCGTCTTCTCGGTGAGCCGGCGGGCGAGGACGGACGAGCCGGAGCTTCCATCGGCCTAGGAGCCTGTAGCCCATAGGGCGGACGGCGCCTTTCGGGCATCGTGAGGTCGCGTCTTCGTTGCATTCTCGGCCCGTACTCGGAGTACTGCTCCTCGAATGCGCCTTGACGGACTGCTCACGACGCTCCGAAATCCACCATCCGCCCATGAGCTACAGGCCCCTAGCGCACGTGCGGCCGGTCCTGGTAGGCAACGCCCTCTCGGGGAAAAGAACTTGACACTTAGAATATGACAGTATAGTGTCATGATATGAGGCGCGCGGAAGACAGCCGATATGGCATCCTGGAGCTGGTTGAGCTGACGGGAGTGCCGCGGCGTACGATCCGTTACTACGTCCAGAGGGAGCTCCTGCCGCCGCCCCTGGGGGCCGGGCGCGGCCATTACTACGCCGGGGAGCATCTGCGGCGGCTGCGGCGGATCCGCGACCTCCAGG
>CAZXXL010000280.1:0-3175 GCA_964644635.1 uncultured Thermoanaerobaculia bacterium | reverse complement strand
GCCGCACGCGAGGGGGCGGGCGGGGGGGGTCTCTGGGTCGGTGCGGGAGCGGCGGCCGAGGGAGCGGGGGCGCGCGGGGCGGGGGGGCGGCGCCGGGGGTGGGGCCCGGCCCGAGGGCGCGAGGCGGCCGGGAGAGCCCGCGGCGCGCGTGGAAAGCTCGTTCGTCCGCGTTGACGTCCGGGTGCTGGACCGCCTGACGGACCTGGTGGGCGAGCTGGTCCTGGCCCGGAACCAGCTCATGGCTGCCCCGGGCGGAGAGGTCGGCGAGGACCGGCTGGAGCACCTGGACCGGACCACGGGCGAGCTCCAGGACGGGATCATGCAGACCCGTCTCCAGCCCGTGGGCCGGGCGTGGGGACGCTTGCCCCGGCTGGTTCGCGACCTCTCGGCCGGCTGCGGCAAGCGGGTCGTCCTCCACATGGAGGGCCGGGACACGGAGCTCGACCGCAGCCTGATCGAGGCCATTCGCGACCCGCTGACCCATCTCGTCCGCAACGCCGTGGACCACGGCATCGAGCCGCCGGAGGCGAGGGTCCGGGCCGGCAAGCCCCTGGAAGGGAGGATCTGGCTGCGGGCCTCTCACGAGTCGGGCAACGTCGTCATCGAGGTGGAGGACGATGGCGCGGGCATCGATCCTGCCGCCGTGCTCAAGGCCGCGATGGAGCGGGGTCTGGTGACGCCGGAGCGCGCCGGGAGCCTGGAGCCCCAGGAGGCCCTGCAGCTGATCTTCGCGCCGGGCTTCAGCACCTCGGAGCGGGTGACCAGCGTCTCCGGCCGCGGGGTCGGCCTCGACGTGGTGCGGACCAACGTCAACCGGCTCAACGGGCAGGTGGAGGTCCAGAGCGTCCCGGGGCGGGGCACGCTCTTCCGGCTCAAGATCCCGCTCACCCTGGCCATCCTGCGCGCCCTCGTCGTCACCGCCGGGGGGGAGCGGTTCGCCCTGCCCCAGGCCGCGGTGCGGGAGCTCGTCGGCCTGGGCGCCGGCCGCGACGGCCGGGGGATCGAGCTCCTCCACGGCGCCCCGGTCTACCGGCTCCGCGGCCGGCTGCTGCCGCTGGTACCGCTCGCCGACGCCCTCGGTCTCGAGGGGCGGAAAGAGGGCGGGGTCATCGTCGTTCTCGACGCCGAGGAGCATCCCTTCGGTCTCGTGGTGGACGGCGTTCTGGACACGTTGGAGATCGTCGTCAAGCCGCTGGGCGCGATTCTCGAGCGGCTCCCCGTGTACGCCGGCGCGACCATCATGGGCGACGGCCGCGTGACCCTGATCCTCGACGTCCTCGGCCTGGCCCGCAGGGCCCACCTCGACGTGGAGGCCGAGGCCGCCGGGACGGCCGCGGAGGAGGCGCGCCGCGAGACCGGGAAGGCGGTCGGGGAGAGCTACCTGGTCTTCAGGAGCCCCGACGACGGGCGCATGGCCGTGCCGCTGCAGGACGTGGTGCGTCTGGACAAGGTGCCGCGGGACGCCATCGAGCGCGTCGGCAACGGCTTCGCCCTCCAGTACCAGGGAGACCTGCTGCCGGTCGTCTTCGTCTTCGATCACCTGGAGGAGCGCCGGAGCGCGCCCCGGATCGTGCTCGAGGAGCCGGGCGACGTGCTGGATCTTCTCCTCTATCAGCACGACGGCAGGACCGTGGGACTGGTGATCGGCCGGGTGGTCGACATCGTGGAGCAGCGGGTCGAGATCAGGCGGCCCTCGACCCGGGCCAACGTCCTCGAATGCGTCGTGCTGGCCGGCCGCGTCACGGAGCTGCTGGACGTGGAGGGGATCATCGAGGAGGCCAGGCCGCCCATCCTCGCCGGGCCGCCGCCGGCCGCGCCGGAGGAGGGGTGATGGCCCGCCGGCTGATGACCTTCTACGTGGGCCGGCACTGGTGCGGGGTGGATGTCGAGGCCGTGCAGGAGGTGGTGACCTTCGCCGGGCTGACGCCGGTGCCCCTGGCCCCGGCGGAGGTGGCCGGCCTGGCCAACCTCCGCGGGCACATCATGACGGTGCTCGACCTGCGCCGCCTGCTCGAGCTCGGGGAGGCGGGCGCCGGCTCCCCCGGGTACGGCATCGTCCTCGGCGGCGGGCAGGCCGTCGCCCTGCTGGCCGACCGGCCGGGCGAGGTGGCGGCGGTTGCCGACGAGGACTTCGAGCCGCCGCCGGAAACCTTGCAGGGCTCCGTCCGGGAGAAGATTCTCGGCGCCTTCAAGCTCCCCGAGGGGCTGCTCCTGGTGCTCAACCTGGAGCGGCTTCTCCGGGTGAGGGTGGAGCGCCGGGCGAGGCCCCGCGGAACAGCCGGCTCGTGAGGCGGCGGGCTCCAGCCTCGGGCGCGGGCGGCGCCTGGACGGCCGGGTGTGGCAAGATGACGCGGCGTGGAGGTGTGGTGAGATGAGAGTGCTGGTGATCGACGATTCGCGGGCGATGCGGGCGATCCTGGGCAAGATCATGACCGAGCTGGGCTTCGACGTGGTGACGGCGGCCGACGCCCGTGAGGGACTCGACCGGCTCGCCGAGGACGACGGCATCGGCCTGGTCCTGGTCGACTGGAACCTGCCCGGGATCACCGGGTACGAGTTCGTGCAGGCCGTCCGCCGGGAAGGGACGTGGGACGACGTCCGCCTGATCATGGTGACCACCGAGACCGAGCGGGAAAACGTGATGCGGGCGATGGACGCCGGCGCCGACGAGTACGTCATGAAGCCGTTCACCAAGGACGTGCTGCTGGAGAAGCTGGCCTTTCTGGGGCTGGTGGAAGGTCCGTGAGCGTGGGGCCGATCCGCATCCTCCTGGTCGACGACTCGGTGGTCATCCGCCGGGTGGTCGGGGCGCTCCTGGCCCGGGATCCGGAGCTCGAGGTGGCCGGGACGGCGGCCAACGGGAAGATCGCCCTGGCCAAGATCCCCCAGGTCAGCCCGGACGTGGTGATCCTGGATGTGGACATGCCGGAGATGGACGGCCTGGAGACCCTTCGCAACATCAAGCTTCACCATCCGGAGCTGCCGGTGATCATGTTCAGCGCGCTCACCGAGCGCGGGGCCGAGATCACCCTCGAGGCCCTGTTCCGGGGCGCGCTGGACTACGTGACCAAGCCCACCGACGTGACCAGTCCCGAGGCGGCGGCCGCTGCCATCCAGGTGGAGCTGATCCCCAAGATCAAATTGCTCTGCGAGCCGACCTTGCGCCGGCCGGAGC
>CAZXXL010000279.1:0-3207 GCA_964644635.1 uncultured Thermoanaerobaculia bacterium | reverse complement strand
GCCGGCGAGGGCCCCCGGGTCGCCGCCGCGGCGCGGCGCGCGGGCGCGCGTCTCGGAGCCGCGGGGCGGGAGCGGGGCCGGAAGACGGCGACCGTCCCCGCGCCCGGCGCCGAGACCGTGGCGCAGCTGTGGGAGGCGGCGCGGGCGAAGGTGAAGGAGGCATGACGGTCCCCGAGCCCATGGCCGTCGTCCTCCTCTCCGGCGGGCTCGATTCCGCCACCGCCCTGGCCGTCGCCCGCGCCTCGGGCTTCGCCTGCCACTGCCTCACCGTCGACTACGGCCAACGCCACCGGGTGGAGATCGAGGCCGCGCGCCGGGTGGCCGCATCCCTGGGCGCGGCGTCCCACCGCGTCGTCACCCTCGACCTGCGGGCGATCGGCGGCTCGGCCCTGACCGCGGAGATCGCCGTGCCCAAGGACCGGGAGCCGGGGGCCGGCGGCGTGCCCGTCACCTACGTCCCGGCCCGGAACACCGTCCTGCTGGCCCTGCTCCTCGGCCTCGCCGAGGTGGTGGGCAGCCGCGACCTGGTGATCGGCGCCAACGCGGTCGATTATTCGGGATACCCCGACTGCCGGCCGGAGTTCCTGCGGGCGTTCGAGGATCTCGCCGCCCTGGCCACCAAGGCCGGCGTCGAGGAGGGCGTCCGTTTCCGCGTGCGCGCTCCCCTGCTGCACCTGAAGAAGGCCGAGATCATCCGCCTCGGCGTCGACCTTGGGGTCGATTACGCCCTCACCCACTCCTGCTACGACCCGACTCCGGACGGGCTGGCGTGCGGGCGGTGCGAGTCCTGCATCCTCCGCCGCCGGGGCTTCGAGGAGGCCGGCGTCCCCGACCCCACCCGCTACGCGGAAGACGGGTAAGAGGCGGTCAGAAGACGGCGAAGAACGCCCGCGCCGCGGCGCCGAGGGCGACGGCCACGAGCACCGTCAGGGCCGAGATCCAGGCCGTGTCCTTCCACCCCACCTCGCGCAGCATCACGGCCACGGTGGCGACGCAGGGCATGTAGAAGACCACGAAGATCACGAAGGTCATCATCTGGCCCGGCGTCATCACCGTCGCGATCTGCGCCGTCCCCAGTGCCTGGACGAGCATGAGGACCGTGAGCTCCTTGCGCAGGACGCCGAAGATCAGGGTCACGCCGACGGCGGCCGGAAGCCCCAGCACGGCCACGGTGAGCGGGGCCAGGATCCCGTTCACCACGCCCTCGGCGTGGGCCCACTCGAGGACGCCGAGGACCGCGGACGAGGCGATCAGGAGCGGCCAGGCGATGACGATGAACTCCCGCAGGGAGAGCCAGGTCTTGGCAAGCAGGGTCTTGGCCGCGGGCAGGCGGAGGTCCGGAATCTCGAGGATGAGCCCCGGCGCACGGCCCTTCATGCGGCCCGAGAGCACCACCCCCAGGATCCCCACCACCACCAGATTGAGGGCGTACACCGAAAGCGCCCAGCCGGCGCCCATGAAGGCGCCGACCACGGCGTAGATCACCGTCGTGCGCGCCGAGCAGGGGATGAAGACGGTCAGGGCCGTGGTGATCCGCCGGTCCCGCGGCGATTCCAGGATCCGGGTGGACATGACCGCCGGCACCGAGCAGCCGTAGCCGAGCATCAGGGGTACGACCGACTTGCCGTGCAGCCCCATGCGGTGCATCACGTTGTCCAGGATGTACGCCATGCGCGGAAGGTAGCCGGTGTCCTCCAGGATGGCGAGCCCGAAAAGGAACGGCACCAGGTAGGGAAGCACGATGGCGACGCCGCCGGAGATGCCCATCACCACGCCGCTGGCCACCGTGCCCGCCAGCGTCCCCGGGGGGAGGACGCCGGCGATGGACGCGCCGAGCCGGTCGAAGGCGGCCACCAGCGGGGTCTCGATGTGCTTGCCGAGGCCGAAGACGGCGTAGAAGAACGAGACGAGGATGACGACCATCAGGGGCCCGCCGGCCATGGGGTGGAGCAGGACCCGGTCCACGGCCTCGCGCCACCCGAGGCGGGCGCCGTGCCAAACGGCCACCGCCTCCTCGACCCTGTGCGCGAAGGCGTGCCGGCTGCCGCTGACCACCTGGTCCGCCGTCCACCCGTGCTCCCGCTCGAGGTCGGCCGCCGCACCGTCCACGGCCGCCTGGACCGCCGCGTCGCCGTGCATCATGCGCCGAAACTCTGGGTCGCCCTCCAGGGCCTTGATGGCGAAGAAGCGCGGCGGGATCCCGGCCGGGAGCTGGTCCGGGCTAATCACCCGGACCACCTGCGAGATCGCCCGCTCCGTCTCGCGGTCGTACCGGGGCGGCCGCGGGACCGCCCCCGACAGGGCGGCGCGCAGGGCCTCGCGGAAGAGCCGCTTCAGCCCCCGTCCGCGGCGGCCGATGGTCGGCACCACCGGCACGCCGAGCTCGGCGGCGAGCCCGTCGACGTCGATCTCGATGCCCTTGCGGGCGGCCTCGTCGAGCATGTTGAGCGCGATCACCATCGGCCTGCCGAGCTCCATGAGCTGGAGCGTCAGCTCCAGCGACCGGCCCAGCCGGGTGGCGTCCACCACGTTGACGATGACATCGGGATCGTTCTCGAGGAGGTAGGCCAGCGCCTCGCGTTCGGCGGCGTCGGTGGAGGTCAGGGAGTAGATGCCGGGGAGATCGACGATGTCCACCTCGCGGCCGAGGATCATCGCCCGGCTGAGCGTGTAGGAGACCGAGGAGCCCGGGAAGTTGGCGGTCCCCGCGCGGTAGCCGGCGACCGCGTTGAAGATGGTGCTCTTACCGGAGTTCGGCTGTCCCGCCAGAACCAACCGCATGGGGCTCCACTTTCACCTTCCGGGCCACGCCGCGACCCAACGCCACCCGGGTGCCGTGGACCTCGATCAGCACCGGACCGCGGAAGGGCGCACGCTCCACGACGCGGACCACGTCGCCCACGTGGATGCCCAGCGTGTTGAGGTGAGACCTCACCCCGGCTCCCCCGAGAATCTCTACGACCTCGACATCGTTCTGGGTATCCGCGTTTTCGAGTGTCATCATGCCCCTTCGCGCTCCGGACCGACGGAACATACACCATCCCGACGCCTTTTTGAAGCCCCGTCTCAACTGATTACCCCCGACGACCCCGGGCAGGCGCCGTGACACCGGGCGGCTTCGCCGCCCATGGTGGAACGGCGTCCCGAGCGAGGGCCCGCCAGGGCCGGAGCGAAGCGCCGTGAGACAGGGAAGCTTCGCTTCCCGCT
>CAZXXL010000278.1:0-3221 GCA_964644635.1 uncultured Thermoanaerobaculia bacterium | reverse complement strand
TCCCTGACAGAACGCGGTGGCCAAGCGCCGAGGAGACATAATGAGAAAGATTACCTGTTTCTTCGGTTTTATTCCAGGGCTGGAAGCCGGCCGGGCGGGCGGCCGTACCGCCGGGAGCCGTCGCGCGCAGTCCGTCGCCTCCGGTATGATCGGGCTCCGGCGGTCTTGCCGCCGGTCGCACCGCCGCATTCTGGAGGCACGTATGAATGTCATCGCCGATGTTTCCATCGTCCCGCTCGGGGCCGGGCTCTCCCTCTCGCGTTACGTCGCCGCCTGCGAGCGGGTCTTCGCCGAGGCCGGGCTCGAGCCCCGGTTGCACGCCTACGGCACCAACCTCGAGGGCGAGTGGGACGCGGTCTTCGCGGCCCTCAAGCGGTGCCACGAGGTGCTGCACGGGATGGGCGTCCCGCGGATCTCCACCTCGATCCGCTGCGGGACCCGCACCGACCGGGAACAGACCATCGAGGACAAGATCGCGGCCGTCCGGGACAAGCTCGACGGCGGGACCGGCCCGCGGTGAGCCGCCCGCACCGGTTCCCGTTCGAGAAACACCACGTCCTCGACGGACCCGAGCGCCGGCGGCGGCAGCCTGCGGAGCCGCTGGTCGCCCTGGCCGCGGACGGCGGCCCGCGTCGGATCCTGGACCTGGGGGCCGGCACCGGCTTCGTCACGCTCGCCCTCGCCCGCGCGCTGCCGTCCGCCCGGATCGTCGCCGCCGACGCCGATCCGCGGATGTGCCTGCTGCTTTCCCGGCGCGTCGAGGACGAGGGCCTTGGCGGCCGGGTGGCGGTCCTGAACGCCACGGCGGGGGCGGCCCCGCTGCCCCTGCCGGCCGGCAGCATGGATGTCGTGCTGTGCGTGAACCTCTACCACGAAATCGCCGGGCGCATCCCGGCCCTGGCCGATGTCCTGCGTCTCCTCGGCCCCTCCGGGCGGCTGATTCTCTGCGACTGGGATCCCGCCGGGGACGCCGGCGCCGGGCCGCCGCCGGAGCACCGGGTGGGCCGGGCGCTGGCCGAGCGCGAGCTCGCGGCGGCCGGCTTCGGCCGGGTGCTGCCCCACGCCCCGTACCCGGACCACTGGGTACTGGTGGCGCAGCGCTAGCGCGCCACGCGCGGCCGCGGGAAGCTCGCGAACATCTTCTCGACGGCGAGCAGGATCTTCTCCTTGCGGCGCTCGGGATTCCTGCTCATGGCGCCCTCGGCGACGCCGCGCCACACCAGCTGATTGCTTCGGGCGTCCACCAGGTCCACCACCAGCGACCCCACCGGAACCTGCCGCACCTGGCTGGTGGAGACCGCGCCGCCCCAGCCGCCCCACCAGCTCCCGTAGCCGATGGACACCGCGCTCGAGCGCGGGCGGTAGCTCCTGCGGAGCCGGATCGCCACCAGCAGGTCGGGCCGGCCCGAGAGCGACCTGCCGATGCCGCGCGCCCGCAGCTCGGCGGCCACCGCCCGCCGGACGCGGCGGAGCGTGAGCTGGTCGATGCCGCCCGGCGAGGCCAGGAAATCGAATGACGTGTACCGCCTGAAATCGACGGTCCGGTCGAAGTCGGTGGTCACGTGCAGGCTCGCGCAGCCCGCCATGGCGGCCACCACCGTCAGCCCGATCAGGATTCGTTTCAGCATGCTCGACTCCCCGGCGTCCGTCCCCTCTTCTACCTTACAGCAACCGGCCGGAGGCGACGTGGCCAGGCAGGCTCGAGGCGGCGGCGGGCGGGACGCTCACCCGTCGGCGAGGACGTTCCGCTCGCCTTCCAGGCGAGCCACGATGACGGCGCCGCACGCGTCGGAGAAAACGTTGACGGCGGTCCGCGCCATGTCGAGGACCCGGTCGACCACCAGGATGAGGCCGATCGCCTCCAGCGGCAGGCCGACGGCGGTCAGGATGATAGCGATGGCCACCAGGCTCGCCGAGGGCACGCCGGCGACGCCGATGGAGGTCAGCAGGGCCATGAGGACGACGCTGAACTGGGTGCCGAAGCTCAGGTGGAGCCCGTAGGCCTGGGCGACGAACATCGCCGCCACGCACTCGTACAGCGCGGTGCCGTCCATGTTCACCGTGGCGCCGAGGGGAAGGACGAAGGACGCCACCCGCCCGGAGACGCCGGCGTTCTCCTCCACGCACTCCAGGGTCACCGGCAGCGTCGCCGAGGACGAGCTGGTGGAAAAGGCCATCAGCAGGGCCGGCGCCATGGCCCGGTGGTGGCGCCAGGGCCGGCGGACGCCCCCCACCACCCGCAGGATCGCCGGCAGCGTCAGGAAGAGGTGGATGGTCAGGCCGGCCAGGACGACGGCGAAGAACCCCGCCAGCGGCACGAACGCCGCCAGCCCGGTGGACGCCATCACCCGGGCCACCAGCCCGAAGACGCCGACCGGCGCGAACACCATCACCAGCCCGGTGATGCGCATCATGACGTCGAGCACGCCCTGCCAGAAACCACGCAGGATGCCCGCGCCGGGCTCGTCGATGCGGGTCATGAAGTAGCCGAAGAGCAGGCTGAAGAAGATCACCGCCAACATGGCGCGGTTGTCCGAGGCCGCCTTGACCACGTTGGTGGGCACCATGCGCAGGAAGATGCCCACCAGGTCGCCGAGCCCGCGGCCCTGCACGTGCTGCGCCAGCCCCTGGACGCTCCCCGTCAGCCCGATCACCTCGCGCGCCGGGCGCCCGTGGACGATGCCCGGCCGCACCAGGTTGACCAGCGCCAGCCCGGTGAGGATGGCGATCAGGCTCGTGGTGAGGTAGTAGACGAGCGTGCGCAGGCCCATCCGTCCCAGCGACCCCTCGCGGCCGACGCCGGCCACGCCGACGATGATCGACGAAGCGATCAGCGGCACGACGAGCATCTTGAGGCCGTTGAGGAAGAGATCCCCGAGGAAGCCGTACACCGCGTAGAACCGCACGCCGAGAAACGCGGCCCCGGTGCCGGTCAGTCTGCCGGCGATCGCCGCCAGCACGAGCGCGATGAGAATCTGCCAGTGAAGAGCCAGCCGCCCCTTTCGCATCCGTCACAGGATACCCGCGCCGCCGCCGGCCGGGAACGCCGGCCCCTTCGCCCGCTCAAGGAGCCTGTTGCGAGGAGGGTTCCGCAGGAACCCGACGAAGCGCCGTGACACCGGGCGGCCCCGCCGCCCGCTGTCACGGCGTCCCGAGGGAAGGCCCGCCAGGGCCGGAGCGAAGGGACCCCATCACACCAGGAGCGCTCCCCAGAGCAGCGG
>CAZXXL010000277.1:0-3225 GCA_964644635.1 uncultured Thermoanaerobaculia bacterium | reverse complement strand
AGACACCCGGCGCCGGGCGACCCACAGAGCCGCGGTCTCAGAAATATCGGGGAAACTCCAACCGGGAAGGGCCGGCCCTGGGATGCGCTGGCCTACGGGGCCGCCGTCTCCAGGACGCGGCGGATGGTGCGCATGAGGACGTCGACGCCGAAGGGCTTCTGGAGGAAGTGCAGGTTGCCCGGAAGGACGGCCTCGCCGAGCACGGAGTCCTTGGAGTACCCGCTGAGGAGAAGGAACGGCAGATCGGGGTACTTCCTCGCGACCGCGTGGGCCAGCTCGACGCCGCCCAGGTTGGGCATGACGGTATCCGAGATGACCAGGTCGACGCCGCCGCCGCGCCGCTCGAGCTCGGCCAGGGCGGCGCGGCCGTCCTCGGCCGCGACCACCGTGTAGCCCACGGCCTCGAGGGCCGAGGCGAGGGCCTCGCGCACGTCCGGGTCGTCCTCGGCCAGGAGCAGGGTCTCGGTGCCGCCCCGGGCCTCGGGGACGATCGCGGAGCCGACCTCGACGGCTCTGCGATCCACGACCGGCAGATAGATCTTGAAGCTCGTGCCGCGGCCGGGCTCGGAGTAGGCGTGGATGAACCCCTCGTGCTGCTTGACGATGCCGTAGACCGAGGCGAGGCCGAGCCCGGTGCCCTTGCCGCTGGGCTTGGTGGTGAAGAAGGGCTCGAAGACGTGGCCCAGGGTCTCCTGGTCCATGCCGCGGCCGGTGTCGCTGATGGTGAGCAGGACGTAGCGGCCCGGGGAGGCCCACGGGTGCGAGGCGACGAACTCGCCGTTGACGACCACGTTCTGGGTCTCGATGGTGATCCTGCCGCCCTCCGGCATGGCGTCCCGCGCGTTGGCGCACAGGTTGACCAGGATCTGCGACAGCTGGTTCGGATCGACGTGCACGGTGCCCAGGCGCCGGCCCTCGATGAGCTCCACGGCGACCTTCTCGCCGACCAGGCTGCGGATCATCGCCAGGTTGCTCTCGACCGCCCGGTTCAGGTCGAGGTCGATGGGCTGGATGAGCTGCTTGCGGGAGAACGCCAGCAGCTGGCGGGTGAGCACGGCGGCGCGGGAGCCGGCGTCGTGGATCACGCCGAGGGCGCGGTCGAGGTCGATCCTGTCGCCCACCGTGCGGGCCGCCTCGGCGGTGGTCAGGATCGTGGTCAGAACGTTGTTGAAGTCGTGGGCGATCCCTCCCGCCAGGAGGCCGATGGTCTCCATCTTCTCGGCCTGCCGCAGTCGCTCCTCGAGCTTCTTGCGCTCGGTGACGTCGCGGCCGAAGACGACGTATCCCGAAGGCTCGCCGGATTCTCTCCCGTATGGGCAGATCAGGCAGGCGACCTTGTACACGGAGCCGTCCTTGCGCCGGTTCGAAAACACCCCCTCCCAGGTCCGGCCCGCGGTCAAGGTGCTCCACATGTCCTCGTACACTGCCGGATCGGTGGCCCCGCTGCTCAGGATGCTCCGGTTGGCGCCGGTCAGCTCCTCGGCGGTGTAGCCGGTGAGCCGGCACATGGCCGGATTGGCGTAGACGATGGCGCCCTCGAGATCGGTGAGTGAGATCGCCTCGGGTGATCGCTCCACCAGATCCGCCAGCCGGCGGACCTCGTCTTCGCTCGCGTGGAGCCGCGTCAGGTCGACCACGAAGCCGATGCCGCCGGTGACGGTTCCGTCCTGGTCGCGCTCGGGCACGGCCACCAGCAGGCCGAAGAGCTCGCGGCCGGAGAGGATCGAGCGGTAATGACCGCTCTCCTCCCGGCGGCGGCCGCGGAGCACGTCCCGCAGCATGCGCGCGATCCGTTCGTCTGGGAGCGTCGTGAGATCGAGGCCGAGCATGCGATCACGGTCGATGCCGACGATTTTGGCGAGGGCGCGGTTGGCGCTGGTGACGACGAGATTCGTGTCGAAGGTGAACATGCCCACCGGCGCGGATTCGAGAATCGTTCGCGCGTGTCGCTCGTTCCGGCGCGCTGTCTGGGCGTCCTCCCGGGCCTGGCGGAAGAGGCCGCCGACGAGCCACACACCGGCCAGCAGAAGAGCCGAAACGACCAGGTTCAACACCTCACCGACGGCGTGTTCCCGCATGAACCGAAGTGGAATACGAGAGACCACGAACACCGTGTGAAGCCGCACGCCCGCCATGACCAGCAGGGCGGCCGCGATCACGCTCCAGGCCAGGCGCCGCCCGCTCTTCCTGATTTGCCAGAGGGCGGCGAGGGCCGCGGCGAGCTGGAGCGCCGCCGAAAGGTCGGTGACCAGGCTGATGCTCACGAGGTACGCTCGTCTTCAGCGGACCGGCCGCGCGAACCGTCCCCGCCGGCCGGCCGGCGCTCCTGCCGGCGGCCCTGCGCAGGACTGCACGGACACCGCGCTCCTGTTCGACACCAACCCGGCCTCTGCAAACCAGCCGGCCTCCCCGAAAGCTGTGTACGTAAAGCCATGCTACAAGCCATGCTACGCATGCGTGGCCCCAAATGTCAACGGTTCCTATCGGGCGGAAAATTCCCGGGCCGCGGGGCGGAACCTGTAGAATGTCGTCAGCCGAGAGTGACCGGTGTGAATCCGCGGAGGGCCGGATCGATGGGGGCCTTGTCCCGAGGTGACAGGAGCGGACGCGGCGGCGGGGGGACCCGGGGCGGCCGCCGGCTCGGGTGGGTGACGGCGGCGGCCGTGGCCGGCCTCGTCCTGGCGGTGTCGTGGCTGACGGCGGCGGTGGCGGCGCGCGCGGTCAGGGCGTCCCTCGAGCGGCGCGCCGTCGACTCCTGCTCGTCGTGGCTGCCAGGGGTGGCACGGGAGCGCCGCCAGGTGCTCAGACGGTGGTTGGACCAGGGCATTCGCGACGCCGCCGCGGTGGCCCTGCACCCGGACACGGTCCGGCTGGCGGCCGGCCGGGGAGGCGCCGGCAGGCTCCGGGAGCTGCTGCGGGCGACGGCCGCCGCCCACGGCTTCGTCGGGATCCGGGTGGTGGCGGCGGACGGCCGTATCCTCGCCGACTCCGGCGGAGGCGGGCGATTCCCGGCACCCGGTCGCCGCCCGGCGGGCCTCGTCCGGGCCCCCGGTGGGGGTTTCCTGGTGGCGTTCCGCAGCCCCGTCCCCGGGCCGCGGCGGGTCACGGTCGAAGTCCTCGGTCACACGGCGCGGGAGCTGGCGGCGCTGCTGGCGCCGCCGGTGGGAGCGCCGCTTCACGTCGAGACCTTCGTGGTCTTCCACGACGGCGAGAAGCTCATGGCGC
>CAZXXL010000276.1:0-3254 GCA_964644635.1 uncultured Thermoanaerobaculia bacterium | reverse complement strand
ATGTGCGGGGGGTCGTGGGGGGGGGGCGCGGGGGGGTGGGGGGGGGGGCGGTGGAGGGGCGGGCGGGCGAGGGGGCGGGGGGGCGGGCGGCGGGGGAGCGCGCCGAGGCTCGGGGGCGGGGGGGCCAGGGCCGGGCCCTCGCGGCGCAGGAGCCCGGCCAGCGAGGCCGGGCACTCCTCCTCGCCGAGGAGGGCGGCCGCCGCTTCGGCGATATCCACCCACAGCTCGCCGCCCTCCGCCGGCCACCAGACGGCCGCCCGGAGCTTGACCGCGGCGCGCACGGTGGCCAGCCGCATCAGGAGCCGGCCCCGGCGTCCAGCTGGCGGATCACCCGCCGCCGCTCCAGCTGGTCGCGCTCGATGGACTCGAAGAGGGCGCGGAAGTTGCCCTCGCCGAAGCCGCGGGCCCCGCAGCGCTGGATCACCTCGTAGAAGAACGGCCCCGCCTGCTCGTCGTCGTAGAGGACGCCGCCTTCCACCATGAAGATCTGCAGCAGGTAGCGGTCGTCGGCGCCGTCCACCAGGATGCCGAGCCGCCTGAGGTCGTCGATGCGCTCGGCGAAGTTGGTCACGCGCTGCGCGGCGAGGCGGGCCGGGAGCATGTCGTAGTAGGTGGCCGGCGTGTCCAGGAACTCGATGCCGTTGCGCCGCAGCCCCTCGACGGCCGGGACGATCCTCGGCACGTGGAAGGCCACGTGCTGCACGCCGGGCCCGTTGTTGGCCTCCACGAAGGTGTAGATCTGGCTGGCCTCGTAGTTGGGGGTCACCGGCTCGTTGTTGGCCAGCTTGATCCCCGACTCGGGATCCCACATGACGGTGGAGGCCAGACCGGAGCCCCCGTCGCCGCCGTGGATGTCGGTCGTGTGGAAGTGCACCCGCCAGTACTCCTCGAAGCCCATCACGTCGCGCAGCCAGCTCACGTGGGGCTCGATGGTGAGGAAGTTGGAGGTGATGTGATCGATGGCCTGGAACGCGAACGGATTGGCCTCATCGGAGCCGTCCGAGGGCACGAAGCCCGGGGGCAGGACGCCGCCCCGGCGCTCGACGAAGCGGAAGCGGACCTCCCCCAGGGGGGTGGCGATCTCGAAATACCGGTAGGGAGCCCCCTCGCCGTCCACCGTGTCGACGGGATCCAGGCATACGGCGGCGCCCCGCTCGACGAGGGTCCCGAGGGCGGCCTCCAGGTCGCGCACCCGGAAGCCGACCACGGCCACGCCGTCCGGGTGGCGGCGCAGCCAGCGCTCGGCGCGCGAGCCCCGCTCCCGGGGGGCGAAGCAGGCGACCGGGGCCTTGCCGACGGTGAAGAGGACACCGTCCTCCCCGGTGGCGGCGGCCCGCTCCGGATCGAGGACGGCCGCCTCGGGGACCCTCATCATGTCCGTGTAGAACCTGCGGCTGCGTTCGAGATCGGCGACGATGAACTCGTAGCCGTCGTACCCGATGATGCCGAGGCCGCTGCCCGGCGTGTCGTGGCTCCCCATGGCGCACCTCCGCGAGATGCTTCATACTAACAGAATGAGACGCGTTCACACACTTGCCGGCGCCGTTCGGCGGAATCGGGCGGGATGAGCCGGCCGGCCCGGCCCCCCGGCGCCGCCGACGGCGCCTGCCGCGACCGGTGGCGCGCCTACCTGGCGGGGCTCCGCGCGCGCCCCGAGCCCTTCCCGAGGCAACTGGAGGCCTACCGCCGGATCTTCGCGACCTGGTCGGGTGCCGGCGGTCCTCCGCCCGCGTGGGAGCCCCCCGAGGCTTCCCTGCGCGGCTCCAACCCGGCCGCCCTCATGGCCGAGGTCGGCGCCGCCGGCTTCGACGACCTGCACCGCTGGTCGGTGGACGACCGGGCCGGTTTCTGGCGCCGGGTCATTCGCGGCCTCGGCATCCCGTTCCGCACCGAGCCGTCGGCGATCCTCGACGAAGGCGGCGGCCCGGAGCATCCCCGCTGGCTGCCCGGGGCCCGCTTCTCGGCCGTGGACGCCTGCTTCGCGGCCGACCCGGCACGGACGGCCGTCCTCGCCGGCGGCGAGGCCTCGCCCGGGCTCGTCCGCCTGAGCTACGGCGAGCTCCGGGAGCGGGCGGCCCGCTTCGCCGCCGGCCTGCGGCGTCTCGGCCTCGGCGAGGGAGCGCGGGTAGCCCTCTTCATGCCCATGACCGTGGAATCGGTGATCGCCTACCTGGGGACGGTGTGGGCCGGGGCGGCCGTGGTCTCCATCGCCGACAGCTTCGCGCCGGAGGAGGTCCGGCGCCGGCTCGAGATCGCCGGGGCGGACGCCGTGGTCGCGATGGAGCGCTTCACACGCGGCGGCAAGACCCTCTCGACCTACGACCGGGCGGTGGCCGCCGGGGCCCGGCGGGTCATCGTGGTCGCGCCCGGCCGGCCCTCCCTGCGCGCGGGAGACGTGGCCTTCGCCGAGGTGCTCGACGGACCCGCCGGCTTCGAGGGGGCGGCCACCGCGCCCGAGCACGTGACCAACATCCTCTTCTCCTCGGGCACCACCGGCGACCCCAAGGCCATCCCCTGGACCCAGCTGACGCCCATCAAGTGCGCCATGGACGGGCATTACCACCAGGACATCCGGCCCTCCGACGTGGTGGCCTGGCCCACCAACATCGGCTGGATGATGGGGCCGTGGCTGATCTACGCCACCCTGGTCAACGGCGCCGCCATGGCCCTGTACGACGGCGCCCCCAACCGGGAGGGCTTCACCCGCTTCGTGGAGCGCGCCGGGGTGACGGTGCTCGGGGTCGTGCCCTCCCTGGTGCGGGCGTGGCGCGCCACGGGCGCCTGCGAGGGCGTGGACTGGAGCCGGATCCGCGTGCTCAGCTCCACCGGCGAGCCGTCGGGGGTCGAGGACTACCTCTGGCTGATGAGCCGGGCCGGCTACCGGGCGCCGGTCATCGAGTACTGCGGCGGCACCGAGATCGGCGGTGGCTACGTGACGGGCACCGTCGTCCAGCCCGCCTCCCCGGCCACCTTCACGACCCCGGCCCTGGGCCTCGATCTCGTCGTCCTCGACGAGCACGGCGCGCCGGTGGGCGAGGGTGAGACCGGCGAGGTCTTCCTGCTGCCGCCCTCCATCGGTCTCTCGCAGACGCTGCTCAACCGCGACCACCACGAGGCGTACTACGCCGGTTGCCCGGCCGGCCCGGGCGGCGCCGTGCTGCGCCGCCACGGCGACCTCCTCACGCGGCTCGGGGGAGGGTGCTTCCGCGCCGCCGGGCGCGCCGACGACACCATGAACCCGGGCGGCATCAAGG
>CAZXXL010000275.1:0-3264 GCA_964644635.1 uncultured Thermoanaerobaculia bacterium | reverse complement strand
GTGTGCGCGTGCTCGGCGGGCGGCCGCCGCTGGTGGTGCTGTGCAACTGGGCCGTGGCCTGGGACGGCCGGCGGCGATGGCTGGGCGCCGGTCCCGGCGTGCAGCTGCCCACGGCCCTGGCCGAGGCCGTGCTGGCGGGGGAGGAGCTCGGCGACGCCATCGACCGGTTTTCCGGAGAGCGGGACGTGCGCTCCGGCCGCGGCACCTTCGGGGTTCTCACCCGCGACGTCATCGGGCGCGCGCACGCCTTCGAGCTCGCCGTGCTCGGCGCCCTGGCCCCCTGGTACAACCCCGGCATCGACGGCGGCTGAGGTCCGCCCCGCCGCCGCGCGGGTGTTACCCTGGATGCCGGGAGGGGTCGGCATGAGGTTTCTGCGTCCGGGAACGGGGTGGATCGAGGTCATCACCGGGCCGATGTTCTCCGGCAAGTCGGAGGAGCTGATCCGCCGTCTCCGCCGGGCGGCGATCGCCCGCCTCCGGCTGCAGGTCTTCAAGCCCGCCCTCGACAACCGGTACGCGGCCGACGAGGTGGTGTCCCACTCGCGCTGGCGGATCGCCTCCGAGCCGGTCGAACGGTCGGCGGAGATCCTCAAGCGGATGGATCCCAGGACCGAGGTCATCGGCATCGACGAGGCCCAGTTCTTCGACGACGAGCTCCCGGCGGTCTGCTCCCGGCTGGCCGATCTCGGCAAGCGCGTGATCGTCGCCGGGCTCGATACCGACTACCGCGGCGTGCCCTTCGGTCCCATGCCGGAGCTGCTCGCGGTGGCCGAGCAGGTGCAGAAGTTCACCGCGATCTGCGCCCGGTGCGGGGCTCCGGCGTCCTTTACCCAGCGGCTGATCGCCTCCGACAAGCAGGTCGTGGTGGGCGCCGCCGACGTCTACGAGGCGCGGTGCCGGCGCTGCCACGAGCCGGAGGGGGCCGTCGACGCCGCCGACCGCTGGCTCTTCACGCCGCCGGCGGCGCCGCTTCCCGAAACCGATGAGGAGGGCGGCGCGTGAACGGCCGGCCGCCCGGCCCGTCGTGGCGGGAAGCCTTTCTCGGTTGCTTGATTCTTCAGATCGGCAACTCATGCGAAATCAGAATTTAGCGGTTGACAATTATGTGAAATTATGCACATATTCTGACCCGGAGGACGTATGAGGAGATTCGCAGCCGCCTCGATCGTGTTGCTGGCCGCAGTCGCGACGGCCCCGGCGCAGCCCCTCGACTGCTCGAGCTGCCACGCGGTCCCGGAGACGTTGTACGCGGCGGGCCAGGCCCTGGGCAAGAACCTGAGCAAGCGCCGCATCCGGGAGCTGACCGTCAATCCCAGCGGGTGCCCGACCCACATGGACCTGACGTGCACCGACTGCCACGTGGGCATCGATAGGTTCCCGCACCCGAAGGAGACCCACCTGGCCAACCCCTGCGTGGCGTGCCACAGGGACGTCGCCGACCGGATGAACAACTCGGTGCACCGCGATCCGCTCGGGGGATCGAGCTTCGTGCTCCAGTGCTGGGACTGTCACGGGGCCCACGAGATCTTTCCGGCCAACGACCCGCGCTCGCCCATGTACCCGTACAACGTGAGCGGCGTCTGCCTGAGGTGCCACCAGGAGCAGAAGTACCTGAACGGCGTCCACGGGCAGGGCGTTGACCTGGCCGGCCTGACCGGGGCCGCCACCTGTATTTCATGCCACGGTTACCACTCGATCCAGTCGGTGAAGGCCGTGGGCTCGCGGACGTCCAGGCGGCAGATCTCCTTCACCTGCGGCCGGTGCCACGCCAAGATCGCCGAGGAGTACCGGAAGAGCGTCCACGGCGCGGCGCTGATGGCCACCGACAACCCGGACGTGCCGACCTGCGTGGATTGCCACCAGGCCCACCAGACCGCCAACCCGCGCAGCCCGAGGTTCCGGGCCGAGAGCCCGAAGCTGTGCGGGAAGTGTCACGCCGATCCGAAGCTGATGAAGAAGTACGGGCTTTCGACCCAGGTCTTCCAGACCTACGTGGCCGACTTCCACGGGACGACGGCGGAGCTCTTCGAGGAGGTCACCCCGGACCAGCCGCTCAACCAGGCCGTCTGTTACGACTGCCACGGGTACCACGACGTCTACCGGGTCCACGGCGTGGGCCGGAAAAAGATCAACCAGAACCTCCTCAAGCACTGCCAGCGGTGCCACCCGGCGGCGACGACGAAGTTCCTCTCGGCATGGACGAGTCACTACATCCCGAGCCCCACGAAATACCCGTGGATCTATTACGTGAAGCTCTTCTACCGGTTCGCGATCCCGAGCATCGTGGGCTTCTTCCTGCTCTTCATCGCGACTGACGTCTACCGCCACAGGCGGAGCGGCCGTCACGGGGGAGGTGCCTGATGATCCGCCGTTTCGAACGACGCCACATCGTCGGTCATCTGATCATGATGGTGACCTTCATCGGTCTGGTCATCACCGGATTCCCGCAAAAGTTCCCGTCCGCGGCCTGGGCCAAGGGCATCGTCCTCATCTTCGGAGGCGTCTCCCGGATGCGCTTCGTCCACCACCTGCTGGGGACGATCATGGCCCTGCAGCTGGTCTACCACGTTCTCGAGCTGCTCTGGTTCCAGTGGGTGCGCCGGTACCCGTGGACCATGATCCCCACGCTCGAGGACGCCCGGGATTTCATCGGCCAGATCCGTTACAACCTGGGCCTGTCCTCCTCGGAGCCGCAGTACGACCGCTATTCCTGGCCGGAGAAGCTGGAATACCTCTCCCTGGTCTGGGGAACCCTCCTCATGGTGGGGACCGGCATCATGATGCTCTACCCGATCCGCTTTGCGCAGTTCGTACCCGGCCAGATCATTCTCGCCGCCAAGGCCGCCCACGGCGGCGAGGCCACCCTCGCGGCCCTCGCCATCCTCACGTGGCACTCGTACTTCGTCCACTGGAAGCACTGGAACACGTCGATCTTCGCGGGCAAGCTGCCGCGGGAGCTGTACATCGAGGAGCATCCCAAGGAGTTCGCGCGCATGTGGGGCGGACAGACCTGGCAGCCGGCCGAGATCAGCACCAGGAAGTTTCTCGCCTTCGTCGCCATCGCCACGGTCGTGGTCCTCGCCTGCATCGGCTTCGTCATCTGGCTGCGGGCGGTGCCGGTGGTCCTGAAGACCGTCCGTCCGTGAGGTGATCGCGCCCCGCCCGGCGTGGGCGGGACCAGGACCGAACCGTCGGGAGCATCCTTCGCCCTGTCATGGCGAGGTGGCGTAAGCGCGCGAAGCTTCGCTTCGCCTGCGCGCACGC
>CAZXXL010000274.1:0-3286 GCA_964644635.1 uncultured Thermoanaerobaculia bacterium | reverse complement strand
CGGGGGGCGGGGGGGCGGGGGCGGGGGGGGCGGGGGGGGGGAGGGGGGGGGGGGGTGGGGGGGGGGGGGGGGGGGGCGGGCAGGGAGCGGCGGGGGGGGGCGGGGGGGGGGGGCGGGGGGGAGCAGGGCGGGCGGGTGGGGGGGGACGTGGCGGACCGCGGGCAGGTTGAAGACCAGGTCGGAGTGGTCGTGCTCCAGGGGACAGGTCGGCGGCAGGATGATGTGGGCCAAACGAGTGGTCTCGTTGAGGTAGGGGTCGATGGCGACCATGAAGTCGAGCCCGGCCAGGGCCCGCTCGAGCCGCCTGCCGTTGGGCAGCGAGAGCACCGGGTTGCCCGCCGAGGTGAGGAGGGCGCGGATCCGGCCCTCGCCCCCGGTGAGGATCTCCTCGGCGAGCACCGCGGCCGGCAGCTCGCCGCCGAACTCGGGCAGCCCGCGCACCCGGCTCTTCCAGCGGCCGTGCCGTCCCCGCCCGGTGTGGGCCACGAGGTCCACGGCGGGGCGGGAGAAGAGCACGCCGCCGGGCCGGTCGAGGTTGCCGGTCACGATGTTGAGGGCGTTCACCAGCCACAGGCAGAGGCCGCCGAGCTCCTGGGTGGAGAGGCCGAACCGCCCGTAGCAGGCCGCCGCCGGCGCCGCCGCGAGGTCGCGGGCGAGGCGGCGGACGGCCCCGGCCTCGATGCCGGTGGCCGCGGCGACCCGCTCGGGCGGGTACCGTTCCGCCGCCGAGCGCAGCTCGGCCGCCGAGTCGCAGGAGGGCGCCAGCCGGCCGGGGTCGTCCAGCCCCTCGGCGAAGATCACGTGCAGGACGGCCATCAGCAGGAGGGCGTCGGTGCCGGGCCGGATGAAGAGGTGGGTGTCGGCCAGGCGGGCGGTCTCGGTGCGCCTGGGGTCGACGACCACCAGGCGGCCGCCGCGGGCGCGGAGGCGCTCCAGGCGCCGGCGGAAGCCCGGGGCGGTCATCATGCTCCCGTTGGAGACCGCCGGGTTGGCGCCCAGGATCAGCAGGAAGCTCGTGCGGTCGATGTCGGGCACCGGCAGGAGGAGCTGGTGGCCGAACATCTCCCGCGCGGCGACGTGATGGGGCAGCTGGTCGACGGAGGTCGCCGAGAAGCGGTTCTTCGTCCCCAGCGCCCGGAGCAGGGGCGGGCCGAAGAGCAGCGAGCCGAGGTTGTGCACGGTGGGGTTGCCGAAGAACGTGCCCACGGCGTCCCGCCCGAAGCGCCGCTGCACCTCGCGGATCCGCGCCGCCGTCTCGTCGAAGGCCTCCCGCCAGCCCACCCGCTCCCACCCGCCGGCGGGCGTGCGGCGCAGGGGGTGCCGCAGGCGGTCGGGATCCCGGTGGATGTCGGCGAGGGCCACCGCCTTGGGACAGACGTGGCCGCGGCTCAGCGGGTCGTCGGGATCGCCGCGCAGGTCGACGATCTCGCCGTTCTCCACCCGGATCACGAGGCCGCAGATGGCCTCGCACAGGTTGCAGGCGCGGTAATGGATCCTCGTCTTCACCAGCGGCCTCCGGACGGCGCCGGTTCACCGTACCACGGCCGCGGGCGGCCCGGCGCCCGGCGCCGGCGGCGTGGTACGGTGGCGGGGATGAACGCCACGCTGCTCGCCATCGATCCCGCCGGCCACACCGTGCTCTTCGCCTTCCTGGTGGCGCTGGCGGCGGGACTGGGGACCGTGGTGTGGTGGTTGTTGCGGCGTCCCGCGGCACGGCGGCCGCAGTTCCAGGGGTTCGGCAGCGCCTCCCGGGGCGTGGCGTGGGCGGCGGCGCTGGCCGTCGCGCTTCCCATCGTGGCGTACGCCTACGCCCAGAGCTGGCGGCACTTCTACGGCCTCGAGCTCGCCGACGGCCGCCTCGAGGCGCGATTCTACTTTCCCGCGCGCACGGTCCGGATCGGGGCCGTCGACCGCGTCCGCGTCTCGACCCAAAGCGCCTTCCGCAGGGGCGGAACCATGTATCGGCTCGTCCTGCGCGCCCCCGACGGGCGGCGCTTCACCAGCCCGCTCATGAACCGCAGTGAGATGGAAGCGGCCCTCAACCACCTCGAGCGGGTGCGGACGGCGCGGGGGCGCTCCGTGGCGCCCTGATCACCGCTCGGCCGGGAGAGCGTGGGCCGCCCTAGCCCGCATCATTCACTCACGATCTACTACAACCGGCGATCCGCCAGCCAGCGCCGTGCTCTTCACGCCGAGCCGCCGTCAACATACTGTCAAGTATGCCTCCGGCGGCTCGACGCTCAGAACCCAGCGCTGACAAGCGTCTCGCCGGTTTCGTGACGATCGCTCATGAATAATGCGGGCTAGTGGGCGTGGCCGTGGGCCAGCTCGTCCTCCGTGGCCGCGCGCACGCCGACCACCTTGATCTCGAAGTTCAGGGCCTTGCCGGCCAGGGGGTGGTTGCCGTCCAGCGTCACCATCTCCGGGCCGGCGGCGGTGACCAGGAAGGGCATCAGGGAGCCGTCCGGGTGCTGGGCCTGGACGTAGTCGCCCGCCTTGACGTCGAAGTCGAAGTTGCTGCGCTCCACCTCCACCACCCGCTCGGGGTCATGGGGACCGTAGGCGTCCTCCGCCTCGATGTGGATGCTCAGCTCGTCGCCCACCTGCTTGCCCTCCAGCTCGTGCTCCAGGCCGGGGATGATCTGGCCGTGGCCGTGCAGGTAGTTGAGGGGCTCCGCCCCCTGGCTCGAGTCCAGCACCTGACCGTCGTCGTCCCTGAGCGTGTAGTCGATGGACACCACGGTGTCCGCCGTGATCGGCATTGTCTCGTTCATGTCGTCTCCCTTCACCCGTCGCTCTCTGTCATGCGCCAGCGTGTCCGGCCAGTCTAGCCGAGACCGCGTCCGATGTCATCCGCGGCATTGCCGGGGCGTCAGACCAGGTGGACGGCGCCCGCCTCGCCGGCCACGGCGCGGCCGACCACGGCGGCGCCGCCGAGGCGGCGGACCAGGCGGCCGGCCGGCTCGGGAGGCAGCGCGGCCAGCAGGCCCCCCGAGGTCTGGGGGTCCAGGGCGAGGTCGACGCGGAGGGGGTCGGCGCCGTCGGCGATCCGGAGCACGGCGGCGACGCTCTCCCGGTTCTTGCCGGTGCCGGCCGGGACCAGCCCCATGCCGGCCGCCTCCAGCGCCCCCGGCATCAGCGGCAGCCGGGCGAGCTCGATCTCCACCGCCAGGCCGGAGGCGGCCGCCATCTCGGCGGCATGCCCCACGAGGCCGAAACCGGTCACGTCGGTGACGGCGTGGGGCTCGAGCCCGGCCAGGGCCTCGGCGGCTTCCCGGTTGAGGGT
>CAZXXL010000273.1:0-3305 GCA_964644635.1 uncultured Thermoanaerobaculia bacterium | reverse complement strand
GCGAAGCTGCCCTGTCTCACGGCGCCCCCAGCTTGGGCCGATTCGCGAAAGGTGATAGACTCCAGCAAAGCCGTGCGCCGGCGGCACGCTCCGAGGGGCGACGGCGGAACGGACATCCGGAAGCGCTTGGGGCCTGGTGGCTCCCGCGGACTTCAAATCCGTTGGACCGGTCCTCGGCGGGCCGGCCGGAGGGTTCGATTCCCTTGCGCTTCCGCCACTGCCGATAACGAGGGCCCATCATGCCCGAGGGAAAGTTCATCTACCGGGGAGACCTCAGCGAAACGACGCTGCCCGAGATGCTGGTGACGATTCATCGCTACCAGGTGCCGGGGGTGATGGAGCTTTCCCGCGACCAGACGGTGAAGCGGATCTACATCCAGGACGGCGACGTCATCTTCGCCACCTCGTCGGATCGTAGCGAGAGCCTCGGCGACTACCTGCTCGAGCGGGGAAAGATCACGAAGGCCCAGCTGCGGGTCTCGAACGACGAGATGGCCCGCTCGCCGGGCAAGCGGCACGGCACGATCCTCGTCGAGCTCGGCTTCCTGAAACCCGAGGAGCTCGGCCCGATGGTCAGGGGCCAGGTCCAGACGATCCTGTGGAGCATGTTCGACTGGGACCGGGGCGAGGTGACCTTCGAAGTGGGACGTTTTCGCGAGGACGAGGTGTTCAAGATCAAGGTGCCCACCCTGCGGGCCATCCTCTCCGGATGCAAGCGGATGCGCGACGGCAAGCGGATCACGGACCGGCTCGGGGGCCGGAACGCGGTGTTCACGAAATCCGAGCCCCCGGAGCACCTCGCGGCGCTTCGCCTGGAGGCCGGAGAGCGCCAGTTGCTCGACCTGGTGGACGGCCGAAGGACGCTGATCGAGCTCTGCCAGCAGGGACCGTTCTCGCCGGGGATCAACGCCCGCACCCTGTACGCCATGAGGCTCCTGGAGCTGATCGAAAAGAAGGAGCCGGCTTCGAGCGGGATCCGCATCCAGGTGCGGGGGGGCGAGAACAGCCCGGGATGACGCGGCGCGATCCGCGACCTACATTACAGAGCGGAGGAGGCAACATGCCGCTTTACGAGTACGAGTGCCGTGAGTGTGGAAAACATCTCGAGCGCATCCAGCACGCCAGTGCGCCGCCTCTGAAGACCTGCCCGCTGTGCGGAGGAGAGCTGCGCCGCCTGCTCGGCGTGCCCGCCCTCCAGTTCAAGGGATCGGGCTGGTACGTCACCGACTACGGGAAGGGCAACGGCCGCGACGGCAAGCACGACGCGCCGGAGAAGGCCGCCGCCGGTGAGAGCTCGACCGGCAAGACCGCGCAGGCCGGCGGCAAGACCGACGACTGAGCGGCCACCCGACGGAACGTCAACGGGCTGGATAGCCGGGAACCCTGGAAAAGCGGAGACGGGTGCCGGGTGCCAGGTGATGGGCTCCGGCGACCCCTGCAGCCAGCTCGAGAACCGCGCTGCTGGCAGCGTCCGGGCGGTATTGCGGGCAGGGGTCGGCCGCACAGGGCGGGACCTCGGCGGCGATGGAGACGATCCTGCCCTCATCGTCGAGAAAGATGATGTCGAGGGGAATCAGGGTGTTTTTCATCCAGAAGCCGGG
Organism: uncultured Thermoanaerobaculia bacterium; assembly: GCA_964644635.1. Classification (GTDB taxonomy): domain Bacteria; phylum Acidobacteriota; class Thermoanaerobaculia; order Thermoanaerobaculales; family Sulfomarinibacteraceae; genus CAZXXL01. The sequence goes on along the minus strand of CAZXXL010000273.1, from coordinate 1,704 downwards.
ATAGCCCGCCTGGGAGAAGAGGAACAGCATGCCGCGGTCGCGGGGCAGCGTGGGCCGGAACATCAGGCCCTCTTCCTTCTCCTCCGGGGTGACGGCGAGCTCGAGGGTGATGCGCGTGCCGTCGGGCAGCACGGCGGCGGGCGGCTCTTCCAACTTCGCCGGCCGGGACGTGTCCACCGCCTGCTTCGGCACCGGTCCGGCGGCCGGCGGCGACGAGCAGCCGAGCGCCCACAGCAAGACCGCGGCCCATGCCGCCGCCGCCAGGGCGCGGCGGTGGAGCCTGCGGCGCCCGCCCGTGATCGCGTCCGCGTTCTTTCCCATCATCGGCCGTCGTCCTCCTCCCGGATCAGGCCCAGCCTCCGGGCATGATACCGGAACGACCGGTAGGATATGCGCAGCAGCTCCGCCGCGCGCTTCTGGTTGCCGCCGCACCGCTCGAGTGCCTGGAGCATGAGCGAGCGCCGCTGGGCGAGCAAGTACTCCTCGAGGTCGAGACCCTCCTCGGGCAGCGCCGCGTGCTCGGCGGGCGGCGCGCCCGCGTTCCCGCGCAGGCTGTCCGGCAGGCTGCCCGAGGTGATGACGTCCGAGGGCTCGAGGGCGACGGTTCGCTCGATGATGTTCTCGAGCTCGCGCACGTTTCCCGGCCAGTCGTAGGCCTGGAGGACGCGGAGGGCGTCCGCCGTCAGGCGCTTGGCGGGCGAGCCGAGGCGGCTGCAGGAGCGTTCGACGAAGTGACGGGCAAGGTCGGGGATGTCCTCCTTGCGCTGCCGCAGGGGCGGCAGGTGCAGGTGGATCACGTTCAGGCGGTAGAAGAGGTCCTCCCGGAACTCGCCGTCCCGGACGGCCCGCTCGAGGTCCCGGTTGGTTGCGGCCACCACGCGAACGTCGACCGTGCGCTCGTTGGTGCCGCCGACCGGGCGGACCTTGTGCTCCTGGAGGACGCGCAGGAGCTTCACCTGCATCGGTGGCGACAGCTCGCCGACCTCGTCGAGGAAGATGGTTCCTCCCTCGGCCTGGGCGATGAGGCCCGGGTGGTCGCGGACAGCCCCGGTGAACGAGCCCCGCACGTGGCCGAACAGCTCGGACTCCAGGAGACCCTCGGGCAGCGCGCCGCAGTTGACGGTGACGAACGGCCCGCCGGATCGCGGCGACAGCTCGTGGAGATGGCGGGCCAGGAGCTCCTTCCCGGTGCCGCTCTCGCCGGTGATGAGCACCGTGGACGGCGTGCCGGCGACCCGGGGCGCGAGGTCCAGGATCTGCCGGATGGCGGTGCTCTGGCCGATGAAGCCGGACGAGGATGCGATGGCGCCGGGCTTCGGTGCCTGCCTGATGTGCTTGGCGACGATGAACTTGAGATCCTCGACGTCGAACGGCTTGGACAGGTACTCGGCGGCCCCGGCCTGGAGGGATTCCATGGCGTGCTGGGGCGTGGTGTGGGCGGTGATGATGATGAACCGGGCGGGAAGATGCTGCTTGCGGGCCTCCTCGAGCACGGAGAGCCCGCTGCCGTCGGGGAGCTTGAGGTCGCAGACGACGACGTCGAAGGGGCCGCGGTCGAGCGACTCGACGGCCGACGCGACGTCGGCGGCGGTCTCGACCTCGTAACCCTCCTGCTCGAGAAGAATGCTCAGGAATTCGCGGATCGACGCCTCGTCGTCGACGACGAGAATCCTTCCTCGATTCATGCGTCCTCCCCGGTGCAGG
>CAZXXL010000272.1:0-3308 GCA_964644635.1 uncultured Thermoanaerobaculia bacterium | reverse complement strand
CCACGGCGACCGAGGCCGCTCTGCGTGTGGACGAGAACCTTCGCGCCCTGGCCGACGCGCCGCTTGGCGATTCTCTGGACTTGCTGTCATGCCAGGCCGGCAAGGCGGACACCGTTCGCGTCACCGGCTTCATGGGCAGCAAGTACCTGATGCTCGGCTGGATTGAAAGCCAGGTACCCAAGGGCGCAGAGAGCTTCCTCGACGCCTTTTCCGGCGGAGCGAACGTGGCCTATCACTTCAAGCGTAAAGGGATGAAGGTCATCGCAAACGACCTGCTGCGGTTCCCGTACCATCTGGCCAGGGCGGTGATCGAGAACTCCAGCGAGAAGTTGACCGACGAGGATGTGGAGAAGCTTCTCGCTCCGAATCCGGACGCCGGCACCTTCATCGTCGATCAATTCTACGGCTATTACTACACCAAGCCGGTGCTCCGCTGGCTCGACCAGGTGTGGGCCAATATCCAGAAGCTTCACGGATACAAGAAAGACCTGGCTCTCGCCGCCCTCGGGAGCACGGTCAAGGCCAAGAGCGCCTTCGGGCAGTTCTCGCGCTCGAAGATGCACCGCAAGGCCGGGCTGGAGGCGGAGGCGAGCCTGGAGCAGTCGCAGCTCTCCAACCCGCCGCTCTCCAAGTTCATCGAGTCTTTCCGCCGTTCGGTACGCCAGCTCAACAGCCTGGTGTTTGACAACGGCCAGGAATGCAAGGCCTTCAACCTGGACGCCGTGGAGGCCGTCCGGCGGTTCGGCGCCGACGTGCTCTACCTCGATCCGCCCTACGTGACCGAGTTCGGGTCGAACGACTACGAAGACTCGCTCCACTTCGTCGAGGGGCTCATGACCCGCTGGGCGGACAAGGAGATCAAGCCCACGCCGCGGCGCAACTTTCCTTCTCGGACCCGCTACACCAAGGAATCGATCAAGGCCCTGATGGAGTCCCTCGCCTCCGGGTCGCGCGGCAGGTACGGCACCGTGATCCTTTCCTACCGTGACCGCGCCTATCCCCGCGAGGACGGCATCCGGGAGATCTTCTCCGAGCATTTCGGCCAGGTCCGGGTCCGCGGCATGGAGGTGGACTACAACATCGCCAAGGACATCGGGCGGGAGGGCAAGCACGCACGGGAACTGCTCTTCATCGCCTCCCGGGCGCGGAGCACGCCCAGGTCCAAGGCGGCGGCCTCGCTCGCCGCGGGCTGCCACACCTCGATCCCGGTGGAGCTGAAGTTCGCGCAGGACGGCGAGCTGCGCGCGGAGGCGGCCGACCCGGCCCGGGACGCGGGCGACCCCCAGTTCGGTTTCATCCTGTGCCGCGCCGGCACCAACAAGAACGGCGACCACTTCACGCCGGAGGAGCTGGCGGCGCGTTACATGACCGCGGTCAACAAGAAGATCGACCTCAAGCACTCCCAGGACTTCACGGACATCGTCGGCGGGATCGTGGCCGCGGACTACGTCGAGGACGACAGCGGCGGCCGCATCGAGTGCGTGGGCGAGCTCTACGTGTCGGACAGCCCGCACGCTCAGCTGGCGTACAAGCTGATCCGCAAGGGCATCATCACCCAGGTCTCGATGGAGTGCGACTACGAGGAGGGCGAATGCTCCATCTGCGGCAGGCGGGTGACGTCGAAGAACGACTACTGCATCCACCTGCGCAAGTACAAGGGCGGCACGTTCCAGGGCAAGCCCGTCTTCGAGATCCTGCACGGCGTGACGTTCACCGGCCTCGGCCTGCTCGACCGCAAGGGCGCCGACGAGAACGCGCGCATCACCCAGGTCGCGGCGGCGCGGGAGACGGTTTCGGCAACCCAAGACGAAGGAGGTCCACAGATGGATGAGAAGCGGAAAGAGCAAGAGGAACAGGCGGTCGAGGCCGCCAAGAAGAAGGACGGCGGGGGCGGCGGCGACGCCGCGGACGACAAGACCCGCGTCAAGGAGCTGGAGAAGGAGAACAAGGAGCTCAAGCAGCAGGTGCTGGCCCTGCAGAAGCGGGTGGAAGAGCTGGAGGCGGAACGCAAGGCCGCGGCCAGCCGCGCCCGTGCCCAGAAGCTGCTGCGCAGGCTGGAGAAGCAGGGTGTCTCCTTCGGCAGCGACGAGGAGCGGGAGAAGGAGCTGGCCCGGCTGGCCGGGCTTTCCGACGACGCCTTCGCGGCCACCGAGGCGGCCTACGAGCGGATGGCTCGGGTCCGCGCCGCGGCGGGGAAGGAGGAAGAGGACCCGGGCGGCGGACCGGACAAGGGAAAGGCCAAGGCGGCGGACGAAGACCCCCCGATGCGCAGCGACGCCGGCGTGCGCCCCAGGGACGTGGACGACCGGAAGACGGGCCTCGAGGAGCGGCTGCGGCAGGGCTTCATGGCCGCGTACCGCCACCGCGTAGCCCTGGCGACCGGCGAGCCGGTCCAGACCAACTGAGCAAGGAGGAAGAGTCATGCCTTACATCAACCCGAACCATCGAGGCCTCGCCTACGGCGACGGCTACATGCAGGGGGACGGCCAGCTCGGGCAGGTGGTCACGCTCGTCGGCAACGACCTGTTCGCGGTGAACACCGATCCGACGGTCAAGTCCTTCGGCATCCTGATCAAGGACTACAAGAACGGAGAGATGCCCGGCATCTACTGCATGGGCGGCGTGTACGAGACCGACGTCTTCGAGGGGACCGTCAATCCCGGCGACGACCTGAAGGTCTCGGCCAACGGCAAGCTCACGGCGGGCGTGCAGGCCGGCGAGGAAGTCATCGCCCGGGCCATCTCCGTCTCCGGCGGGACGCTCAAGTTCCGCCTGTTGATCTGAGACACGGGAGGAGACCGACATGGAGACGACCCAGGTGAACGTGCACAGCCAGGAATACATGGAGACCATGGCGCGCCTGATGAGCGAGGCGCTCGAGTCCCCCGAGGGGATGCGGGCGCTGGCCGCCGCCATCGCGGCGCCCATCGAGCAGGAGATCAAGCGCAAGGAGATCTCCTCGCTGCTCCTGACCCGGCACACCCTGCCCAAGGGCGAACGGCCCATCTACCAGAAGAAGCCCAAGGTCAAGGCCTACTGGATCAGCAACGAGGGCGAGGCCCAGGAGCAGGAGCTGGGCAAGGAAGAGGTGGAGTTTCCGACCCACCGTATCCACTCCGCGCCCATGGTGGACGTCTCGGTGCTCAAGAACGGGAACATCGGGACGCTCATGGACATCCAGACCTCCGCGGCCGACGAGATCCGCAAGGAGATCGACAAGCGGACCATCACCGTGATCTCCGCCGCGGTCCCCGCGGCCAACACGGTGGAGGTCACCGGCACCACCCTGACCGAGGAGGCGCTCAACG
>CAZXXL010000271.1:0-3320 GCA_964644635.1 uncultured Thermoanaerobaculia bacterium | reverse complement strand
GCCGGGCAGGAGGCGGAGACCGTCATCCGGCCCGCGCCCCGGCCGCGCACGGTGGTGGTCGTGGGCGGGGGCGCGGCCGGCCTCGCCGCCGCGGCCGCGGCCGCCGCGCGGGGGCACGAGGTGACGCTGTACGAGGCGTCCCACCGGCTGGGCGGCCAGCTGCTGCTGGCCGCTGCGCCCCCCGGCCGGTCCGAGTTCGGCGAGCTGGCCCGCGACCTCGAGCGCCAGGCCGTCGTCCGCGGCGTGAAGATCGTGCTCAACCGGCGGGTCGACCCGGATCTGGTGCAAGACGAGGCGCCCGACGCCGTCATCCTCGCCACCGGCGCCCGGCCGGCCCGGCCGCCGGTGCCGGGCGCGGAGCTGCCCCACGTCGTCGACGCCTGGGAGGTCCTCTCCGGGCGCGTGATCACGGGACGGCGGGTGGTGATCGTGGGCGCCGGCGCGGTGGGCGTGGAGACGGCCCTGTACCTCGCCGAGCTGGGAACCCTGTCCGGCGAGGCCCTCAAGTTCCTGCTCCTGCACCGGGCGGACGACCCCGAGCGCCTGGTGGAGTACGCCGGGCGGGGCACCCGGGAGGTCACCCTCGTGGAGATGTTGCCCAAGCTCGGCAGCGACCTCGGCAGGAGCACCCGCTGGGCCATGCTCGCCGACCTGCGCCGCGATCACGTGCGCGGCCTCACCGGCGCCGTGGCGAAGCGGATCACCGCCGACGGCGTCGTCGTCGAGACGGACGGCGAGGAGCGGGAGATCCCGGCCGATACCGTCGTCCTCGCCTCCGGTGCCGTGCCCTACAACCCGCTCGCCGGGCCGCTCGCCGAGCTCGGCGTCGAGGTCCGGGTGGCCGGCGACGCCGAGGCGGTGGCGAACGCCTACCACGCCATCCACCAGGGTTTCAACGTCGGCCGGCGACTCTGACCGCGACCGTACCTTCCCCTCTGAGTCAGGTTGTCCCTGCGCAAGAACAGGATGGCCAGGAGAGAAGAATTGAAACGCGAAGGCACGAAGGACGCAGAGTGATGACCCGAATGAAGTTCTTAGCGTTCTTGGCGCCTTTGCGGTGAGAAACAGCCCGTACCGGCGGCCGTGTCGCCCGCCCAGGGGAGCGCAGCTGCACGGAGGGGGCAGCGAGGACCGCGGCTACTCCGGGATGTCGTAGCTGATCTGGCGCAGCAGGGAGTGGGGACGTTTCTCCGGGTGGAAGCCCGATATCTGGAAGGCGAGCCAGGCCTCGAGCTCCCCGGGGTCGAGCTCGGCGCGGCCGTCGCGGACCGGGATCTCCCACACTCCGTAGGCGTAGCGGTCACGCGACCAGGCGATCTGGGAGGTCTTGTAGGCGAAGAGGGCCACCAGGTCGTCCCGGCCCTCGGGCACCACCAGCTTGAGGCGGGAGCGGTTGGGGGCGCCCTTGATCTCGTTGGCGACGCCCCATTCCAGGCCGGCCCCGCCGCGGACGGCAAAGAACGGCTCGTCCCCTTCCCGCAATCGGCGCCAGACGATGCCGCCGCCCGGGAGCCCGCCCGCGGTCTCGATCACGCCGTCCATGCCCTCCTCGAGGAGGTTGGTGATCACGCGGCGGCCTCCGAGCCCGACGGGGGCGCCGCCGGCAGAGCGGGCGGCAGCTTGGGGTGATCGGTGGCGGAGGCCTTGACCCGCCGCGGCTTCATCTTCCAGCGCACGTAGGGCCGGGCCAGGGTCCGCAGGAGGGCGTTGCGGCGGCGGTAGGCGCGCCAGGCGCGGTCGCGGGGCGCCAGGTACGCGGCGTCGCCGGGCTGCACGATCAGGCTCACCTCGATGTTGGGGATGATCTCCATGGGGATCCTGTTCCTCACCATCGCCGCCCACATGTGCTCCATCACCCGGCGCATGTCCTCGTAGGGCGGAGAGGGGAAGTGCTCGAGGTCGGCCCCGATCAGCGGCCGGAAGATGCAGACGGTGGGGAAGGCGCCCACCGAGGTGATGTAGTCGATGGCCCGCAGGGTGTCCTCGATGGGCTCGATGCCGGCGATGATCTCGCCCGAGACCTTGCCCTTGCCGAGCAGCTTGGAGGTGTACTCGAGGGCCCGGAAGAAGGCATCCTGGCCGAGGTGGCCGTACTTGCCCGGGCAGTAGCGCCGGAAGTACTCCGGGTTGTGGAACTCGTAGCAGAACGAGAAGTGATCGGCTCCCAGCTCCACGAGCCAGTCGTACTTCCAGTGGTCCCGGGGCAGCACCGGCGCCACCTGGACGCCGATGAAACCGCCCACCTGCTCACGCACCGCCTTCACGAAGGGGGCCGAGCGGTTGAGACCGTGGGCGCGGGTGTGCTCCGGCTTGTCCTCCCACTGGTAACCGGCGTTGAAGTGCGTGAAGGTGACGCCCGACTCCTCCTTGGCCGCGCGCGCCACCTCGACCACGTCCTGCACGCGCTTGTGGGTGATCTCGTTGACGCCGACGTTCACGCCCGAGGTGCAGAACCTGCAGTTGGCGTTCTCCTGGGGCGTCCAGAACATGCACGCCTCGGAGACGTAGATGCCGAGGTAGGTCCCCTGGAGCACGCCGATCCTCGCCATGGGCACGCCGGAGGAGGTCTTGCGCTCGTACCACGCGGGCGTGGGAGGGATCCGCACCTCGTAGATCTCGTCCGAGCGCGTGTCCAGCACGTGGTAGCCGAAGTCCTCGTGCCAGCGCATGAGGTACGGCGACAGCGCGCAGAAGTCCTCCTCCACGGGCACGTTCATCCAGATATCCTTGAGATCGCCGGGAATCACCAGCTCGAGGCCGGAGCCCAGTCCGGCCCGCGTGCGCGAGAACAGCCTCGCGTCGCGATCGAGCCGGCACGAGGGGTCGATCCGCACGCCCTTGCAGAAGAGGTCGATCTCCAGCTCACCCGGATTCAGACGCGGCATCCCACCTCCACGGTACCCGGGAAATGGTACCACGCGTCCCCGGAGCCGCCCGCCGGCGCCTCTGCTACCCTGGGTGAGGGAGGTTCACCATGTCCGACAAGGTGTACAAGAAGATCCGTATCGTCGGCTGCTCCGACGAGAGCTACCAGCAGGCCATCGACGCCGCCGTCGCCAAGGCGGCGGAATCCGTCCATGGCGCCGCGTGGTTCGAGGTCGTCGAGCTCCGGGGGGCCATCACCGACGGCAAGGCCCGGGAGTGGCAGGCCACCATCGACGTCGCCTTCAAGGTCGACTGACCCCCCGGGGCCGTTTCGCCGGCGCCCGGCGGGCCGCCCGGGTCTTGCGTGGCAAGGGCGTTCGCGGTATGATCCGCCGTCCAGAGCGTGGGGCCGTAGCTCAGTTGGGAGAGCGCTGGAATCGCACTCCAGAGGTCGA
>CAZXXL010000270.1:0-3348 GCA_964644635.1 uncultured Thermoanaerobaculia bacterium | reverse complement strand
CCCCTGCGGGAATCTGGGTGTCCCCCAACTGCGGGAATCTGGGTGTCCCTTGACAGAAGCTTTACTTCGCTTGCGGGCACGCCACCCGAGGAGCGACGCGACGAAGGGGTCCGCCGGAGCCACTCGACGTGACCATCCCTCGCAGCTTTGGAGCCCGGCGACGCAGTGATTCCCGCCGGTTTTGGAACGGGGGTCACCGGCGGGCGGGTACGGGGAATGCTAGAGTCGCGCCATGATGGCGTTCAAGGGGCTATCCTGCGCCGCGGAGGGAAGCCGGGCATGAGGCCGGGCGGTCGAGGGATCGCTGTCTTGTTGGCCGTCGCGGTACCGCTCGCCGCGGCGTGGGCGGCGGCCGCCCGCAGGCCGGGTCCCGAACGCAGAGCCGGCGGGATCAGACTGGTGTCGGGTTCGCTCCCGCGCGTCTCGGCCGGCCCGGAGGCCCCGCTGCGGGTGGTGGTCGCCAGGCCGCGTGCGGCGCCGTGGGTGGCGCGCCGGATCCGCGAGCGGGGCGGGAGGATCGTGGCGGTGCTGCCAGGGGGTGCATTCCTGGTGGCCGGGAGTGCGGCGGTCTGCTCCGGGCTGAACCAAGTGGCGGCCCAGCTGGCCTGGCCGGGCGATGTGGCCGTCGGTCCCGCCTTGCGGCGGCGGGCGCTGGGCGCGGAGCGGGGCGCGTTCACCGTGATCGTCCGGCTGGCCGGCGGGGATACCGGCGCGCCGGAACGGCTCGCGATCCCCGGCGTGGCCCTCCGCTGGTCGCGGCGCGGGGAGGGCGTCGAGGAGCTCGGCCTGATGGTGGACGCAGCCGCGGGACCGGCGCTGCTCGAGGCCCTCGACGCGCTGCCCGGCCTGGTGGTCGCGGACCTCCAGCCCCCGTTGCGCCTTTTCAACGCGGCCTCCGCCTGGCGGTGTCAGTCGGGCATTCCGGACGTCACGCCGGTCTACGACCACGGGATCCACGGCGAGGGCCAGGTCATCGGCATCATGGACACCGGGCTCGACATCGACTCGTGCTTCTTCCGGGACGACGAGCACGGCCTGCCGGTCATCGACGATGACGTGGCGACGTCCGTCTCTCCCGACCAGCGGAAGGTGCTCGCGGTCGATTTCTACTGGGACCAGGACTACCCGGACCCGGGACCCGCCGACTGGGACAGCCTCGGTCACGGCACCCACGTGGCCGGGAGCGCGGCCGGCGATTCCGGCGCCGACGGTGTCCGCGAGGGCGAGGACGGCATGGCGCCGGCGGCGCGGCTGGTGATCCAGGACGGCGGGTACCTGGCCGATGCCTGCTCCGACCTGCCCGGCCTCGGTTGCCCGGTGCGGCCCCTGGAGCCGGTTTTCGAGCAATCCTACCTGCAGGGGGCGCGGATCTTCTCCAACTCGTGGGGGGACGAGGAGGAGATCCAGCCGTTCAACCGCTACACCGAAAGAACCGCCGACGTGGACCGCTTCGTGTGGGACCACCAGGACGCCCTGGTCGTCTTCGCCGCCGGCAACTCGGGGCCGACCCAGGACACGGTGGGCTCCCCGGCCACCGGCAAGAACGTGGTGGCGGTGGGCGCCACGGAGCACGGCGATTTCGATCCGCCGTGCGTGATCTCCTTTTCCTCCCGCGGCTGGACCCAGGACGGGCGCATCAAGCCGGACGTGGTCGCCCCCGGTACCGGGGTGATGTCGGCGCTTTCCGATCGTGACATCCGGACCGACAACTGCAACACGGCCCGTCTGAGCGGCACCTCCATGGCCTGTCCGACGGTGGCCGGGCTGGCGGCGCTCGTCAGGCAGTACTTCACGGCCGGGTTCTACCCGTCCGGGGTCGCCACGCCGGGCGACGGCTTCGAGCCCAGCGCGGCCCTCCTCAAGGCCGTGCTGATCGCCTCAGCCGTGGACCTCAACGCGCTCGGCTGCAGCGGCGTGGCGCCGGTGCCGTCCCGCGACCAGGGCTGGGGTATCGTCCAGCTCGATCGCGCCCTCGCCTTCGCCGGTGGCGCCAACCGGCTGCTCGTCAGAGACGAGCGGAACGGCTTCCCGTCGGCCGCCTCGCCGCCGGTGGGAGCGACCTTCCGCGTCACCTCGCCGGGCCCGCTCAAGGTCGTCCTGGTGTGGACGGACCCGCCCTCCACGTCCCTGGCCCCCGTCAACCTCGTCAACGACCTGGACCTCGTGGTGAGCGGGCCGGACGGGGTTTTCCTGGGCAACGTCTTCGCCGCGGGAAGCTCGGTTCCGGGGGGCGCGCCGGACCGGCTGAACAACGTCGAGGTTGTTTATCTGCCCGCGGCGTCCACCGGTACCTGGACCTGGACCGTCGCTCCCCATGCCGTCAGCCTGGGACCCCAGGGTTTCGCCGTGGTGGTCACCGGACCGGTGGCGCCGCTGACGCCGCGACGGGCCCGGGGACGGGTTCCCGCGGCGGCGTCCTCCGCCCCCTGAGGGCCTGCCCTCAGCCCTCGTCGAGGGCGGCGAGCTTGGCCGGGCTCAGGAACAGCGACGGATCGTAGGGCACGGTGGCGAGGGTGATCTTCTCGGTGCGGGTGTGCCCGAGCTCGACCCCGTCGCCGCCGAGGCCGATGACGACGACGTTGGTGGGCAGCGAGATGCCGGCCACGGTCTTGCGGGTCAGCACCTGGTAGCGCATGCCCTCGGCCGCCATCTTCCGGTACCGCTCCGGGGCCAGGAACTGGGCGCCCAGGACCCGGTAGGTGGCCGGATCGACGAAGACCTCCCAGTCGGTGTCCATGATCGGCGAGTAGAAGAAGTTCCGGGGGAAGGAGACCTCCAGGCTCAGGGCCGGCTTTTTCTCGAACGCGGCCTTGTGGACGCCGGTGATCTTGACCCCGGGAAACTCGAGGGAAAACGGCAGCAGCAGGGCGAAGAGCTTCTGGTTGAGGGTGCCCCTGGCCACGAGGGGGGTCTGCCGGCGCTGGTCCTCCTTGCCGCCGATGGTCGCCCAGCCGGTGGAGCCGTCGAACCCGATGACGACTTTGGGCGTCAGCTGGAGGCGGCGCTGCACCGGGGATGCGGGGTTGACCCAGGCCGTGAACGTCGTCTTGTGCGACCGGCCGTCGCTCGTGATCTCGACCTCCCGTACCTGGAGCTTGATCGCGTCCCGGCCGGGCGCCGGGCGGGCGGCCGTGGCGGCGGCGATCATCTTGGCGAGGAGGGCCTGGTGAGGGCGTCCGGAGCCGGCCTGGGCGGCCGGCAGCACCGCGGGAACCAGGGCCAGGCAAAGGGTTTGTATCGTGGCGAGGGTGAAACGGCGCATTCGAGCCTCCAGTCGCCGGCAGCGGCGGCACATGGTAACACGCACGCCGGCGGCGCTTCTTGTTGGCCCCCGGCGCCTCAAGTATA
>CAZXXL010000269.1:0-3358 GCA_964644635.1 uncultured Thermoanaerobaculia bacterium | reverse complement strand
TGTCACGGCGCTTCGTCGGGTTCCTGCGGAACCCTCCTCGCAACAGGCTCCTTCAATGGGCGGGGCGGCTGCCCAGGCTCCCTGCGCTCGGCCTTTCCGCGGCCCGGAGCGGGATTGCCCCGGCCCGGCGTATCGCCGGTGGCGGGAGACCATGGGTGGACGACGCGGGGTGGCGCTCCCCGCGCCGGAGGGCATGTCGGTTTTCGCTGCGCGACGGTGTCTCGTCCGGGCCGCAGCCGACACTTCCCAGTAACGGTCACCGACGATGGAAGGCCGGGGACAGAAAGGGGAGAAGAATGGATTGGAAAACTATCGGCACGTGGACGCTGGCAACGGCCCTCGCGGTGGGCCTGGCAACCGAGGCCGACGCGGGCAGGGGTGCACGGAAGGTACACCGCACGGCCAGGACGGCGTCTGGAATCGAGGCCATCGCGGCGCTTTCACCGGTTGGTGCGGCGTTCGGGTGGGGCCGGGCCAAGGCGCAGGAGAAGGCGGTCGCGAGCGGCAGCCGGCGCGAGGTGACGGTCGAGATCTTTTCGGTCGAGCCCATGGCGAGCTTCACCATTGAGATCGACGGGGTGGCTCTCGGGACGGTGCGGTCGGACGCCGCGGGCTGGGCCGCCCTGCGGCTCGAATCCCCCGACGACGCGAAGCCGCCGGTGCCGGCGGCGCTCCCGGGGGTCGGCGACCTCCGCTCCGTGGACGTCCTCGACGCCTCGGGCGCTCCGGTCCTGAGCGGTGAGTTCGCCCACATGGGCGGTATGCCGGCCGCGGGGAGCGTGTACGAGGAGAAGATCTCCCTGACCGATCCCTCCGGGAACGCCGTGGGCGTCGCCGAGGTCCAGCGCGAGGCGTCGGGCACGCAGGAATTCGACACCCGGGCGAGCGGGCTGACGCCCGGCGCCGGATACCGGGTGTTCGTAGACGGGTTCGCGGCCGGCACGGTGACCGCCGACGCGGTGGGCCAGGCCCGCCTCTCGCTGGAGGCCCCCGACGACGAGAACCCGCTTCCCGCCCAGCTTCAGCCCATTGAGGACTTGCGCCTCGTCGAGTGGCTGGACGCCGCGGACACGGTGGTGCTCACCGGCTCCTTTACCGGGGTTCCGAACCACGACAACGCGGACGACGAGGCCGGCGACGGGAACGGGCCCGGCGCCGACGAAGTGGAGTCGTTCGCGGGCCGGATCACCGGCCTCGTGCCGAACGGGTTCACCCTCGACAACGGCATGATCACCCTGACCGTCGTGGTCACGCCCGCCACCGTGTTCGACGGTTTCTCCAGCCTCGCCGACCTCGCCGCGGGCGCCATGGTCGAGGTGGAGGGGGCGCTCTCGGGCACCACACTCACGGCCGACCGGATCGAGCTTCGTGGCGGAGACATCGAGGACGACAACGGGAACCAGGGCGGGGGCGAGCATCAGATGGACGGCTCGCTCGAGGGATCCATTGCCGCGATGAACGCTGGCGGCTTCGATCTCGCGACCCCCGACGGCACGGTGCCGGTGGTGGTCACGGCGACGACGATGTTCCGGCATGTCTCCGGCCTGAGCGATCTCCGGCCCGGGGACCTCGTCGAGGTGAAGGGCGGCTTCTCGGGCCCGTCGTTCGTCGCCGAGAGGATCGAGCTCGTCCAAGTAGACCGTGCACGACTCCGGCCGGGTGCCCTTCGGGCCCGGCCGGCGGAAAGACCGACGGCGGGGCGCACGCCCCGCCGTTTCTGCTGTCCCGGGGCGGGGTGTCCCTACTTCAGGAGATCCTCGCGGATGTAGGTGAACCGGCCCTGGTTGGCCATGCCCAGCCGCTCCTCGAAGTCGTTGATCAGGCGGCTCACGGTTTCCCGGCTGGTGCCGATGGCGTGGGCGATGTCCGAGTGGGTCGGACGCCGGACCACGATCCAGCCGTTCCCCAGCTGCTGGCCGTGGTCCCGGGCGAGCTCGAGGAAGAAACGGGCCAGGCGCCCGGCCACGTCCATGTAGGCCAGGGACTCCATCTTGGCGTTCGCGCGGCGGAGCCGCTGGGACATCAGCCGCAGCAGCTTGCGGGTGATCCGGGGATGACGATCGAGGAGGACCGAGAAGTCGCGGCGGGTGATGGAAAGGAGCTCCACGGGGGTGGCGGTGACGACCGACGCCGAGCGGGGCGAGGCGTCGAAGAGGCTCATCTCGCCGAAGATCTGGCCCTCGCCGAGCACGGCGAGGATGAGCTCCTTGCCGTCGCTGCTGGTGATGACCACATTGACCTTGCCGTTGCCCACGACGTAGACGGCGTCCGGCCGATCCCCGGCCTCGAAGACCCGGGTGTCCCGCGGGAGCTTCTTGACCTGGGCGAGCTCCCCCAGGGCGCGGAGGTCCTCGCGGTCGAGGCCGGAGAAGAGATCCACCTGGGAAAGGACCTTGACCGTGTCGAGGCTCATGGCGCGTCCTCCAGTTCCAGGGCCGGCAGGATCACGGCGGCCACCGCGCGCCCCGTCACCGGGGCCTCCAGCCGCCGGCAGCCGGGGGCCGGTTGCGGGGGCCGGCACCACCCCGGCGGCTTCCTTCCGAGCAGGCGGAAGAGACGGTCGATGGCCGTCCTGGCGGCCGCCGGGGTGACCGGCTTGGCGGGGAAGAAGCGGTGCTCCAGGGCATCGGCGTCGAGGAGGCCGGCCCTGACCGCGGTGAGGATTTCCCGCTGCTCCGGCAGGCCCACGGCGTCCGAGAGCAGCGGAACCGGTCCGGAGGCCAGGGCCTCCACCTGAGGCGCCAGGTCGACGAGGAGCACCGCCATCTGGGCCCGGGTTAGCTCCGTCGAGTGAATGGCCTCGCCGACGTACGGCGGCAGGTTGTCGATCCGCCAGCGGGTCGTGGCCCGGTCGATGAGAGCGGCCCGGCCGGGGTAGGCCGGCGGCAGGCTGCGGTAGAGCGCCATCGCGCGGTCCCACCGTTCCTCCCGCTCGGCGATGCGCCCGCGCAGGGCGACGGCGGCGGGGAGATCGCCGAGACGATCCAGGGCGCGGTCGGCATCGGCCGGCTTGCCGGCGGCCAGGAGTGCCTCCGCCTCCAGCAGGCGGGCCGGTGTACTGCCCGGGTCCACGGCCAGCGCCCCCCGGGCCAGCTTCTCGGCGCTTTCGGCCTCGCCGGCGGCGAGCGCACGCCGCGCCCGCTCGAGGCGGGCCGTGACCCAGCGGTCCTTCAGCCGTGCGGCGCGCCGCCTCCAGCGCTCCGACGGCCACAGGGCGGCGCCGCGGCGGGCGGCCGCCCGGGCGGCGGCCCCGTCCCCGGCGGCCGCGGCGGCCACCGGGGGGGCGGTCCAGGCGGGGGCGGGACCGCGGGGGGCGGCGGCGGCGGCGTTGAGGGGCGGGCCGGGCGGGGGCGGGGGG
>CAZXXL010000268.1:0-3359 GCA_964644635.1 uncultured Thermoanaerobaculia bacterium | reverse complement strand
TGGCGGCGGTAGCATGGGCCAGGACGCAAGGCCGGCGCCGCCCGGACCGGCCCCGGCGTCCGCCGGCCAACGGCCGCGAACGCGGCCAGCACCATGTCCGCCCCGCCCTCGGTGAAGGCGCGCCGGATCGCGTCCCGGACCGCGTCGGCCGCCGCCAGCACCGGCACCCGGATGATCCCGGCGGCGGGAAGGTCCAGCCCCTGGGCGGCGCAGGCGTCCGCGCACAGGGTGGCCAGGCCGCCGGAGTTCGTCACCACGGCGATGCGGTCCCCCGACGGCAGCGGCTGGCTCTCGAGCAGGACCGCCGCGTCGAAGAGCTCGCTCAGGGTGTCGACGCGGATGATCCCCGCCTGCCGGAAGAGGACGTCGGCATCCAGCCCGGCGGCCGCCGGGGCGCCGCAGTGGGCGCTGGCCGCCATCCTCCCCGCACCGCTGCGGGCGCTCTTGACGCAGAGGATCGGCTTGCGCGGGGCCAGCCGCCGGGCCGCCCGGGCGAAGCTCCTGGGATCGCCGAAGCTCTCGAGGTAGAGCGCGACCATCTCGGTCCGGGGGTCTTCCTCCCAGTAGAGGAGGAGGTCGGCGGCCTGGACGTCGGCCCGGTTGCCGGCGGCCACGAAGGTCGAGAAGCCGACCCCGCGGGCGGTCGCGTCCTCGAGCACGGCCAGGCCCAGGGCGGCGGAATGCGAGAAGAAGCCGAGGCCGCCGCGCCGGGGCAGGGTCTCGGCCAAGCTGGCGTTGAGAGACACCGCCGGGTCGGTGTTGATCACCCCCAGCGAGCAGGGGCCGATGAGCCGCAGGCCGTGCCCGCGCACCACGTCCACCAAGCGCCGCTGCAGCTCCGCCCCCTCCGGTCCCGCCTCGGCGAAGCCGGTGGAGACGACCACCAGCCCGCGCGCCCCGGCCTCGGCGGCGCGCCGGGCGGCCTCCGGTACGTGCGCCGCCGGGACCGCGATCACCACCAGGTCGACGGCCTCCGGGGCCGCGTCCAGCGCCGGAATGCTCGCCACGCCCTCCACCGTCACGCCCTCCGGGTGCACCGGGTAGGCGGCTCCCGTGAACCCGTCGGCGAGGAGACGGTGAAAGATCATCCGGCCCACGGAGGCGCGCGAGCGCGAGACCCCGACCACCGCCACCGAGCGCGGCCGCAGCAGGGGCGCCAGCGACCGCGCCACGGCGATCCGTTCCCGGAGCTGGGCCCGCTCGCGGATGGCCGCGGCCCCGCCCACCGGGATCTCGACATGCACCATGCCTCCCTCGTGGACCTGGTGGACCTCGAAGCCGACCCCCTCGAGCACGTCGAGCATGACCCGGTTCTCCTCCATCACCTCGGCCACGAACTCCACGTAATCGTTGGCCGCCGCGAGGCCGGCGAGCCGCTCCAGGAGCAGGGTCGAGACCCCCAGCCCCCGGTAGTCGTCGTCGACCAGGATGGCGATCTCCGCGCTCCGCCCGTCCCCCAGCCCGAGGTAGTTGCCGGTGCCGATCACCCGCTCCTCCCCGCCCTCGCGGATCACCGCCAGGAGACACCCGCGTTCGGTGAAGTCGCCGCAGGTCAGCCCCTCGACGACGTCCCGCGGCACGCCGCGTACCGCCGCCCCGAAACGCAGGCGGCGGCTCTCCGGCGACACCCGGGCGATCAGCGCCTCCACCGCCGGCGCATCGGCGGGCGTTGCGGCCCGCAGGAGCACGCCCCGCCCGTTCCGGAGCAGGACGTGCTCCCGGAAGGCCGCCCCCTCGGGTATCACCCTGAACATGGAATCCCTCATTCTCAATATAGGTTCCGCCGCCCTCCGTTGCCCGCGCACCCGGGGCGCGGTACCCTGGACCCGCGGATCCGGCGCGGGAACCCGGTGCGAATCCGGGGCGGACGCGCCGCTGTGAGGGGAAGGCCGCCCGTGGCGGCCTTCGGGGGAAAAGCCACTGGGCACGGCCCGGGAAGGTCCCCCGGCCGGCATCGCCGCCGCGAGCCCGGCCGCCCGAGCCAGAAGACCTGCCGGATCCGCACCGAGGACGCGAAGGTCCCCGCGGCAGGCCCCCCGGCGGGCCGGGACCGGAGGTGAGCATGCCCCGAAAACCACGACCAGCGCCGGCCGCCCTGGCCCTCGCCCTGGCGCTCGCCGCAGCCGTCCCCGCCGCCGCGCGGCCGCCGCGGCGCATCGTCACCCTCGCCCCCTCCCTCACCGAAACCGTCTTCGCCCTCGGGGCCGGCGCCCGGGTGGTGGGCGTCGGCGATTACGACGCCTTTCCGCCCGCCGTGCGGGCCCTCCCCCGGGTCGGCGGCCTGTACGATCCCAACCTCGAGAAGATCGTCGCCCTCGACCCCGACCTCGTGCTCCTACCCTCGCCCGTTCCCCGGCTGCAGGCCCTGTGCGCCGGCCGCGGCGTCCGCACCGCCATCGTGCCCCTGGACAGCCTCGAGGACCTCGATGCCGGAATCGCCCGGCTCGGCGCCCTGCTGAACCGGCCGCGGGCCGCGGCGGCGCTGGCGGCGCGCATCCACGCCGGGCTCGAGCGCGTGCGGGCGCGCACGGCCGGCCTCCGGCCGGCCCGGGTGCTGCTCGTCCTCGACCGCCCGGCCGCCGGACCCCTGCGCGACATCGCCTCGGCCGGGGCCGGAAGCTTCCTCGACCAGCTCCTGGGCATCGCCGGCGGGCGCAACGTCTTCCACGACGTGCGCCGCCGCTACTTCACCGCCTCCCTGGAATCCATCGTCGCCCGGCGCCCGGACGTCATCCTCGAGCTCGACGCCGGCGGCCGCGGGGGCCCCGCCGCCGAGGCCGCGGCCCGGCGCCGCTGGGCCGGGCTCTTCACCGGCGGCCCGCCGCCGCGCGTCCGCATCCTGACCGATCCCGTGTTCGTGGTGCCGGGGCCGAGGATCGCCCTCGCCGCGGCCCGCCTGGCCGCCATCCTCCACCCGCCGCTCCGGGGAGGGGACGCCCCGTGATCCTCGCCGCCGAGGGGCTCGTCTTCGCCTACGCCCCGGGCCTCCCGCCGGCGGTGGACGGCGCGGACATCCGCGCCGCGGCCGGCGAGGTGATCGCCCTCGCCGGGCCCAACGGCGCCGGCAAGTCCACGTTGCTCGCCCTGCTCGCCGGCTGGCTGCCGCCGCAGGCCGGCCGCGTCACCCTCGACGGCGAGCCCCTGCGCGGCCTGTCGGCCCGGCGGCGGGCCCGGCGCCTGGCCTACCTGCCCCAGCAGGTGGCGCCGCTGTACGACCCGCTGGTCGAGGACGTGGTCTCAGCCGGCCGCTTCCCGCACCGGGCGGCGTGGGCGGCCCTCGGCCCGGACGACCGCCGGGCCATCGACTGTCTCTTATACACATTCTCCGAGCCCACGAGACAGGCAGAAATCTCGTATGC
>CAZXXL010000267.1:0-3360 GCA_964644635.1 uncultured Thermoanaerobaculia bacterium | reverse complement strand
GATCATCAACCGCGTCGGCAGCGCCCTTTACGGCCCGGTGCTGGCCATCTTCCTGCTCGCCTGGCGGTCGCGCCGGGCCGACGGACGGTCGGCGGTGATCGGGGCCGCGGGCGGGATCGCGGCCAATCTCGCCGTCGCCGTCGCGCTGCCCTCGGTGTCCTGGCTGTGGTGGAACGTGCTCGGCTGCGTCGTCGCTCTGGCCGCGGGCGAGGCGGCGGGCCGCGCGCGGCGGCCGGAGGCGGGCGTTGCGGTGGCCCCCGGGGCCGGCGGCCCGGCCGGGCTGCTCCTGGCGTGGTTCTTCCTTGCCCTGGGCGTTCTGGCCGCCATCACGGCGGCGGTATCCTGATCCCGTGCCGCCACGCCCCCGGGTCTCGGTTCTCCTGCCCGTCTTCGATGCCGGGCCCTTCCTTCCGGGTTGCATCGCCAGCCTCGGGCGACAGACCCTCCGGGACTTCGAGGTGGTGGCCGTGGACGACGGATCCGGCGACGGCTCCGCCGGCATCCTCGACGCCTGGGCGCGCCGGGATCCGCGGGTCCGGGTGCTCCACCGGCCCCACGGCGGGCTGATCGCTGCCCTGAACGCCGGGCTGGAGGCCTGCCGCGGGGAGCTCGTGGCCCGCATGGACGCCGACGACGCCTGCCATCCCCGGCGCCTGGAGCGCCAGCTGGCGTTGATGGAGCGCCGTCCCGAGCTCGGCGTCGTCTCCTGCCTCGTCCGCCACGTGCCCGTCCACCGGGTGGCCGAGGGCTTTCGCGTCTACGAGTCCTGGCTCAACGGCCTCGTCGAGCACGGGGCCATCCACCGTGAGCGCTTCGTCGAGAGCCCGGTGGCCCATCCCTCGGTGGTCGTCCGCCAGGACGTGCTGCGGGCGGCCGGGGGCTGGCGGGATGCGGGCTGGGCCGAGGATTACGACCTCTGGCTGAGGCTCCTGGAGGCCGGCGTACGCTTCGCCAAGGTCCCGGAGGTGCTTTACTTCTGGCGCGATCATCCCGGGCGGCTCACGCGCAGCGACGGCCGCTACTCGGTGGAGAACTTCCTGCGCGCCAAGGCCTCCTTCCTGCTCCGCGGGCCGCTGGCCGGCGCCAGGCCGGTGATCGTCTGGGGCGCGGGCCAGACCGGCCGCCGGCTGTCCAAGCACCTGCTGCGGGGCGGCGCGGCCATCCGCGCCTTCCTCGACATCGACCCGCGCAAGGTCGGCCGCCGCCTGCGCGGCATCCCCGTCCGGGCGGCCGACGAGCTCCCGGAGCTGTGGGCGCCGGGCCTTCTCGTACTCGCCGCGGTGTCGTCCCGGGGCGCCCGGCGGCTGATCCGGGCGCGCCTGGCCGGCCTCGGCCTCACCGAGGGACGCGACTTCCTCTGCGTCGCCTGAGGTTGTTACGCCACCGGCCGGGACCCGGGCTTTTCGATGGGCAGGCCGCGGCGGCAGAGGGGGCAGTCCTCGGGCTTCCAG
The DNA here is from genome assembly GCA_964644635.1 of uncultured Thermoanaerobaculia bacterium. Lineage (GTDB taxonomy): Bacteria > Acidobacteriota > Thermoanaerobaculia > Thermoanaerobaculales > Sulfomarinibacteraceae > CAZXXL01. The sequence continues at coordinate 1,909 of CAZXXL010000267.1, read as the reverse complement.
GTGGGAAAATTCACCGCCAGCAGGGCGGCGTAGGGGAGCGGCTCGAAGGGGTTGGCGGCCCCCGAGCGGTTGACCATGGAGGCCACCGCGCGGACGTCGCCGCCGGCCGCCTCGAGGACGGCCAGGACCTCGCGGGTGGACTTTCCGGTGGTGACCACGTCCTCGACGACGAGGATGGTCTGGCCGGGCGCGACGGCGAAGCCGCGGCGCAGGGTCATCCGCCCGTCCTGGCGCTCCGTGAACAGGAAGGGCACCCCGAGGGCGCGGGCGGTCTCGTGCCCGATGATCACCCCGCCGAGGGCGGGAGAGACCACCAGGTCCGGCCGGATGCCGAGCGCGGCAATCCTGGCCGCGATCATCCCGCCGGCCCGCGCGGCGCGGCGGGGGTCGGCGAGGTAAAGGGCGCACTGGAGATAGTCGCCCGAGTGCAGCCCCGAGGAGAGGCGGAAGTGGCCCCGCCGGTGGGCGCCGGCGGCGGTGAGCTCGTCCAGGGTCAGGGTGTCGGTCATTCGCTCTTCCTCTCGATGCCGTAGGCCTTCATCTTCTTGTACAGGTTCGATCGCGGGGTGCCGATGGCGCGGGCCGTGGCCGCGACGTTCCAGTTGTTGCGTTCCAGGTGGTGCAGGATGTACGCGCGTTCGGCGCGGCGCTGGAGCTCCTGGAGGCTCGGCGCGTCGAGGAAGGCCGCCTCGGCGGCGGCCTGGGGCACCGCCAGCAGGTCCACCCGGCGGATGACGTCGTCGAGCTCCATGATCACCGCGCGCTCGACGACGTTCTTCAGCTCGCGGACGTTGCCCGGCCAGGCGTAACGGGCCAGCTCCTCGAGGGCCGACGGATCCCAGCGCTTGGGCCGCCGGTTGTACTCCTCGCAGAAGAGGCGGGTGAAGTGCTCCACGAGGGCCGGGATGTCCTCGGGGTGCTCGCGCAGGGGGGGCGTCCGGATGAGGACCACCGCCAGGCGGTAGTAGAGGTCCTCGCGAAAACGTCCCGCGGTCACCTCCCGGGCGAGATCCTTGTTGGTGGCCGCCACCACCCGGACGTCGACCCGGAATGGCTTGCCGGCTCCCACCGGCTCCACCTCGCCGTCCTGGAGCACCCGCAACACCTTGGCCTGGGTCTTGAGGGACATGTCGCCGACCTCGTCGAGAAAGATCGTGCCGCCGTTGGCCTGGACGAACTTTCCCGCCTGACGGCGGTGGGCGCCGGTGAAGGATCCCTTCTCATGGCCGAAGAGCTCGGACTCGATGAGCTCCTCGGGGATGGCGGCGCAGTTGACGCGGATGAAAGGCTCGCGGGCGCGCTCGGAGAGGTGGTGGAGACGGCGGGCCACCAGCTCCTTGCCGGTGCCGGACTCGCCGTGGATGAGGACGGTGGCCCGGGAGGGGGCGACGCGGGCCGTCTCCTCCCGCAACCGCCGCATGGCGAAGCTGTCGCCGAGCAGCGGCGGCGGCTCCGGCGGCGCCTCCCGGCTGCGCGCCAGGCGTCCCTGGGCGACGGCGCCGCGCACGGCCAGGAGCAGCTCCGCCCGGTCCGGCGGCTTGGTCAGGTAGGCGGCGGCCCCGGCCTCGAGGCACTCGCGGGCGGTGAACTCGTCGCCGTGGCCGGTGAGGACGACGACCGGGACGTCGAGCCCGCGCTTGCGGAGGTTGTCGATCAGGCCGAGGCCGTCCATCCCGGGCATCTTGATATCGAGGAGAAGGGCGTCCGGGACCACCCGGTCGAGAAGATCGAGGCCCTGGAAGGCGTCCGCCGCCTCCTCCACCTGGTACCCGGCTCCGGCGAGAATGTGGCGCAGCACCTTGCGCACCCCGGGCTCGTCGTCGACGATGAGAACCCGCCCTTCCATGGCCGCCATGGTAGCAGCCTCCCGCCGCCTGCGGCGGCGTCCCTTGGGGCGTTCGGCTCCGGC
>CAZXXL010000266.1:0-3390 GCA_964644635.1 uncultured Thermoanaerobaculia bacterium | reverse complement strand
GGGAAGCACCTGGCCGACCCGCTGCTCCACCCAGAGCACGGGGAGGTTGCGGTCACGGCTGGCCGCGGCCAGCGTTTCGAGCAACCCGGCAGCCGCCGCAGGGGCCAGCCCCGCGGAGGGCTCGTCGGCGAGGAGAACGACGGGCTCGGTCGCGAGAATCGTTGCTGCGGCGAGGGCCTGGCGTTGGCCGCCGGAAAGGAGGCCGGCAGGGTCGTCCCTGCGCTTGCGCAGTGCTTCGGGGAGGAGCTCTCCGGACTCTTGTGCTACGCGGCGGCGGGCCCCGGCCGCGGCCCGGCCGAGCTCGATGTGGTCATCCGGCGACAGGCTGGGGAACACCGCGCCTCCCTGGATGAGGTAGGCGATCCCGGCGCGCGCGCGCCGGTGGGTGGGCTGCTTGGTGACGTCCTTTCCCTGGAACAGGACCCGGCCCGAGGTGGGGCGGACGAGCCCGGCGATCACCTTGAGGAGCGTCGACTTGCCGGCGCCGTTGGGGCCGATGACGGCGACGATCTCGCCGGGTGACAACGACACGGAAACACCGTGCAACACCGGTTTCTTGCCGTAGCCGGCATGGATGTCCTCCACTTCGAGGACCGCGTTTCCCGCGATCGCCCCGTGTGCGGGCCGGCTCGGAACGGTTGCTGTGGCGCTCGCGCTCATCTCTTCCTCACGTGCGTGGAGACAGCAAGGAGCGTGCCTGAGACAACCCGCGTCTGACGCTGTGGAGGGTAACTTTCATGTGATGATACTATCACATACACGCCGGCAACTGACGCTGCAACCAGTGGTCGACAGCCCCCTGTCCCACGGCAAGCGTTGCGCCGTCATTTGAATTCGTACTCCCCGAAAAAACCCTGGGGACGGAAGCGCATCAGGAGGATGAGCAGGAGACCGTAAATGATCTGCCGGAGGTTGGCGGCGACGGCGTCCGGGATCTGCAGGAAGCGCAGGGCTTCGGGCAGGATCACCAGGAACGCGGCGCCGGTGATGGCCCCGTAGAAGCTTCCCGCGCCGCCGATCACGACGATGGAAAGGATGAAGATCGCCTCCATCAGGGTGAAGCTCGTCGGGTCGATGTAGCGCATGTACCCGGCGAAGAGCGCGCCGGGAACGGCGGCGAAGGCTGCGCCGATGGCGAACGCGAGCATCTTGACACGCGGCACGTTCTTGCCGAGAGCCGCGGCGGCGACCTCGTCGTCGCGGACGGCCTTGAGTAGCCGCCCGAACGGCGAGCTCGTCAGCCTCCTCAGCAACCAGAGGCAGAGCAGGGCAATCGCTCCGCTGAACACGAAGTAGCGGAACACGGTGTCGATCTGGAGCCCGAAGACGGACGGGATCGGGATGCCGGGGATGCCGTACGGTCCACGCGTGAGACCGACCCAGTTGTAGAGAATCGAAAAGACGATCACCTGGAACCCCAGGGTGGCCAGCACGAAGTAATCCCCCCTGAGGCGCAGCGAGGGAAGGCCGATCAGGTAGCTCAGGGCCGCCGTGATGGGGATCGCCAGGATCATGGCGGGAAGGAATCCGAGCCCCGCCTTCATCATGAGCAGGGTGGAGGCGTACGCCCCGATGCCGTAGAAAGCGGCATGGCACAGCGAGAGCAGGCCGGTGTAGCCAACCGCGAGGTCCAGGGACACGGCGAGAACGGCGTAGATGTTGATCATGACGAGGATGTGCCAGAGGTAGCTCATTCCCAGGCCTCCTCGAGGCGGCGTTTACGGCCGGCGATACCGGCGGGCCGGAACAGCAAAAAGAGGATCAGCACGGCGAATGTGATCGCGTCGGTCCAGCGCGCCGAGATCTTCCAAACGACCAGGCTTTGGAGAATCCCGAGCAGAAACGCCCCAAGCACCGGGCCCTCGAAGGTACCGACCCCACCGATAATCAGGGCCACCGCGGCGGTCAGCAGCGCTGACATGCCGACGTTGGGATCGACGCCCACGTCCAGCGCCGACAAAATGGCTGCGAGCCCCGCGAGGGCGGAACCGGCCACGAAGACCCAGAGACGCACGCCGCGCAGGTTGATCCCGAGGACGCGGGCGAGCGTTGCGTCGTCTCGCACGGCACGGATGATTCCCCCCCACCTGCTGTATTTGAGAAGCGCCACGAAAGCCGGCAGAAGCACGATTGCGACAACGACCTCGGCGAGCTGGATCCGGGTGAGGATGACGGAGCCGAAGTGATAGGTCTTCTCGATGCCGGGCCGCAGCACTTTGGTCTCGTTGCCGAACAACATGGCGATGAGGTTGACCAGGGCGACGTACAGGCCGAGCGAGCTGAGAATCGCCACCAGGGGTGATGCACCGCGGCGTTCAAGGGGGGTATAGACGGCAAGCTCGGTCAGCGCCCCGAGCACCGCCGCACCGGCGAGGGCGGCGGTCACCGCTGCCATGACCGGCCACGAGACCAGGAACAGCCAGCACAGGTAGGCCGCGGCGGTGTAAATGGCTCCATGAGCGATGTGAAAGGTCCGCGTCGTGTTGTAGATTAGCGCGAAGCCAAGCGCCATGAGGGCATACAGGCAGCCGTTCACGAAGCCGTTGGCTAGGAGCTGAAGCAGCACTGTTACCGTTCCTCGCGGTCGAGGCTCTCGCGCAGGGCCGCGGTCTTGTCCGGCAGGCGCCCCTGCTCGCCGAACTCGCGAAGAAGGCCCTTGAGCTCGCGTAGGTCGATGGGTTTCTTGAGGAAGTAGTCGGCGCCGAGGTTGAGCGCTTCCACAGTGGCATCGAAGTCCCGGTAGGCGCTCATCATCAGCACCGGAGCTCTCGGAAAGTGCTCCTTGCACCACTTGAGGAACTCGACGCCACCGGTGTCGGTCGGGTCGTCCTCCGAGAGACGCACATCGACGAGCGCCACCCGGATCGACTCGTCCATCGCGTCCCGAGCCGCCGGCAGATCGGCGACCGTCACCACCTCGAACTCCCGCCGCAGCGCACCGCTCAGCGCTCTCAGGTAGCTCTCCTGGTCATCGAGTATCAGTATCTTGATCATATGCCCATCGTACCCCACCTCTCCACCGCCGCTCTGTATGAAGTCTTGCATGTTTCTTGCCATCACCACGAGGCCATTGATGGGTCTAGCGTGAGCATAGTATCACGACGTGTGACCGTCTCATCACAACCTTCCTTTGCCAAGGCGATCAGGGATCGGCCGGGCCGGACGGGCAGACGGGTGGCACGTGAGCCTCTTTCAAAAATCGGGAGGATGCAGGAAATACCTGCCAGACGGGCGCCACGTATCCCTCTCTCGCATTCCTTGCGTAGTGCGCGGGTGCGGGGCCGCGATTCGCGCAGCCAGGCGGGCTTACCTGCAAAGCGTTCGCGCTGTCGCCAAGATACTTGAGAACCAAAAAGCGAGAAAGTGATACGTGGCACCCGTCTGGCACGC
>CAZXXL010000265.1:0-3404 GCA_964644635.1 uncultured Thermoanaerobaculia bacterium | reverse complement strand
ACCCACCGCCGCGGACGTCCGCCGGGCCGCGGCGGCGGCGGACGCTCCCGCCGGCCCCGAGCCCCCGGAGCTGGCCCCACCGTCGGCCGCACCCACCGCGCCGTCCGTTCGGAGGGCCCCGGCGGCTCCCGCCGTGGAGGGCGGGGAGGAACGCGTGCCGCTGACCCACCTGCGGAAGGTCATCGCCCGGTCGATGGCGGAGTCCAAGCGGACGGCGGCCCACGTGACCCACGTGGACGAGGCCGACGTCACGGATCTGGTGGCCCTCCACGCCACCATGAAGGCCGGCGTCTCCGAACGAACCGGTGTTCGTCTGACCCTGCTGCCCCTGTTCATCAAGGCCCTGGTGGCGGCCCTGCAGGACCACCCGGCCTTCAACGCCGAGGTGGACGAGGAGGCCGGGGAGATGGTCTTCAAGCGCCACCACAACATCGGCATTGCCGTGGACACGCCCGAGGGCCTGATCGTGCCCGTGGTCAGGAACGCGGACCGAAAGAGCCTCGTGGAGCTGGCGGCCGAGATCGCCGATCTCGCCGAGCGCGCACGGCGCCGCGAGCTTGGCCTGGACGAGCTCAAGGGGGCCACCTGCACCATCACCAACATCGGACCCCTGGGCGGCGTTTTCGCCACGCCCATCATCCCACTGCCCCAGCTGGCCATCGTCGGCCTTCACACCATCAAGGACCGTCCCGCCGTGTACCGGGGCGAGATCGCCATCCGCAAGATGATGTACCTCAGCGTCTCCTTCGATCACCGGTGGATCGACGGCGCCCAGGGTGCCCGCTTCATGACGGACCTGGTCCGGCTCGTGGAAAATCCGGGCCTCCTGATGGCAAGGATGTAGCCCGGACGGTTCACCGGACGTCGTCGCGAAGTATTGGACGTGCCATGGGTTTGGCTCTTCCGGAGCTGCGCCTGCTTGACAGGCGGCTCGGCGGCCGGTAGGGTGGCTGTGATATGAGATCGACGCTTCGTCATCACCGTCATCATCACATCCCCATGGGGGCCGGGTGACGGTGTAGGCGAAATACAGACCTATTCACCGAAGCGCCGGCCCCGAGCCGGCGCTTCGGTTTTTCGAGGTGTCGTCGTCGGGGCCGGGAGGGAGATGGAAAATGCAGGACGACGCTCGAAGAACGCTGCGGCTGGCGCTCCCCAAGGGGCGGATGTACGAGGGGGTGGCCACCCTCCTCGACGAGGCGGGAATCCGCCTGACCCCCACCGTGCGCAGCTACCGTCCGGTGGTGAACCTCGAAGGCTACGAGGTCAAGTTACTGAAGCCACAGAACATCGTGGAGATGCTCCACGCCGGCTCTCGGGACGTCGGGTTCACGGGCGCCGACTGGGTTGCCGAGCTGGACGGGAAGCTGGTGGAGCTCCTCGACACCGGGCTCGACCCGGTGCGGGTGGTGGCGGCGGCCCCGGCGGAGCTCCTGGAGGGCGGGCGCCTGCCCGGCCGCGAGCTGGTGGTCGCCTCGGAGTACGAGCGGCTGTCCCGCCGCTGGATCGAGGAGAGTGGGATCAGCGCCCGCTTCGTCCGCTCCTACGGCGCCACCGAGGTCTTCCCGCCCGAGGACGCCGACCTTATCGTGGACAACACCGCCACCGGAGCGACCTTGCAGGCCAACGGCCTGACGGTGGTGGACGAGCTGATGCGCTCCTCCACCCGCCTCTACGCCAACCCCGCCGCCCTGGACGACAGGATCCGGCGCGAGGTCATCGAGGAGCTGGTGCTGTTGGTGCGCTCGGTGCTGGAGGCCCGGCGCCGCGTGATGGTGGAGGTCAACGTCTCCAACGACCGGCTGGAGGGGGTGCTCCGGGTGCTGCCGTGCATGCGCGAGCCCACCATCTCGAAGCTCGCGGGCGATACCGGCTTCGCGGTCAAGGCGGCGGTTCCCCGAGCCGATCTGCCGCGGGTCATACCTGCGCTCAAGGCGGCGGGCGGCGCCGACGTGGTGGTGACCCGGCTGGCCCAGATCGTTCCGTGAGGAGGGCGAGATGAAGCTGCCGATCGACCCCAGCCCCGCGGTGCTCGCCGTCGAGCCGTACTCGTCACACCGCCACCCGGCCCCCATGGACCTCCGCCTGGACGGCAACGAGGGCCCGCCGCCGCCCGACCCCACCCCGGTCCTCACAGCGGCGGGGCCCGAGGTGTGGCGGCGGTATCCGTCGGCCGCCGCGTTCGAGGCGCACCTCGCCGAGCGCCTCGGGGTCGCGCCCGAGGCGGTGCTTGTCACCGCCGGGGCGGACGACGCACTGGAGCGCGCGGTGCGAGCGGTGGCCTGCCCCGGCCGCGAGGTGGTGCTGACCGACCCCACCTTCGAGATGCTCCCGCGCTACGTCCGTCTCGCCGGCGCCGACGTGGTCGCGGTTCCGTGGTGGCGGGGGCGCTTCCCCGTCGGGAAGGTCCTCCGCGTCCTGGGCCCGCGCACGGCGGCGGTGGCGGTGGTCAGCCCCAACAACCCCACCGGCGCCGCGATCTCGGCGGCGGACCTCGAGGCCCTCGCTCGGGGGTGCGGCCGGGCCCTGCTGCTGCTCGACCACGCCTACGTGGAGTTCGCCGACGAGGACCTGACGCCGGTGGCGCTCCGCTTCCCAAACGCGGTGGTGCTCCGCACCCTCTCCAAGGCCTGGGGTCTGGCCGGCCTGCGCGTGGGCTACGCCGTGGGCCGGCCGGAGCTGATCGCGCTTCTGCGCCGCGTCGGGCAGCCGTACCCGGTGTCGGGACCGTCCCTCGCCGCGGCGGAGGCGCTCGTGGATCGTGGCGACGTGACGCGTCACGTCGCGGAGGTGCGGCGCCGGCGCGCCGGGCTGACCGCGGTGCTCGCCGGACGGGGGGCCGAGGTGCTGCCGTCCCAGGGCAACTTCGTCCTCGCCCGCTTCGCCGGGGCGGCATGGGTGCGGGAAGGCCTCGCCGGCCTCGGTATTGCGGTCCGGGCCTTCCCGGGCCGGCCCGGCTTTGATGGCTGGCTGCGCATCACGGTACCGCCGGACGACGACGCCCTCGCCCGCCTCGAGCGGGCGCTGGACGTGGTGCTTGCTCCGGAGGCGTTGCTCCTCGACATGGATGGCGTGCTCGCCGATGTCTCCCGCTCGTACCGTGAGGCCATCCGTGCCACCTCGGCGGCGTACGGCGTCGTCGTCACGCCGGAGGAGATCACCGCGGCCAAGGCGGAGGGTGACGCCAACGACGACTGGGAGCTGACCCGCCGGTTGCTCGCCGGGCACGGGGTCGAGGTCCCCCTCGAGGAGGTCATCGAGCGGTTCGAGGCGCTGTACCAGCGCGGGCACGGGCGGCCCGGCCTCACGGACCGGGAGGTTCGCGATCCCGGCCCCCACACCCCCGCGCAGCCACCCCACGATCCCGCACGCCGGGACACCTGTCCCTCCTACCCGCCCCCTGT
>CAZXXL010000264.1:0-3417 GCA_964644635.1 uncultured Thermoanaerobaculia bacterium | reverse complement strand
GGGGCCGGGTGCGACCGGGCTCAGGGCGGCCGGAAGGATCGCGAAGGCCAGCCCCACCCGTCGCCAGAGGCCGTCCACGGCGCCGAGAACGAGCAACGCGAGGATCGTGGCCGGCCCCAGGAATCGCCACGGAAACTGCAGGCCGGCCATCGGGGAGACCAGCCGCCACACCGGCGCCGCCGCCGGCGTGGCCAGGAAAAGCGCCACGGCGAGGGCCGCCAGCGGGGACCGGAGCCGGCCGGTGGACGCTCCCCGGAGCCGCGCGGCCGCCAGGCCGAGCAGGAGCACCAGCGCCAGGGAGGCGAAGATCGCCGCCAGCAGCGGCCCGAGCTCACGGTTGGCCGCCACGGCGAAGACGTGCCGGCGTTGCCAGTCGTACTCACCGCCGACCAGAGCGGCGACCGCGAAGCGGTGCATCCCGCGCACGGTCGGCCACCAGAAGACGCCCCCCAGGAGGAGGCCGGCCACGCCCCAGCCTGCGGTCCTCGCCGCGTCCCGGCGGCCGCTCCAGCCCGCCGCAGCCCAGCCGGCGGCCAGCACCCAGCCCGCCATCAGGAGCATCCCCACCTGGCAGCCCGCCGCGCCGGCCACGGCGAGCGCCACCGCCAGGCCCTCGCGCCGGTCCCGCGGACCGGGAGGCATCCCGAGCACGATCAGCGGGGCGGCGAAGGCCAGCGCCCAGATTTCCGTGGTCGTGCTGCGGGCCAGCACGGCGGCCAGCGGGTACGCCGCCACGGCCCACGCCCACCAGCCGCCGCCGCGCCGGCGCCCCACGGCCCACGCCAGCGCCCAGGGGCCGGCGGCGAGACCGGCCGCCAGGACCAGGCCGGCGGCCCGGCTCCCCTCCCCCGCGGCCAGGCAGGCGAGGCCCTCCAGCTGGAGGACGAGCGGGGCGTAGACGGCCGGCAGGAAGGACCCGGTGCCCCCGTTCCAGTCGGGATGGAAGTGCGGCCAGAGCACCCCCTGGCGCCAGCACTCCACCTGCTCCACCGCCATCACAGAGTGGGCGTAGGCATCGTCTCCGTCGGGCGGGGCCAGCCACAGCAGCACGCCCAGCGAGAGCAGCCAGACGGTGACGGCGGCGGCGGCCCGCCGGCCCACGGCTCAGCGGCTCCCGGCGGTGAAGGCCAGCATGAGCTGGCCCGCGTAGTACAGGGGCAGGCCGAGCGCCCGGTTCATGAACGCCCTGCGGACGAAACGGTCCCGGGCCACGAAGAGGTCGGAAAGGTAAAAGAGCACGGCTCCCCCGAGCCGGAGGCGGGCGGCGCCTCCCCCGCCTCCCAGCGTCGCGGCGGCGCCCCAGACCATGAGGGAAATCACGGTCACGTAGGCGAGCACGGCCCACCGCAGGCGGCCCAGGTGCGGCCACAGCCGGTTGACGGCGATCCCGCTGACCACGATCACCGGCGCCAGCCGGTTCACCGGCCACCGGTGCAGGGGCTCCAAGGCGTGGAAGGCCGCCAGGAAGGCGAGGTGGCCGAGCAGGAACGCCGCCAGCCCGGGCGCCAGGCCCCGCGGGTGGAGCAACGCGGCGTCGCCGGCGGCGCACAGGAGGAGGCCGAGAACCAGCCAGGCGTCGTACGGCCCGCCGCGGTAACGCGCCACCGCGGCCAGCACGAAGACCGCCGACGCGGCGAGCTTGGCGGGGACCCGTAGCGCCTCGCGCCCGGCCCGCTCGCCGGCCAAAAGCATGGCCACGGCCGCGGTCATCGCCACGCCGGCGGTGATCGCGCTCATCCGCCGCACACGTCGACCCCGGGACGGGGCTCAGGATCCCCCATCACCCGCCTCCTCCGTGAGCTCGACCCGGACGCCGCGCTCGGCCAGATGTCGCATGACGAGATCGTACCCTCCCGGCGCGGCCCCCAGCCGCTCCGGCGGCGACACGCCCGGCGCCCGGAAAAGCCCGTCCCGTACGGCCCGGGCGGCCGCGGTGCAGGTGTAGCCCGTCGTGCGCGCCATCGACGTCGTCCCGGTGTCGCGGTCGTACCGGTCCAGAAGGTCGAACACCACGCGCACGCTCTCGCCGTTCCCGACCCCCTCGATGACGATTCGCATGACGGTGATGTCCTCCTCGCCCGGCCCCAGCCGCCAGGCGGAGAAGAGGAGATGGGCGGTCACGTCCAGGGGCGAGACCCGCACGCCGCCGACCTCCACCGGTTCGCGCCCGAAGAAGCCGCTCTCCCGGAGCATCCGCATGCGCTCGGCATGGCCCGGGTAACGCAGCGTCTTCTCCTTCATGAACGGGATGTGGGCCATGGTCTCAAGCAGGGTGCGCAGGCCGTCGGTGTTGAAGGCCTCCAGCGTCCCCACCCCGGGCAGGTCCACCAGCTCCACCTCGGACAGGGCCGGACGGACCACCACCTCGCCGTGATCCATCAGTCGCGCCGGGCGGGTGTACTCCTCGATCACGTCGATGGGCGAGAAGACCGCCCGGTACTCGTAGGGCCAGCGCCGTTCCACCGGGAGCCCGCCGACCAGGCAGGTGAAGCGGTCCACCCGGTCGAGGCGGGCGTCGTAATGCCCGAGGATGACGTTGCCGAGGCCCGGGGCCAACCCGCAGTCGACCAGCACCGTAACTCCGCGCTCCCTCGCCGCCCGGTCGAGCTCGAACGGATCCTCGGGAAAGAACGAGATGTCCACCATGTCCTTGCCCGCCGCGATGACGGCCTCCACCGTCCGGTAGCCCATGAACCCGGGCACGGCACCGACGACCAGGTCGGCGTCCGCGACCGCCCGCCGCACCTCCCCCGGGTCGGAGAGATCGGCGTGAACGGTCTCCACGCCGGCCTTGGCCGCCAGCCGGCCGAGGCGCTCCGCGGACACGTCGGCCACCGCCACGTCCCATCCCCCGGACCGTGCGAGGTCGCGGACGATGGCGCCGCCGACCCTGCCCCCGCCGAGAACCACCACTCGTGCTGCCATTCGAACCTCCCGCCAGGACCCTAGATGCGACGATTATGCCCGATCCGCCGCCGGTCCGCGCCGGCGTGGCTATACTCAAGGAACGACCATGTTCACCAGGGAGGAAGCCGCATGGGCGTTCCCTCACAACCCGTCCCGTTCGCCATCCTCGTCGTGGCGCTCGCCGTCGTCATCCCGCTCGTGGTCTTCGCCATTGCCTGGCTGCTCATGAAGTGGAGCATTCTCACCCGACAGAGCAGCATCGTCCGCAGGGTCTCCTCCGGTGCCATCGCCCTCCTGTACACCGCTGTCGCCGTGGTGGTGCACACGGCGGCGGGCGCCCGTCACCGGACGCTTTTCTTCATCCTGGCCGCCTTCGGGTTCGCCATCGTCGCCCTCTTCCCGGCCCGCGATTCCGGGGTGCCGTGAGACAGGGAAGCTCTGCTTCCCGCTGTCGAACGGCGTCCCGAGCGAAGGCCCGCCAGGGCCGAGCGACGGGACCCCCTCACGCGG
>CAZXXL010000263.1:0-3489 GCA_964644635.1 uncultured Thermoanaerobaculia bacterium | reverse complement strand
CCCTTGGGGGCGTCGCGCCCATCGCCGCGGCCTGGGCCGCGGCGACGCGGTGCGCTCGGCGGACCGGCTGGCCGCGAGCGTCCCCCCGTCCCGCCGCAGGACCGTACCGGCGGGAGGGCTCTTTGCGCTGCCATCGCGAGGTGGCGTAAGCGCGCGAAGCGGAGTTGCGCCTGCGCGCACGCCACCCCGAGGAGCGAAGCGACGAAGAGGACCCGGCGCGTGGCACTCCTTTTCTTTGTCATGGCGAGGAGAGCGCCGGAGGCGCTCGACGCGGCCATCCCTAACAGCTCTGGAGCGCACTGCGGCGTTCTCCTGGAGGGTGTCCAATCGTGAAGGGGATCGCCACGTCGCCGGGCTTCGCCCGGCTCCTCGCGATGACAGAGCAAAGGGGGCGGAGCGCGGGCCCCACTGCTCCGCGGCGGGCTCGGGAGGGTGACCGGGGGCCGTCGCTCAAGAGCTTGCAGTGGCGTGGTTTCTTGCGGTACTGTAGCCGAAAACCGGGGGCCGGTCCCCCGGGGGCCGCATCATCCCGCCGGTTTTGGGTTCTGGATCGGAGGAGGAGTCATGTTTGCAAGCTGGGGGATTCGCCAGAAGCTGGTCGTCGCCATCGTCGCCGTGGTCATTGTTCTCCTCGGCGGGCTGGGGTTCGGGGTGGTCGATTACATCGCCAGGCAGACGAGGTCCCGGGTGTACGCCGCCGCCCTGAGCAACGTGGACATGAGCGCGCGGCACATCGAGGGGTTCCTGAGGGAACGCTCCCGGATCGTCACCACCCTGATGCAGGACCCGCAGCTGCAGCGCTTCGCCACCCGGCGGAAGGACGGCGGCGCCCCGCTCGCCGGCGACCGGGATTACCACGACCTGGTCAACTACTGCCGCCGGCTCACGGCCAGCGACCCGATGGTGCGCTCGACGTTCTTCGCCCTGGCCAGCACGGGAGAGTACTTTCGCGAGGAGGGGAAGGTCGCGCTGCCGGGCTACGATGCGCGCAAGCGTCCGTGGTGGCGGAACACCATGGAGCACGGCGAGCTCTTCGTCGCCGAGCCCACGGTCGATCTGGCGACCAAGACCGTCTCGGTGACCATCCAGGGGCCGTTCAGCTCCAGCACGGGCGCCCTGCTCGGCGTCGCCGGGGTGGACGTGCAGCTCAACACCATCGGTGAGCTGGTCGGCGCCATCAAGTACGAGGGCAAAGGGATGGCGTTCCTGGCCGACGGCACGGGGCACATGGTCTACTACCCCGGCATCCGGGTCACGGGGGACCAGGGTGAGGACCGGCCGTCGGTCCTCAAGGTCTTCGACGGCGGAACCGGCTTCGACCGCGCCGTCTCGGCCATGACCCGGGGAGAAAGAGGGCTCGGCAACGTGCGCTGGAAGGGCCGCCCCTACTTCCTCCTTTACGCCCCCGTCCATTCCGAAAAGCCGGCCATGAGCTGGTCCCTCGGCCTGCTGGTCCCGCAGGACGTCGTCGCCGCGCCCATCAGCCGGGTCCGCTGGTCCTCCATGATCGCGATCCTCCTCAGCCTGCTCATCATCGGATCGGTGATGCTCTTCCTGGCCTCGAGGATCGTGTCCAGGCCCGTCTCTGGGCTCGTGGAACGCTTCCGCGACATCGCCGAGGGGGAGGGCGACCTGACGCGCACCGTCCAGGTCGAGTCGGAGGACGAGCTGGGTGAGCTGGGCACGCTCTTCAACCGCTTCGTGGGCGGTATCCGCAGCGACATCTCGTCCATCGCCAGGCTCTCCGAGACCGTGGTCGAGACTTCGGACCAGCTCTCGGGTCTGAGCGAGCAGATCGCCAGCGCCACGGAGGAGACTTCGAGCCAGGCGGGCATGGTCTCGGCGGCGGCCGAGCAGGTGAGCAAGAACGTCCAGTCGGTGGCCACGGCCAGCGAGGAGATGAGCGCCAGCATCCGCGAGATCGCCAGGAGCGCCACGGACGCCGCCCACGTCGGCAACGAGGCGGTGGAGATCGCCGGCGAGACGGTGGAGCGGTTCGAGAGGCTGACGTCGAGCGGCGAGACCATTGCCCGTATCGTCGATGTAATCCGGAACATCGCCGACCAGACGAACCTGCTGGCCCTCAACGCGACCATCGAGGCGGCGCGGGCGGGCGAGGCCGGCAAGGGCTTCGCGGTGGTGGCCGCGGAGGTGAAGAAGCTGGCCAAGCAGACGGCCGAGGCCACCGAGGAGATCGAGGGCAACATCGGCTCCATCCGCCACCTGACCCGGGATGCCGGGGAGGCGATCGGCCGGGTCACGGAGATCATCCACCGGATCAACGACATCCAGACGGTCATCGCCTCGGCGGTGGAGCAGCAGAGCGCCACGACCGCCGAGATCGGCCAGAACGTCGCCGAGGCCGCCCGCGGGGTGGACGACATCGCCCAGAGCATTGCGGCCTTCGCCGAGGTGGCGCAGGATACGGCCGCGGGGGCCAGCTCCATCAAGGAGGCGGCGGAGTCCCTGGCGGAGATGGCCGTCGAGCTCAAGACGATCGTCGGTCGCTTCAAGTACTGAAGGGGAGAGAGGCGGTGGAGGCGGCCATGGACGAGATCCTGGCGGAGTTCCTGGACGAGGCGGAGGAGGCGCTGGCGGCCCTCGGCCGGTCCATCGGGAACCTGTCCGCCGACCCCGCCGGCGCCGGCGCCGCCTGTTACCGCTCGGTCCACCTGCTGCGCGGCGCGAGCGGTTTTTTGGGCCTGCCGCGGGTGGGGCGTCTGGCGGCCGCCGGCGAGATGCTGTTCTCCCGCCTGAGCTCGGGCGCCGCCGCCCCCACGGCCGACCGGGTCGAGGCGGCGCGCCGGCTCCACGGCGCCCTCGAGGCGCTGGTGGCGACGGTGCGCCGGGAGGGCCGCGAGCCGCCGGGGGACGACGGGCCGCTGGTGGAGCTCGTCGAGAGGGCGGCCGGCGATGGCTGAGATGGATCCCGTCGTCCGCGAGTTTCTCGACGAGAGCCTGGAGAACCTGGAGCAGGTGGACCGGGACCTGGTGGCGTTGGAGGGCTCCGCCGGCGACGCCGCCCTGGTCGACCGAATCTTCCGCGCCGTCCACACCATCAAGGGAACCTGCGGCTTCCTCGGTTTCTCCCGCCTCGAGGCCCTGAGCCACGCGGGCGAGGAGCTGCTCGTGCGCCTCCGGACGGCGGACGAGGCGGCCGTGTCCGGAACCGTTCCCCTGCTCCTGGAGCTGGTGGACGCCACCCGGCGGCTGCTGGCGGCGGTGGAGAAGAACGGGACCGACGAGGGCGTGCCCGTCGAGAGGCTGGCCGGCAGGCTTGCCGAGGCCGCCCGGGGCCTGAGCCCCGACCCGGACGGGACAGCCGCGAACGGCCCCGCGGACGGGACGAAGGATCGGCCGGCGGACCCGGCGCCCGCGGGCCGGGGCGACGCCGCCGAGGGTCGGGCCCGGCCCGAGGCCGCGAGGCGGCCGGGAGAGCCCGCGGAGCGCGGGGGAAGCGCGTTCGCGCGCGTGGGCGGCCGGGTGAGG
>CAZXXL010000262.1:0-3491 GCA_964644635.1 uncultured Thermoanaerobaculia bacterium | reverse complement strand
GGGCCGGAGCGAAGGGAGCTCATCACGCCCGGAGCCCTCCCCGGAGCAGTGGGCAGCGCGCTCCAACGCTGTGAGGGATGGCCACGTCGAGCGCCTGCGGCGCTCTCCTCGCCATGACAAAAACAGGAAGGCGCACCGGCCTGGTCTCCCTTCGGCGACGGCCAAGGTGACCCCAAGAGCGGTCGGGCGGCGGGCGGGGACGGGCGCCTTCAACCGTGAGTGAATCGGGCAGTTGCGGTATGCTTTGCTGGGAAAGGAGGCGCGGAGGAGATCATGGCCTCGCCGGCCGTGTGCGTTCAGCCATGGGATTCGTAGGCCGCATCGAGGACCTTGCCGTCGTTGACATCTTCCAGGTCATCGCGCTGGGAAAGCGCACCGGCACGCTGACGCTCACCCGCCGGAAGGACCAGGGACTGGTGGTCTTCCGCAACGGCGCCATCGTCTTCTGCCAGACCAACGCCATCCACGAGACCCTGGGCAGCATCCTGGTCAACCGGCATCACATCGACGAGGCCACGCTCCTGGCCGCCCTCGACATCCAACAGCGGTCCGAGACTCCGCGCCCCCTGGGCAGCATTCTGGTCGAGATGGACGCCATCACGCCGGAAACCCTCCGCGACGTGGCCTACGAGCAGGTCAAGGCCATCCTGGCCGAGCTGCTGCTGTGGGACAGCGGCGTCTTCCAGTTCGAATCGGTCGAGGTCGAGGAGACCTTCAAAACCGCCTTCGACACCAGCGAGTTCCTGGTGGAGGACGGGCTTCGCACCGAGGAGGTGCTGCTCGACCTGCTGGCTCAGTTCGACCGGGCCAGCGTCGACGAGCTCAACGGGAGCCAAGAGGCCAGCGAATCGGCCATCCGCCCCCAGGACGGTGCTCCGGGGGAGACCCCCGCGAGGACCGAGCAGACACGGCCCCGCGGCTTCGCCTCCCTGCGGGGCATCATGACGGAGCTGAGGAACCGGCCCATTACCTTCACCGGCGAGCTCACGTTGATGCTCCTCCGTTACACGGCCGAGCTGGTGAACCGCGCCGTCCTGTTCGCGGTCCGTGGCGACCACCTCGTGGGCATCGGCCAGTTCGGCATCGAGCTGGAGGGAGAAGCGGCCGACCACCGGGTCCGCTCCATGCAAATCCCCCTCGGCGAGCCGTCCGTCCTGGCCGACGTGGTCCGCCGGCGGGAGCCCTACCGGGGGAGGATGGCGAGAACTCCCCAGAACAACTACCTGGTCAGCGAGCTCGGCGGTGTGGCGCCCCGGGAGGTCATCGCCCTGCCCATCGTCGTCGAGGGCCAGGCGGTCGCCGTGATCTATGGGGACAACCTTCCCAGGGACACGCCCATCGGTCCCACCGAGGGGCTCGAGCTGCTCATGCTCCAGGCGGGCCTGATCCTGGAGAAGAACCGCCTGGCCAAGCGGCTCTCCGAGGTGCGCAAGGAGGAGTAGTCCCCCGGAAGGCTCAGGCCGAGGCGCGCTCTTTCTCGACGATGGTGATGTGGAGGGGCTCCCCCTCGCACCGCAGGCCCACCTGGGAGAGGACGCGGCTCCCGGGGACGATCAGCCGATAGTCCAGCCCCTCCACCACCGAGGGGAGCGAGAGGCGGGAGCTCCCGGCGAACAGCGGCTTGATGTTGCCGGCGACCATGTTGGCGAGCTCGCCCAGGGCGTCCTGCACGTCCTCCACGGAGAGCGCCTCCGCCGGCGTTTCGAACATCACCGCGGCGAGCCGGGTGGCGAGCCCGGCCGTGCAGAACACGAGCGTGGCCCCCTCGAAGTCTCCGGTGATGTGGACGCACGCCGTCAGCGTGCGCTGCCCCTGCAGCCGCTCCCGGGCGCTCTCTCCGCCCTCGACCGTCACATCCAGACCCAGGATCGAGCTCCAGATGCTCCTGACGACCTGGACCACCTCGTCTTCGTGCACCATCACTTGCTCCCCTTCATCGCCGAAGTTTGTAACACGAGCTCTTCCCCATCTGAACCCGTTCGAAAAGATCCGGGTAGGCCATCATCGTCTCCGCGCCGCCGACGAACAGGTACCCGTCGGGGCGAAGGAGCCGTCCCACCCGCTCGAGCACGGTCCGCCGCAGCGGCTCGTCGAAGTAGATCAGCACGTTGCGGAGAAAGACGACGTCCATCGGCGGCAGGTCGGGCAGGGGCTCCGCCAGGTTGATCTCGCGGAAATCGACCATCTCGCGAACGGCGTCGGCGACCTGCCATTCCAGGCCGTCACGGCGAAAATACCGGACCAGCAGGTGGGTGGGGACGCCGCGGTTGATCTCCATCTGGGAGTAGCGGCCGGCCCGGGCCCGTTCCAGGACCGAGCCCGACACGTCGCTGGCGAGGATCCTCACCTGCCAGCCGGTCAGGTGGGGAAAGTACTCGCGCACCAGGACGGCGAGGCTGTAGGCCTCCTGCCCGGTCGAGCAGGCCGCCGACCAGAAGCGGAGGATCCGCATCGAGGCCCGCCTCTCGATCAGCTCGGGAATGATCCGCTCCTTGAGGCTGCTGAAGGGATGAACGTCCCGGAAGAAGGAGGTTTCCGTCGTCATCAGGGCCTCGAGCACACGGCGGGAGAGCGGCGCCTGCGGGCGATCCCGAACCAGCTCGGCCAGCTTCTCGATGGAGCCCAGCCCCTCGCGCCGGGCCACCGGGCCCAGCCGTGCCCGGACGAGGTACTCCTTGCCGTCGTCCAGCACGACGCCGGTCTCGCGGCGCAGCAGGTCCTTGAGCAGACGGAAGCTCTCCGGGCTCACCACCCCGCGTCACTCCCCGCCGCCGGCACCGAGCTCGGCGGCCAGCCAGGCGCCGAGCTCCGCCGGGGACATGACCTGATCCGCGATGCCCATCTCGGCGACGAAGCGCGGCATGCCCCAGACCACGCTGGAGTCGCGATCCTGCACGCCGACGCGGCCGCCGAGATCGTGAATCGTCCGTGCGCCGTGGAGCCCGTCCTTGCCCATGCCGGTGAGAATGACGGCGATGAGGTCGCCGCCCCACACCCTGGCCGCGGACTGGAAGAGCACGTCCGCCGACGGCCGGCAGGAGTTCTGCGGGGGTCCCTGGTGGAGGGCCAGGTGAATCGACGCCTCCCGCCGCTCCACCACCATGTGGTAATCACCGGGAGCGATCCAGACCTGCCCCGGCCGTACCGCCGCCCCGTCCCGGCCCTCCCGGACGTCGAGGCCGGTGGTCTGGGCCAGGCGCTCGGCCAGCGAGCGCGTGAAGACGGGCGGCATGTGCTGGACGATCAGGACCGGCACCGGAAGCGGACGCGGCAACCCGGCCAGGAGCTGCTGGAGCGCCACCGGGCCGCCGGTGGAGGCGCCCACGACCACCGCCCGGACGGCGCCCGGGCCCCCCGCCGGGGCCCCGTCTCCTACACCCATCACACCCTCCCGACGAAGCGTGAACGTGCGATCCCGGGTGTCGCCGTATCCATAAAAAACAAACAGCACGAGAGCAGGCTGCCGTTGTCGCGCCGCCGAGGCCTGGCCC
>CAZXXL010000261.1:0-3506 GCA_964644635.1 uncultured Thermoanaerobaculia bacterium | reverse complement strand
CGGCAGACCCCTTCGTCGCTTCGCTCCTCGGGGTGGCGTGCGCGCAAGCGAAGCAAAGCTTCGCGCGCTTACGCCACCTCGCCATGACAAAAAGGGGGGATGCAACGCCCTTGTCCCCTGACGGCGACAGCGAAGGTGACCCCAGGAACGGTCCTGCGGCGGGTGGGGGCGGGCGCGGAAGGTGGGCCGGGGCAATCCCGGTCCGGGCCGCGGAGCGGCCGAGCGCAGGGAGCCTGGCCCGAGGTCCGCCGAGGGTAGGCTCCCGAGCACGGGCCCTCCGGAAGTAGGGCGGTACGGTAGCGCCGTCGCCCGTTCAAGGAGCCTGTTGCGAGGAGGGTTCCTCAGGAACCCGACGAAGCAACCCCCTCACGCGGGGAGCGCTCTCGAAGTACCTTGGAGCGCGCTCCAACACTGCAGGGGATGGCCACGTCGGCCGGCTACGCCGGCCTCCTCGCCATGACAAGCCTCGTGGTCATCCCGACGACGCGAGCGCGGTGACGCACGGCGAGAGGGCGGTCATCGCGATCCCCTCCCCAAGAGAGAGTGGCGGCCCACGTCCACGGCCGCTGGAATCTCAAGCGGGCATGGGAGGCCGCAGGCCGCCGGGGCGCGAGGCGAGGGCCGACGGGACCCGCAGGGTCGCGGAGGCCGGAGCCGAGCGCCCCAAGGGACGCCGCCGCAGGCGGCGGGCCCATGCCCGCGCTGGGGCGCTGGGATCCTGCTCCTCGCGCGCTCCAGAGCTGTCAGGGGTCGCCGCGTCGCTGGGCTGCGCCGAGACCCCTTCGTCGCTTCGCTCCTCGGGGTGGCGTGCGCGCAGGCGAAGCGAAGCTTCGCGCGCTTACGCCACCTCGCCATGACAGTGCAAAGGGTTCTCCCGACGACACGGTCCTGGGTCGGCTACGGTAAGATGGAGTGTGTCGCGCGCCTTTGACCGCCTCGTCGAAATCATGGACCGGCTGCGGGAGCCGGGCGGCTGCCCCTGGGACCGGGAGCAGACCCTCGACTCCCTGACCGGTTACCTCCTCGAGGAGGCGTACGAGGTCGTGGACGCCGTGGCCGGGCCGGACCCGGACAAGCTCCGGGAGGAGCTCGGCGACCTGCTCCTCCAGATCGTCTTCATGGCCCGCATCGCCCGTGAGAACGGCTGGTTCTCCATCGACGACGTCTGCGACGGCATCGCGGAGAAGATGGTCCGCCGCCATCCCCACGTCTTCGGCGACGCCCGGGCCGAAACGGCCGGCGAGGTGGTCCGCAACTGGGAAGACATCAAGCATGCCGAGCGCGGCGACCGGCCGGGCGGATCGGCGCTCGATGGCATCCCGAAGGCCTTGCCAGCGCTCCTCAAGGCGTTCCGGGTCACCGAGAAGGCGGCGGCGCTCGGCTTCGACTGGGAACGCCCGGCGAGCGTGGTGGAGAAGCTCGGCGAGGAGGTCGCCGAGCTCGAGGCCGAGATCCAGCGCGGCGCTCCCGGCGAGGAGCGAATTCGCGAGGAGCTCGGCGACGTCCTCTTCGCGATGGCCAACCTGGCCCGACACCTGGGCGTCGAGCCGGAAACGGCGCTGCAGCGCGCCAACGAGAAGTTCATCTCGCGCTTCCAGGCCATGGAGGCGGACGCCGGTTCGGCCGGGGTGAGACTCCGGGACCTCAGCCTTCACGACCAGGAATCCCTGTGGGAGAAGGCGAAGGCGGCCGAGCGGGACGGCGCCGCACCGCGGCGCGGGAGCCGGGCCGGCCCCGGCCCGGGACGCCTCTGAGGCCACCACTGGAACGGCCCGGCTGCGCGAGAAAGGCCGGACGCCGGGCGTCTTCCCGGCGGCCGGCCGGGACGGGAGACTGTCATGAGTGATTTCCATCAGCATCATCTCTTCACCACGCTTCACCGCCTGGAGCGGTGGAACCTCGAGGACCTCGAGTCGAGCCTGGAGCGGGCGGCGGCCAAGCGCCGCATGGCCCTGCTCCTGCCCAGCCTGGCCTCGGAGATGGACGGTCCCGCCCTGCCGAAGATCCTCCAGCACCTCAAGAAGGTGCGCTACCTGCACCGGATCGTGGTCGCCCTCGACCGGGCCACCGAGGACGACTACCGGCGGGCGCTGGACTTCTTCTCGGTCCTCCCCCAGGAGACCACCATTCTCTGGCTCGACGGGCCCCACGCCGCCGAGATCTTCCGCCGCTTCGAGGCCGCCGGCCTGGTCAAGCGCGAGCGCGGCAAGGGACAGGCGGTCTGGTTCGCCCTCGGCCACCTGCTGGGGGTCGGGGATTGCCAGGCCGTCGCCCTCCACGACTGCGACGTGGTCACCTACGACCGCTACCTCCTGGCCCGGCTGTGCTTCCCCGTGCTTCGCCCCGACATCGATTTCAAGTTCGCCAAGGCTTACTACGCGCGGATCAGCGACCGGCTCAACGGCCGGGTCACCCGCCTCTTCCTCTACCCGTTCCTCACCGCCATGCGCAACTTCCTTCCCGGGCAGCCCTTCCTCGAGTTCCTGTCGGCCTTCCGGTATCCCTTGGCCGGCGAGATGGCGATGCAGCTGGACCTCGCCCGGCACATCCGGATCCCGTCCGACTGGGGTCTCGAGGTGGGGCTCCTGGCCGAGGTCTACCACAACCTCTCACCCAAGGAGCTGTGCCAGGTCGACGTGGCCGGCCGCTACGATCACAAGCACCAGGCGCTGTCCGCCGAGAACCCGGACGCCGGCCTGATGCGCATGGTGGGCGACATCACGGGATCGATCCTGCGCACCATCGCCGCCGAGGGAGCGAAGATCTCGGCCGACATGCTGGCCTCCGTCCAGGCCTCCTACCTGCGCCTCGCCCAGGATTACATCGAGCGCTACGCCTTCGACGCCGCCATCAACGGCTTTCCCTTCGACCGCGATCTCGAGGAGCGCTCGGCCGAGGCCTTCGCCGGCGCTCTCTACCGCGCCGGGGAGCAGTACCTGACGAACCTCCTCCACGTGCCCCTGCTCCCCAACTGGAACCGGGTGGTCTCGGCCTTCCCCGACGCGCCGGAGTGGATGGGTCTCATGCCCTTCGAGGACCGCAAGCTGCTCGCGGTCTGAGCCTCAGCCCCCCGTCCTCCGCCACGTCCCCGCCGGCAGGGCGATGGCGCCGGCGGCGCCGATCACCGCCAGGATCAGCAGGGACCACAGGTGGACCGCGAGCCCGCTGGCCGCAGCAGCCCCGGCCGCCACACCCACAGATACGAAGCCGGCCGTCCACCCGGCCTCCAGCGTTCCCAGGTTGGCCACCAGGTTGACCGGCAGCAGGGTCGCCAGCGAGCCGGCCGCCGCACCCACCAGGACGTCGCCGGCCGGCCAGCGATACCCCATGGCGTCGAGCAGGATCCCGACCGCCGCCCAGATGCCGCCCCACAGCAGCACCGACGCCGCCACCGCCCCGGCCAGCCGCCCGCGGCCGGCGGCGGCTTCGGCCAGGGACCGCCGCAGCCGCCGGACGTGCCGCGTCCAACGGCGGCCGGCCCTCCCCCGCGGGGCCAGGACCACGGT
>CAZXXL010000260.1:0-3525 GCA_964644635.1 uncultured Thermoanaerobaculia bacterium | reverse complement strand
ACGCCACCTCGCAATGACAAACTGGGAGCGGAGCGCGCGGCGCGCTAGAACTTGGACGGGCTGACGATGCCCTCGCCGTGGTTGCCGTCGAGGTAGAAGTCGTCGTCGGAGAAGCCGCGGCTGAGGACCCAGCCCCTGGACTTGAGGATCTTGCTCCGGTAGCGGCGAAGGATGACCTGGGCGAAGGGCCTGGACACGGGGGCCTTGGGATCGGCCGGCAGGTAGCTGATGCCTATGAGGCGGAAGACGGTGGCGAGGTCGGCGTGGGTCATGACGCCGGACGCCTTCCAGTCGGCGGGCATGAGGCCGTACTTCTGCACCCGCGCCATGGCCTGTTGCGGGCCGAGCTGCGGCGCCTGCTTGGTGGCGAGGGCCTGGAGCAGGAGCTGGGAGAACTCCCCGTGGCTCAGCGCATCCCCCTGGGCGGCGAATGCGAAGACGCCGCAGACCATGGCGACCACGATTCCGGCTGCGATTTTTCTCATGTCTCCGAGCCCCCTTCGGTACAAGCGCTCTTCTTGAGAATAAGATACTCCATGCACGACTGTCCGTCAAGTGACCAGTGACATTCCGGGGGACTGCGGGCGGCGCCGTGGTATGATGGGTCACCATCCACCTGCGCGGAGTCTCCGCGATGAATACGTGCATGAACAGGATCGAGCCGTCGCAGCGGCCGCGGGAGCGCCTGCTGCGGCACGGGCCCGAGGTGCTGTCGGACGCCGAGCTTTTGGCCGTGCTGCTCAGGACCGGCCGCCGCGGCGAGGGCGCCATCGGGGTCGCCCATGAGCTGCTGGCCGCGGCCGGCGGCCTGCCCGGCCTGGCCAGGGCGCACCCGGGGGAGCTGGCGCGGATGCCGGGCATGGGGCCGGCGAAGGTGGCCTCGGTGGCCGCCGCGATCGAGCTCGGCCGGCGGCTGGCCACGGCCGAGCTGGCGAACGGGCGGCGCCTCGACCGGCCCGAGGTGGTCGGGCGCTTCCTGGTCCAGCACCTGGGCCGGCACCGGCGGGAGGTGGTGGGGTTCATCGCGCTGGACGGCCGCCACGGCCTGATCGGGATCCACGACCTGGCGCTGGGCACCCGGCGCACGGCCCCGGTGGACACCGGCGAGCTCTTCCGCACGGCGCTGGTGGACGGCGCGGCCGGGATCGTGGTCTACCACAACCACCCGTCGGGCGTGCTCGACCCCAGCCGGGACGATCTCGAGCTGACCCGGCGGCTGGTGCAGGCCGGCCGCGTGGTGGGGGTGGACGTGCTCGATCACCTCGTGGTGGCCGGGCCGCGCTGGCTGTCGCTGCGGACCACGCACCCGGAGATCTTCCGGCCCGGCTGAGGGCCGGGCCCGGCGCCGGCCTCAGTCCAGGGTCATCGCCTTGAGGATGTTGGTGGTGCCGCGGACGTTCACGGGGATGCCGGCGGTGAGGATGATGGTGTCGCCGCTGCCCGCGATCCCGCGCTCGAGCACCCAGCGCCGGGCCACGGCGAACATGGCGTCGGTGTCGTCGAACCGGGGCGAGAGGGCGGGGATGACCCCCCAGGAGAGGCAGAGCTGGCGCTGCACCACGGGATCGGGCGTCAGCCCGACGACCGGCGCCGCGGGCCGGAATCGCGCCACCAGGCGGGCGGTGGTCCCGGATGTGGTCGAGGCGACGATGGCGGTGGCGCCGACGTCCCGGGCCAGGGCGCAGGCGGCGTGGCCGATGGCCTCGGGCACGGAGCGCAGGCCGGCGTCACCGCCCGCGTCGAGGAAGCGGGCGGAATCCAGGGCGGGCTCGACGGCCCTCGCGATGCGGTCGAGGGTGGCCGCCGCCTCCACCGGGTACTTCCCGACCGCCGACTCCTCGGAGAGCATGACGGCGTCGGTGCCGTCGAGGATGGCGTTGGCCACGTCGCTGGCCTCGGCACGGGTCGGTCGCGGGCTGTCCACCATCGAGCGCAGCATCTGGGTGGCGGTGATGACCGGCTTGCCGGCGCGGACGGCGGCGCGGATGATCTGCTTCTGGACGAGGGGCACCCGCTCCACCGGGAGCTCGACGCCGAGATCGCCGCGGGCGACCATCACCCCGTCCACGCGGGAGAGGATGGCGTCCAGCCGCTCGACCGCGCCCGGCTTCTCGATCTTGGCGATCAGCAGGGGACGGCCGGGCCGTCCCTCGAGGATGGAGAGGACGGGGTCGAGGTCGGCCTCCGAGCGCACGAAGGAGACGGCGACGAAGTCGACGCCCGCCTCGAGCCCGACCTCGAGGTCGAGCCGGTCCTTGTCGGTCAGGGCCGGGATGCGGAGGGCCGAGCCGGGGAGGTTGACGCCCTTGTGGGAGGTGAGGACGCCGCCCGTCTCGACCCGGCAGCGGACGGCGCCGTCCCCGGTCTCGAGGACGCGCAGCGCCACCAGGCCGTCGGCCAGGAGGATCGGGTCCCCGGGGCGGACGTCCTCGGCGAGGTAGGGATAGGACACCGGCAGCGCGTCCCCGCCGGGCGCGTCCCCGCCGGCGAGGGTGACGATCTCGCCCCGGGCCAGGGTGACGCCGCCGGCGGGCAGCTCGCCGAGACGGATCTTCGGGCCGCACAGGTCCTGGAGAACGCCCACCGGCCGCCCCATGTCGGCCGCGATCTCGCGCACCAGGGCGAGGGTGGCGCGGTGGGTCTCCCGGTCGCCGTGCGAGAAGTTGAGGCGGGCGACGTCCATCCCGGCCTCGATGAGGGCCCGGATGGTCTCCGGGCTCGACGAGGCGGGGCCCAGGGTGCAGACGATCTTCGTCCTGCGGCGGGCGGCCGGTTTTGCCATCGGCTCCTCCACCCCCCGATCCTACCCCGGAACGGATCCGGGAGGGGGCGGAAGCGGGGCCTCAGCCGTTGGCGGCCTCCTGCTTGGCGACCTCGGCGCGGACCTCGTCCATGTCGAGGGCCTTCACCTTCTCGATCAGGTCCTCGAGCACCTCCTCGGGCAGCATGCCCGGCTGGGCGAAGATGAGGATCTTCTCGCGGAAGACCATCAGGGTCGGGATGGACCTGATCTGGAACATGGCGGCCAGCTCGGTCTCCTCCTCGGTGTTGCAGGAGGCGAAGGTGATCTCGGGGTGCTTCTCCGAGGCCTTCTCGAAGATGGGTTTGAAGGCCATGCACGGCCCGCACCACGAGGCCCAGAAGTCGATGATGACGATGTCGTTGTTCTCGATCGTCTCGTTGAAGTTGTCTGCGGTCAGCTTCATGACGGACATGGTGGTTCCTCCCCGGTGGGTGATGGATTGAGGAATGGCCCGCGCCGGGGTTCCCGGCAACTTCATAACCATTCAAGAATATTCTAATTTGGTCTTTTCGATCTGTCAAGGCTCGGGGCCCTTGGGGGCGTCGCGCCCGCTGCAGGTCAGTACCGGTGGGAGCACCCTTGCTCCTGTCATGGCGAGGGGGCCGGCGCAGCCGGCCGTTGGAGCGCGCTCCCAAGTAGTTTGGGAGCGCTACCAGCGTAAGGGGATTGCCGCGTCGGATTCCTGCGGAATCCTCCTCGCAATGACAGAGAGAGGGGGTGAC
>CAZXXL010000259.1:0-3565 GCA_964644635.1 uncultured Thermoanaerobaculia bacterium | reverse complement strand
AACGGTGGTCACCTTCATTCGGAACAGGTGGTCACTTTCATCGGAATATGCACCCGGAAGGCTGTACGGCACACCGGTTTTCTCCAAGTTCCCGTTTCCTCACCGCCCGGCCGGGGCTCGAGTCGCCGAGTGTTGTTCCCAGGCGGCTCGCAGGAGTGGCGCGGCCACCTCTCGCCCAGCGTGAGATGCCGTTCTGGGGAACGGTGCTCCGCGGCCGAGCTCTCGATGGTCCGGCACCGTCAGCCGACGATGCGGCGGCTTCGATTCCCGTAAGATGATGTGCGAACCTCGCTGTCTGTCTTTCTCGTATCCAACCTTCTCGAGAGCAGCCACGACTGGGCGGCCGGAGACCCGGGGTCACCGGCTCACATTGTGACCTCGATGATCTCCTCACGATTCGATGGCCTCCCGGAGAAGAGTCGTAGCACGTTCCGATCTTTCTGTCATTGCGAGGAGCGAAGCGACGTGGCAATCCCCTCACGATTGAACACCCTCCCGGGGACGAGCCGCAGCGCGCTCCAGGGCTGTTAGGGATCGCCACGCCACGGGCCTGCGGCCCGCGGCTCGCGATGACAGGAACGGGGAAAGGGACGGCCATGACAGGAAGGGGTTGACTGTCATTGCGAGGAGCCGGGCGTAGCCCGGCGACGTGGCAATCCCCTCACGATTGGACATCCTCCCGGAGGCGAGCCGGAGCGCGCTCGGAGGCTGCGAGGGATCGCCACGTCGCGTGCCTCCGGCAAGTCCCCTTCGTCGCTTCGCTCCTCGGGGTGGCGTGCGCGTCAGCGAAGCTGCGCTTCGCACGCTTGCGCCACCTCGCGATGACAGGACGAGGATGGTGCGCGTCGCTGGGGCGGCTTGCGCCGGTCATACGAGGACCTCAAGGCCGTGAACGAGCAGCAGGTCGGAGCGGGTTTCGGCGGCCCGGCGCAGCGCTGGGGTGAACCCGGACCGGGAGAAGAGCGCGAGGAAAACCGGTGCGGAGCGGGTCTTGGCGAAGAGGGTGGCCTTGTACTCCAGATCCGCCAGGATGTTGGTGCCCACGGGCCGGCCGCTCCACTTGACCTCGCCCACGAGGGTCCTGGAACGGCCTCGGTCGAAGGCCACGACATCGATCTCGGTTTGCCGGTCCCACCAACGGCCGACGGTCTCCCATCGCATGCCCGAGGGGCCGTCGAGAAGCCCCGAGCGGACCGCATCGCGGCAGATCGTCTCGTAGGTCTCGCTGGTGAAGTGATCGAGCTTTTTGCGCACGGTTGCGAGCGCCGATCCGACCCGATCGGTCTCCAGGAGGTTGCGCTGCGGGAGGACGAAGCGGAACCAGAAGCGGACGAAGGGGTCTTGAATACGGTAGAGGCCCCGTTTGCTCTTGTCCGGACGCTTCTCGGTGATCGGTACCTCCCGAACGACGAGTCCGAGGTCCTGGAGAACGCCGAGGTACTTCCCGGCTGTCTGAGGAGCGAGCGCGGCGGCGTTGAGGATCTCGGAGAGCTTTCGTTTCCCGGCGGCAATGGCCGAGAGGATGGCGAAGTACACGCGGGGCTCTCGCAACTCTTGCCGGAGGAGGAATTCGACCTCCTCCCGCAACGGGGCCCCGGTTTCGAGCACGCTCCGCCGGATGTTTTCGAGGAGCGGCCGTTGCGGATCCAGCAGGCGGAGGTAGTAGGGCACGCCTCCGACCACCGAGAAGGTTCGCACGCGGTCGTCGAAGCCGTACCCGGCAACCAGCTCCGAGGCGTGCTGGAAGGCCAGCGGGCCGAGCCGGAGCTGGCCGGTTCGCCGGCCGTAGAGGGGGGAACGGACGTGCAACGTCTCCTTCTCCATCATGGCAATGGAGGAGCCGCAGAGGACCACGAAGGCGTTGCTCGCACCCAGGCGGGCGTCCCAGGCACGCTGCCAGAGGCTCGAAAGCGCACGGTTGGCCTCGACGAGATAGGGATACTCGTCGAGGATGATCGCGATCCGCCGCGGTGCATGCTCGATCCAGAGGAAGAGCTGCTCCCAGCTCGTAAAACCCGCCGAGGCGAGGACGGGATCGTCCACGGCACGGCCCAGGGCCTGCCCCAGCTCCGCGAGCTGTTGTGCCTCCGGAAGCCTGGTGGCGACGTAGTGGACCGCTGGAACGTTCCTGGCAAAACGCTGCAAGAGCGCCGTCTTGCCGACACGACGCCGCCCGTAGAGGACGAGTAGCTGTGCCTCCGGCCGCTCCCAGGCGGTCTTGAAGAACGCCAGCTCCTGCGTGCGGTTGACGAATTGATGCTTCACGAAAGGGCTAGACCTCGATGGTACTCGTGAGTATTATACTCCTGAGTACCGCAACGCGCTCCAGAGCTGTCAGGGATCGCCACGCCACGGGCCTGCGGCCCGCGGCTCGCGATGACAAGAACGGGGAAAGGGCTGGCCATGACAGGAAGGGATAAGAGGGTCAGCGTCAAAGGGCCGCGTCCAGAAGGTCAGGATGGGCGTGGAGCCACCCCAGGATCTCCTCGAGGATGGATTCGATGTCTCCCAGCCGGTTGCTCAGGAGCTGAAAGAGCTCCTCGGGCGTGACCTCGTCGTAGAAATGGGTGAGACGATTCCGGTAACGCCCCATTTGTGCGAGAAGAGCGGCGCTCTCGGGTCGGAGCACGCCCCTCTCACCCAACCGCCTGCCGATCTCGCCATACTCCGCCACCGGTGTCCCAAAGCTCTTGGCAAGAATGTGCCGGCCGATGTCCAGCAGGGCTTCGAGCGCACGGCGGAGAAAGGATTCCCCAGCCGCCACCATGCGCGGGTCCTCGAGAAAGGCTTGCTCCGAGCCGAGTGGCAGCGTCTGGATGGCGGCGAGCATGTCTCTCACCGTGGCAGCCTTGGCCGTCACGACCTTCTCACGGATCGGCGCCATCATCCCTTCGTCCCGAGGAGGAGCGCGCGGCGTTCCCGCTCAAGCGGCTCAAGGTCACCGGCGCGACGCAGAATGTAGAGCTCGTACTCGTCGGCCGCCACCGGCTCGGGCTCGATGAATCGGATTCCCCGGATGACGTCGAGAGCGAGAAAGGCGTTGGCGCGGCGAAGGTCGAGCAGGTCAACGTGGCGCCCAACGCTGGCTTCCAGCTCGCCCTCGAGCCGGAGCTGCTCCTCGAGAGCCAGGGGCGCGTCGAAGAGGACCGCTACGTCGACGTCCGAGGCCGCAAACGCCTCGCCGCTCGCCTGCGAACCGAAGAGGTAGGCCGCCAGCAAGCCTCGCCGGCCCGCGAGCACGCCGCGGAGCCGTTGCAGAAGGTCATCCACGCCTGAAACGGTCATGCAGTCACTCTATCATCCGGGTCTCATTGCGACGACGAACCCGCAGGGCCCGGCCTCCTCGCCATCACAACGAAGGGGGGAACGCGCTCCGCACTCCCTTTGTCATTGCGAGGCGCGAAGCGCCGTGAGACAGGGAAGCTTCGCTTCCCGCTGTCGAACGGCGTCCCGAGCCAAGGCCCGCCAGGGCCGAAGCGAAGGAACCTCATCACGATTGAACACCGCCACGGAGAACGGCCTGGGGCGCTCCAACGCCTCATTCTCCCGTTGTCATTGCGAGGAG
>CAZXXL010000258.1:0-3599 GCA_964644635.1 uncultured Thermoanaerobaculia bacterium | reverse complement strand
CTCGGGGCGGTCGGTGTGCGTGCTGCCGGTGGCGACCTGTGGCGCGGGCGGCGGCGGGCGCTGGCCGCCCGCGGGTGCGCGCTCGACCTGGCGCTGCGCGCGACCGCGGGCAGGGCGCGGGCGCGGGCCGCGGCCGGTTTCACCGGCGTGCGGACGGTGGCCAAGGTCGGCGAGGGCGCGGACGACATCCCCACCCTCCTCGCCCGCGGCGAGATCCAGCTTGTGGTCAACACCGCGGCCGGCCGCCGGGCCCGCAGCGACGCCGGCTCCATCCGCCGCGCGGCCCTGGATGCCGGCGTGCCCTACCTGACCACCATCCCCGGCGCCCACGCCGCGGCCGAGGCCGTGGCCGCCCTGCGCCGCGGCACCCTGGGGGTCCGCCCCCTGCAGGAGGGGTGAAGACGCGGCGTCGGTCCACCTGATCACCGTCCCTGAGCCCTGAGATTTCTAAGTTCAGCGTGAGGCTTCTCGCGGCCCACTACGGGCCGCTGATGCGAATCAGTTCTGGCGCAAGCGGCTGATGGGAACCTGGTTTTTTCGACATCGATCGCTGAGTTTTCAAGGAGGCGCGTTGCGCGGTATCCTGGTGGCAGGTCCCGAAAGGAGGCCGCCATGGAAGCCCTGGGTGAGATCGAGAGGTTGCTCGCCAGCGAGGACCGTGACGAGGTGCGCCGGGGCCTGGACATGGCCAAGGAGCTGATCAAGCGTGTGGGCTCCGTGGAGGCGCGGCCGCTGTTCGGCCTGCTCACCGCTCTCTTCTACATCGACCCGTATGACCGGCCGGATCTCAAGCCGTGCCTGGACGAGGCCATCGACCTGATGATCGGCTTCGGGGACTGGGTCATCCCGAGGCTCATCCACCAGCTCGACGACAGCGACCTCAAGGCCCAGATCGTGGTCGCCAACGCTCTCGGCAGGCTGGGCGCCGACGCCATCGATCCCCTGCTCGACGCCTACCGGGATTGCGAGCGCCCGGAGCGCAGGCCGTTCATTCTCTACGCTCTCGGGCACGTCCGTTCGCCCAAGGTGGTCAAGGCCCTGGACGCCGTCATCGAGGCGGCGGTCTCGGCCGACCCCAACCTGCGCGACACCGCGCTGCGCACCATCGGCCGGATGTTCGAGTCCATCGAGCCCGGGGCGGTGGAGCCGGACCGGCTTCAGCGGGTGGTGGGCATCCTGCGCGGCAACCTGGCCGACCCCAACCCCGGCATCCGCGCCAAGGCCGTGCGCAGCCTCGGCAAGCTGGCCCGCTACGGCCACCTCGATCCTGAGCAGGAGGAGTGGCTGTGCGCGACGCTCAAGCGGATCCTGGGCACCGACGACGCCTATGACTGGGACCGGGCCTACATCGTGCGCAAGGAGGCCAAGGAGGCCCTCGCCTTCTGTCCTGCCGCAAAGACTTGACCGCACACGCCGCGCCGCGCCCGGGGTGGCGGTGGGGTGACCCAAGAGGACGCCCGCGCAAATTCCGCTGTGGATGACCCTGCGAGCGCCGATCCGCGTCGCCCGCCACCACCTCCGGCCGGTGTGCCGTTTCTCCTCCTCCCGAGCCGCTCAGGAAGAATCCTCACGGCAGGTGTCACGGCGGAATGTGGATTTTTTTCTCTTCGCGTCCTGGGGGCAACCCGACGGCGAGCCACGCGGCCCGGTGCGCCACAAAGACGTCCCGGCCGCAGGGTTGTCATCGACCTGTGTTACGACGAACGTCACCTCACGGACGGTGGTGTCATGCCTTCCGTGATCAGCGTGCGGATGGTTTGCGGGAGGTGCCACGGGGCGATCCAGCGAACCTCGGTGGCGCCGAGACGCTCGCTCCCCCTGATGTCGCCGTTGACCATGAAGAAGCATGCTGGCCGGTAGGCCTCGATGAAGCTTCGGGCCGCCCGTGGAATCGTTCGCCGGCCCAGCCGTCCGGCCTTCACCTCGATGCCGATGAGCGTGTGTGGCAGGTCGAGCACGAAGTCGACCTCCGCCTTCGACGTGCTGCGCCAGAACGAGACCCCAGAACCGGCAGGTGAGGCCTTCCACAGCTCGCTGAAAACCCAGCTCTCCATCGCCGCGCCGGCATCGGTGCGTTCGTCCAGGCTCCGGAAATCGTGGAGGATGCGGTTGCGGATTCCGGGGTCGATGAAGAAGACCTTCTCGGAGCGGGTGAGCTCGGAGCGCCTCCCTCCGGCGAAGGGGCGGATCCGCGCCAGGATGTGGGCCGACTCGAGAATTTCGAGGTACGAAGCCACCGTGTCCCGGCTCACGCCGGTCACCGACGCCCACTCCGAGAGATTGACGAGGCTCCCGGCCTGGGAGGCGGCGAGGCGGAGGAGCCTCCGAAACGCGTCGGGCCGGGAGATCCGGAACAGATCGCTGGCATCCTTCATGACGATGGCTTCCACAAGCCCGGTGAGCAGCACCTCGGGCTCCTCGGCGAGCCACACCTCCGGATACCCTCCGATGCGAACGTGGCGCTCGAAACGCGCGACCAGCTGGCGCTCGACCAGCGCTGGGGCCTGCGCCGGAACGTCCGCGCACACCTCGGCAAATGACAGCGGCAGCAGGCGGGTCCTGGTTGCGCGGCCGGCCAGCGATTCGCGCAGCCGCGCGCCGAGGGCGAAGGAGGAGCTGCCGGTCACGAGGAGCGGTACGTCGACCTGACGGTCCACGAGGCCCTTGAGGAAGAGCCCGGCATTGTCGAGATGCTGTACCTCCTCGAAGAACAGGGTGACCGGCTGGCTCGTGAGCTCGGCCAGGCTGGAGAGGAACAGCGGCGCCGAACGGCACCACATCTTTACCGGCATCTGCTCGCAATCGATGAACAGGGCGGCCTCCTGCCGCTGGGCAAGAAACGCCCAGATGGCCGTCGACTTTCCCGCCTGCCGCGGGCCGACGACGAGATGGGCCCGTCCGGGAGCTCTCCAGAGGCGGGCGCCGTCACGGACCGCCTCGCGCGGTATGTACACCCGGGGGAGGTGGGACTGCAGCCACGATGCGAGGTCCACGGAGCCCCGCAGCCACGGATTGTCCGCCAGCAGAATAGCCTGAAGATCACGATCCATGTCCTCAATATATCCCTGAAACTCACGATCGTCAATCGCGAATACGGTGGTTATTCTTGGGCAGCCGGGTGCCCTGCGGCGCATCGCTGCCGGCAGGAGGGGTGGCGCCCATGCGGTGCTGCCTGCACCCTGACGGATCGAGGATCCCTCGGACCGCGGGTGGCACAAACGCTCGCGGATGACCTCATGTATGGTGATGGAAGGGGCAGCACTCTCTTTGCAAGAGGGAAGTGGAACGCACGATGTTGTCGTGGGCCGGGAGGACGAGATACGGCTCCTGGGGGCGTTTCGTGCCCTTGCGGCCGGCGAGGCCGGAGGGCTGGCCGAGATCTACGAGCTCGCCTCCGCCGACCTCTACGCGCTGGCCCTGTGGCGGACGGGATCGCGGGAGGACGCCGCGGACGTGGTCCAGGAGGTGTTCGTGGCCCTGGCCGCCACGGCGCCCCGCCCCGCGCGGGCCCGGCCCCCCGCGGCCCCCGCCCCGGGCCGGCACCACCGCCCGAGGCACCCCCCCGCCACACCACGCCCCGCGGGCCGACGCGAGCGTGC
>CAZXXL010000257.1:0-3611 GCA_964644635.1 uncultured Thermoanaerobaculia bacterium | reverse complement strand
TCGCTCGGGACGCCGTTCGACAGCGGGCGGGCGATGCCGCGGTGCGGCTTGACAGGCGATGTTCACGGTTCTACTCTCGATTCAAAATACAGAACGAACGTTCGGTTTTTTTCCAGAACGGGGGCGCGGATGGGTAAACAGGCGGCGAGAACCCGGATATCCACGGAAAAGGTCCTCGAGGCGGCCCTGCACCTCTTCTCGCATTTCGGCTACGGGGCGACCTCCATGCGCCGGATCGCCGAGGAGGCGGGGGTGTCGGTGGGCAACCTCTACCACCATTTCGGCAGCAAGGAGGCCATCTTCAGCCGGCTGATCGACCGCTACTGGGAGCGGCTGCTGGACCCCGACCTGCCGCTCAACCGCGTGTTCTCGGAGGCCCGGTTCCCGGACGACCTCGAGGAGCTCGCCGCCGCCATCGAGCAGGTGGTGGACGCCCACCGGGAGGAGATCCTCCTCATCTACGTGGACGTCATCGAGTTCGAGGGCAAGCACATCAGGAGCTTCTACGAGAGTATGGCGGACCGCTTCAACGAGGCCTACGCGGCCTCGTTCGAGGTGGCCCGGCGCACGGGCCGGCTGGGCGAGGTCAACCCGCTGGTGGCGGTGATGGTGGCCGCCCGCTGGCTCTTCTACTTCTACACCGTGGAGAAGTGCTTCGGGGTGCCGATGCACTTCGGCATGACGTCGAGGGAGGCTGTGGACGAGTTCATCCGCATCCTCCGCTACGGGGTGCTCCCGCGGACGTCCGGGGGCACCGGGGTTTCCCAGACAACGAGGGGGAGGCAATGATGCGCAAGAGATTGTTTGGCCTGATGCCCGGGCGACCGGCCGGGCGTGTGGCGGCCGTGACGGCGCTCGTCCTGCTCTCGGCCCTGGCGGCGCGGCCGCTGGCGGCCCAGGTGGGCACGGGAACGATCCAGGTCACGGTCGTGGACGAGAACAAGGCGCCGCTGCCCGGGGTGTCGGTGGTGGTGATCTCGGCCGAGCGGGGGACGAAACGGGCCGCGCTCACCGACGCACAGGGCATGGTGACGGTCCCGGCGCTGCCGCCCGGGACCTACGACGTCGAAGTGAGTCTCGAGGGCTTCGCGACGGCGGTGGAGAAGGGGCTGGAGCTGCGCGTGGGCCAGCGCGCGCGGGTGACCCTCGGGCTGCAGCCGAAAGTGAGTGGGACCATCACGGTCACGGCCAAGGCGCCGCTGGTGGACGTCTACAAGTCCGATACCTCGACCAACATCGTGCCCGAGCAGATCCAGCAGCTCCCGGTTCCCAACCGTGATTTCGAGAAGCTGGCCTTCATCGCGCCCGCGGTGCAGCGGGAGCGGGGAACCTTCCGCTTCATCCACGGGGGTCCGGTGATCGGCTCGGTGGGCAACGCCAGCCAGTCGACCATCATGGTCGACGGCGTCGACTTCACCGACCAGGCCCTCGGCCTGGCGAGGACCCGGTTCAGCCAGGACGCCATCCGCGAGTTTCGGGTCATCACCAACCGGTTCGACGCCGAGATCGGCAACTCGGCCGGCGGCGCCCTGTCCATCGTGACCAAGTCGGGTTCCAACGAGCTGCACGGGACCGCCTTCGGCTTCTACCGGGACCACAACCTGCGTTCCCGGGGTGCCCTGGAGGAGGAGAACAACACCTTCCAGCGTTACCAGACGGGCTTCACCCTGGGCGGTCCCATCGTCAAGGACAGGACCCATTACTTCCTGTCCACCGAGTACATCAACGAGGACAACACGACGTTGTTCCGGCCGGGGGGCGCCTTCGCGAGCCTGAAAAAGGACGTCGACCACCCCTTCGACCAGTTCCTGGGCTTCGCCAGCATCGACCACCAGATCAACCCGTCCCACTCGCTCACCGGCGAGGTCGTCTACGAGCGTTACCGGGAGGACAACTTCCGCGTCGGCGGCGTGTGCGACGTCTCCTGCGGCCAGTCGCTGGACCGGGACAACTGGAACGTGATCCTCGGCCACACCTGGGTGATCTCGCCGACCAAGCTCAACAACCTCCACCTCCAGGTGGGCAACCGCAAGTACGACGAGCCGCTGAACTCGAATGCCGTTTCCGAGTGGTTCTCCTCCGGCACCACCCTGCAGACCGGCGCCAACATCGTCGGCCACATCGTCGGCGACGGCGACTACTACGCGCTCCGGGACGCCTACCACTGGCACATCCCCTCGGCCCACGGCGACCACGACCTGAAGATGGGCGGCAACGTGCAGCGGGTGGTCGAGGAGTCGGACATTCCCATCTATCCCACGGGCCTGTTCGTTTACCTGACCGACGACCGCAGCCTGCCCCTGGTCTACGCCTTCGGCACCGGCTCGGCGGACGTCAAGAAGCACACCACGCTGTGGGGCGCCTTCGTCCAGGACGACTGGCACCTGCGCCGCAACTTCACCCTGACCTTCGGCATCCGTTACGACCTGGACACCTCGGGCAACAACCCGGGGTTCCGCCATCCGCTGGAGCCGCAGAAGCGCCATATCGACACCGACAACCTGCAGCCGCGGCTGTCCTTCGTGTGGGACGTCAACGACAACGGGAACACGGTGGTCCGCGGCGGCATCGGCCAGTTCACCGGCCGTTACCTCCTGGTGCCGGCCTTCGCCGAGCTCCAGCAGAACGGCGTCACCGGGCGGATTCTCCGTTCCAACCTCAACGGCCTCGTGCTCGGGCTGCCGCAGGCGTTCTGGCTCAACCCGGCCGATCCGCAGCACTCGGGCATCCCGCTGCCCATCGACGCCACGCTCCTCGCCCGCAGCCTGGAGGCCCCGGAGGCGACCCAGGCCAGCCTGGGCGTGACCCAGAAGCTGGGCAATACCGGCCTGTACCTGGACCTCGAGGGGATCTACGCCAAGGGCCGGAACGAGATCATCGTCCGCGACACCAACTTCGGCGGCAACGCCAACCCGGTGCGGCTCAACCCGCAGTGGAACCAGATCAACAAGTACACCAACGAGGGGCACTCGGAGTACTGGGCGTTCATCAGCAGCCTCAACGGGACGTTGCCCGGGGGCCACATCCTGACCGCTTCTCTGACCATCGCCAGCAAGAAGAACATCTCGGACGACTTCAGCCCGGTGTTCCCCTTCGGCTACCCGTCCGACCCGGCGAACATCGAGGGTGAGTGGGGCCGGAGCCGCAACGACGAGCGGTATCATCTGGTGGTGTCCGGGATCTTCCACCTGCCGTGGGGTCTCACGGTGGCGCCGATCTACGAGTACGGATCGGGCCAGCCGTGGAACCACCTCCTCGGGTACGACTTCAACGGTGACGGCAAGAACTCGGACCGGCCGGCCGGCGTGGAGAGGAACGACGAGGACGGCCCGGTGTTCCGTACCTTCAACCTCCGCATCACCAAGACCTTCGACTTCGGTGACGCGGGCCAGCTCGACCTCATCGTGGAGGGATTCAACGTCTTCAATACCAAGAATTACGACGTGAACTCCGTGGACAACTTCGAATTCCTCGCCGGCCCGACGCTGGCCAATCCCACGGTCCCGGCGATCCCGAACCCGAACTTCGGCAAGTTCCGGGCCACTCTCGATCCGCGGGAGATCCAGGTCGGGATGCGGTACCGGTTTTAGGGGTGAAGGGGAGCTGGGGAG
>CAZXXL010000256.1:0-3683 GCA_964644635.1 uncultured Thermoanaerobaculia bacterium | reverse complement strand
AGGGTTCCGCAGGAACCCGACGAAGCGCCGTGAGACAGGGAAGCTTCGCTTCCCGCTGTCGAACGGCGTCCCGAGCGACGGCCCGCCAGGGCCGGAGCGAAGGGACCCCCTCACCTCCGGAGCGCGCCAGGGAACAGTGGGCAGCGCGCTCCGCCTCCTCCCTTTGTCATTGCGAGGCGCGAAGCGCCGAAGCAATCCCCTCACGATCGGACACCCCAGCGCAGAAATGGGCAGCGCGCTCCAACACTGCTAGGGATGGCCACGTCGCGTGCCTTCGGCACGCTCCTCGCCATGACAAGAAGGGGATATGCAACGCCCGTGCCTTCTCACGGCGACGGCGAAGGTGACCCCAAGAACGGTCCTGCGGCGGGCCCGTGGCCGCGCGGGCCTCAGCAGGGGCAGTGGCTGAAGGGTCGCTGGGAGATCTCCTCCAGGCGGGCGAGCTTGATCACGGCGCCGTTCTGCTTCGCCGCCTCGGCGCGGGCCTTGGCCTCCCTGCCGGGATCCGTGGCCAGCACGACCTCGATCCTGCCGTCGTCACCGAGCTCGCCGGCCACGCTTTCGTGCGGCGCCGCGCTCAACACCAGGTGGCAGCCGGAGAAGCCCTCGCGGTCCAGGTACTCGCGGATGTTCCGGCTGTCGGCCCGGCCCGCGGCCTGGCCGTAGACGAAAAGCGTCCTCGTCTCACTCATGAATACCTCCAGCCCGGGGAACACGCCCCGGCGCCGGGTTATTCGCCGCCCGCCGGCCGCCCGCGGTCGAGCTTCCAGAGCCTGCCCAGCCACTCGGCGCTGAACCGCGTCAAGGCCGCGAGCGCTGCGGGACGGTCCTTCGCCAGGAGGCTGGCCGCCCTCTTCTCGACGCCGTCCCGGGCCGCGACGACCTCCCGCTGGAGCCGGTCGCGCTGGCGGCGGACGCCGGGGAAGAGCCGCGCGTAGTCGGCGTCCACGGCCGCCGCCCGGCGGGTGAACGCCCAGTACGCCAGCCGCGGCGAGGGCACCAGCCGGGCCGGGTCCGGGGTGAACTGGCGGGCGATCGCCTCGGCCGCGCCGAGGCGGGCGAAGCCGGGCGGGAAGCCGGTGATCCCCGCGTAGATGGGTACGAAGGGATGGATGCACGGGCGCCGCGGCGCGAACCACAGCACGTTCCCCAGCTCCGGCGGCAGCCAGGCGCGGAGCTCGGCGACGAGGCCGTACTGGGTTGTCTCGGAGCAGATGCGTTTCACGAAGTTGCGGTGGGGGTCGCCGTTGTTGAAGCTCGCCGGGGTCGCGAACTGCGTGCCCTCGAAGTGGTCGCGGAGGAGGGCCATGAGATCGGCCGGTTCGAGCCGGTGCGCCGGGCGGACGGCGAAGGGCAGCTCGCCGCCGGGGTCCCAGCTCCTGCCGGAAAGGACCGTCACGCCCCGCCACTGGCGGGCGATGTTGCGGATGCTGTACCTGGCGGCAGGGGCGCCGTAGACGCGGCGGAAATTGAAGGCGCCGTCCCGCTTCGCCTCGTACCATCCCCGCTTCTCGGCGTAGGTGATGATCTCCGGGTTGCCGAGGAAGTCGGCGGTGTCCGCGAGATCGACCCTGCCGATGGTGTAGCGGTTGGCGAGCACGGCGACCTCGTCGTCCGGCACCCGCTCGGCCACCCAGAGCCGGCCCCGGACGACGGCCAGCATCCAGGCCTCCTTCGGGCCGGCGATGACGTAGGTACGGCCGGTGGCGTGGTAGCCGAACCGTTCCACCAGGCGGCCGCCGATCCGGACCGCCTCGCGCGCCGTGTGCGCCCGCTCGGCCATCAGGCGCCGCAGCCAGTAGCCGATGCCGCCGCCGGTCAGCCGCACGTCCTCCGGCCGCACCCGGGACGGGCACTGGTTGGAGACGATGGTGACGCCGTACTGGTTCATGTAGCTGTCCGAGAACTCCTGCCCGGGCATCTGCAGCCAGACGAAGGCCGCGGTCTCGCGCACCTGGGGCAGGGTGCCGCCCTCCTTCAGGCGGACGATCTCCGACGCCGGGTGGACGGCGTGGGGCACCTTGATCCAGTTGACGATCTGGGGCGGCCGGTCGTCCTCGTTGTGGGCCAGCAGGACGGCGCCGCTGCGGGTCGCCCGCCTGCCTGCCGCGATCGAAAAGCAGTTCTGGTCGCCCGCGGCCACGGGCGCCGCCGCGAGCAGCACGGCCGCCAGCATCGCGCCCAGGTATCGTCTGCATCTCATGGCTGCCTCCCTGGCTTCAATTATCCCCCGGATCCGCGCCCAGCGCGTCGGCGAAGCGGTCCAGGATGTCGAGGTAGGGTGCGATGGAGGGAATGAAGTGACGCTCCCCGGCGGAGTGGGGCCCGATCCCCGTCTGGCCCCAGACGACGGCGGCGCCCCCCGGCGCGAAGCGGGCCGAGCTTCCGGGCAGCTTGCGGCCCACCGCGGCGGGCTCGCCGGTCACCGCCTCGACCGCGCGCAGGAGATCCCGCAGGCGCGGGTTGTCCGGCGGGCACACGACGCCGGGCTCGTTGACCTCGACCTCGAGCTCGAGGTGCAGCTCGCGGCAGAGGCGGCGGACGTCCGCCACCAGGAGCCCGGGGTCGTCCTCGGGAATGGGCCGCACCTCCACGCCCAGCACCCCCCGGGCGGCGGTGATGTTGTAGACGCCGTCCTCGCCGGCGAGCAGGAAGGGAAACCGGGCGCCGCTCTCCCAGCCGTCGAGGCTGGAGAGCCGGAGGCGCCGCTTGAAGACGGCCCGGAGGGCCTCACGGGCCTCGATCAGGCGCTCCAGCAGGTCGCGCGGCCCGGCGCCGGTGCCGGTGTGGCCCCGGCTCCCGCTGGCGACGAGCTTCATCCGCACGATGCCCCGGCTGGCCGTGCACACCCGGCCGACGCGCTCGTCGCCCCGCTCCCCGGTCCGCTCCCCCACCACCATCAGCTCCGGCTCCCAGCCCGAGGCCAGCCGGAGGTCCTCCAGGACGTGCGGGGTCCCGAAGGGCTCGCGCTCGCCGTTCTCCTCGTTGCCGACCAGCAGCAGGTTGACCGGCGGCGGGTCGCCCGCCCGCAGCCGCGAGCGCATCCAGACCATGAACGAGGCCACCACCGTCTTCATGTCCGCCGCGCCGCGGCCCCACAGGTAATCGCCGTCGATCCGCGGCTCGAACTGGCGGTCGTCCGGATCCGGCGGCACCACGTCGAAGTGGCCGGCGAGCGTCACGGCCGCCGGCGGCGCGCCGGGGAAGGAGGCGAGCACGGCCGGGTACCTGCCGCCGCGGTAGAGCCGGACCTCGAGGCCGGCCTCGGCCAGCCAGCCGGCCACGAAACCGGCGCACCGCTCCACCTCCTCGAGCCGCTCCTCGGGGCAGTTGGTGACCGACGGGATCCGGACCAGCGCCGCCGCCAGCTCGAGGACCTCACCCGTGCGGCCGCCGGGCGCGGCGGCCTCCACGAACCGTTCGGCCCCGCCGATCCGCACCGGGGCCGCGGGCTGGTCGGCGCCCTGCCGCCGCAACCCTTCCAGCAGCGGCTCCAGCTTCC
Source organism: uncultured Thermoanaerobaculia bacterium (assembly GCA_964644635.1). Taxonomy (GTDB): domain Bacteria; phylum Acidobacteriota; class Thermoanaerobaculia; order Thermoanaerobaculales; family Sulfomarinibacteraceae; genus CAZXXL01. The sequence continues at coordinate 181 of CAZXXL010000256.1, read as the reverse complement.
ACCCCTCGGGGTCGCCCGCGGCCCAGGCCTCGATCCTCCCGATCTCGCGGCGCCCGTCGCGCTGCCGGCCCGCGCTCCAGTCGGCCAGAAGCGCCCCCGGCCCCACCCGCGCCCCCGCGGGCCCCCGCCGGCGCCCACCGAGCCGCGCGCGCACCCCAGCGCCGCGCCCCCACGCACGCTC
>CAZXXL010000255.1:0-3714 GCA_964644635.1 uncultured Thermoanaerobaculia bacterium | reverse complement strand
CAGTGTAACCGGCCGATCTCAGGGTTTCGGCGACGACCCCGCGCACGGCAGGATCGTCCTCGGCAAGGAGGATCGTCTCCCCGCCGCCCGGTGCCTCGTCCCGCGGAGCCGGTACGGGGGCCTCCTCGACCTCACCGGCCGCCAGCGGGAGGAACACGGTGAACGTCGACCCCGTGCCGGGCTCGCTTTCGACCTCGATGGCGCCGCCGTGCTGGCTGACGATGCCGTACGCCGTCGACAGCCCGAGGCCCGTGCCCTTGCCGGTTTCCTTGGTCGTGAAGAAGGGTTCGAAAATGCGGCTCCGGATGTCCTCGGGAATCCCCACCCCGGTGTCGCTGACGGCCACGGCGGCGTACCGTGGGGCGCGCGCCCAAGGCCGCAGCTGCCGGAACTCCTCGTCCGCCGCCTCCTCCCGCGTGGCGATCCTGATCTGTCCGCCCGGCGGCGTGGCGTCCCGCGCGTTGACCACCAGGTTCAGCAGCACCTGTTGTAGCTGGCCCGGGTCGGCCCACACCGTCAGCCGCCGGGCGGCGGGCTCGAAGTCGAGTTGCAGGTCCTCGCCGATCAGCCTGTGGAGCATGGTCAGGACGCCCGACACCAGCTCGTTCAGGTCCAGATTGCGCGGCTCCAGGACCTGGCGGCGGGAGAACGCCAGCAGCTGTCTCGTCAGCTGGGCGGCCCGGTCGGCGGCCGCCCGGAGCTCGACCAGGTGTCGGCGGCACGCATCGCGCGGTCCGAGCTCGCGCTCGAGAAGCTCCAGGTGCCCCGTCATGGCCTGGAGAATGTTGTTGAAGTCATGGGCGATGCCCCCGGCAAGCCGGCCGATGGATTCGATCTTCTGGGCTTGCTGCAGCTGCCGCTCGAGGCTCTTGACCCGGGTGATGTCCACGAGGTAGCCCTGGATCAGCTCCAGCTCGCCGGTGTCGTCGAAGATGCCGACCGCGTTCTCGAGCACGTGGATCTCCGATCCGTCCCGGCTCTGATAGACGGCCTCCCGGCCCTTGACCTCCCCGTCCCTCCGCAGCTGGTCGAGGAAGGCGTCCCGGGAGCCCGCGTCCGAGTAGAACCCCGTGATCCGGGTGCCCAGGGCCGCTTCGCGGGACTCGAAACCGAACATCTCGACCAGGGCGGGGTTGCAGTCCACCAGCCGGCCGTCGACGGTGACGATGTAGCACCCGCTGATGTCGTTCTCGAAGAAGGACCGGTACCGCTGTTCGCTCTCGTGGAGCGCCGCCTGGGCCCGGCGCCGCTCGGTCACGTCCAGGACCAGGGAGGCGACGCCGTACACCGTACCCGCCTCGTCGATCAGGGGCGTGTTGTACCACTCGCAGACGATGATCCGTCCATCCTTCGTGATGTTCTCGTTCGTGCTCCGCCGGCCGCCGGTCCCGGCGAGGAGCTCCCGCCAGACGCGGTCGACCTGTGCGCGGGCGCTCTGGGGCACGATCAGGCCCGCCGCGTGCCGCCCGAGGGCGTCCTCCGCCGTGAATCCGAAGATCTCCTCGGCGGCGCGGTTCCACGCCGTGACCCGGAACTCCTGGTCCCATTCGATCACGCCGAGGGGCGTGTGCTCCACGTGAAGCCGCAGACGCTTCTCGAGCTCGCGGCGCGCCCTGTCGGCCTCCTTCCTCTCCGTGATGTCCTTGGTAATCGAGAGAATCTGGGGAACCCCGCCGAGCGTGATCACCGCCGCCGACATCAGGCCGGTGCGGATCCGGCCGTCCTTCATCCGGAATTCGGCTTCCAGGTTGCGGACGACGCCGTGCCGCTTCAGCTCCCGGAGCAAGCGCCGGCGGTCCTCCGGGTCGTTCCAGATCTTGATCTCCAGGGAAGACTTCCCGATGACCTCGTCGCGCGAAAACCCGGTGATTCTGGTGAACCCGTCGTTGACATCAACGTAGACCCCGTCCTCCAAGCGGTTGAGATTGATCGAGTCCGGGCTGGTGTGGAAGGCCAGGCGGAACCGCTCCTCGCTGGCACGCAACGCTTCCCGGGTCTTCATGGCGTGCAGGGCGTAACCCAGGTCGCGGGCCAGCCCGGCGAGCAGTGCCGCTTCCTCCTCACCGATGCCCCCGGCCTCGGCGACATAGACGCTGAGCGCGCCCACGACGTCATCCTCCACGGGGATGGGGAAGGCGCCGCTCGAGCGGTACGACCGGCCCAGGGCCTCCCGGCGCCAGGGGGAAAAGGCCGGATCGTCCAGACAGTCGGCGAGGACCACCGGCCGGCCCTCCCGGATCGCTCTGCCCGTGGGACCCCTCCCCTCGGCCGTATCGTCCCAGCGGACGGTAACGCTCTCCAGATAGCCGGCCTCGAACCCAGCGGCGCCCACGGGTGCGACCGTGCCATCCGTGCGCTTCAGCCCGACCCACGCCATCCGGAAGCCGCCGTGCTCGACGAGGATCCGGCAGATCTCCGTCATGAGGGTCTCCGGCTGCTCCGCGCGGACGATGGCCTGGTTGACCTCCGAGAGCGTGCGGTACAGGTGGTCCAGGCGGGCCGCGGAGCCTTCCGGGGAAGGATGATCGCCCGGCACCGTCAGCGATCCGGCGACCCCCGTGCATCGCCCCGTCGCGTCACACACCGGCCTCAGCGTGACCGCCACGGGCTTCTCACCGCCTGAACGGGGAATCGTATCCCGCCACCGAACCGTGCGCCGGTCCCGCGCGGCCGTCTCGACCCTCTCCGCCAGCCGGGCCCCGAACGGCCCCGGGAGCACGTCAGCGGGTGAGGCGCCCTCCGCCTCCTCCCTCGCCAGCCCCGTCAGCTCCAGGAACGCGCGGTTCACCGATGTCAGGCGAAACGTCCCCCCATCCCCGACCGCAACGTGAAACAGGCCAACCGCCACGGTGTCGAAGATGAGCCTGAGATCGTCGCTGTTGCGGTGGTCCTGCATGATTGACACCCCGTCTCAGGACGGTCCGCCGTGTACCCCTGTCCTCGACTGGTCGGTGGCAGTATACATCGCGGCCGCGCCGTCCGTCGGCCCGCCGGCGCCGCGGGAATGCCGGGGGTGGGGTGCCGGGTTGTCCCGGGCGGGATCCGCCGGATCCCGGGGAGGCCGAATTGAAGCACGCGATCTTTACGATGGCGGCGGCCGCGGCGGCCGCCATCACCATCGCCCTGACGCCGGTCCGGCCGGCCCGAGGAGGACAGATGCTCGATCCCGGAATGCCGTTTCCGAAGTTCACGTTGACCGCGCAGGACGGCTCCACCGTCTCCAGCGAGGAGCTGCGCGGGAAGACGTATCTCATCTATTTCTACCCCAAGGCCGACACCCCGGGCTGTACGAAGGAGGCCTGCGCCTTCCGGGACAGCTGGGAGGCCGTCGTGGCCGCCGGGCTGGAAGTCTTCGGCGTCTCCTACGACAGCCCCGAGGCGAACAGCGCGTTTGCCGAGAAGTACCACCTGCCCTTCCGCCTCCTCTCCGACACCGACCACGCCCTCGCCAAGCAGGTCGGCGCCGCCCGCGCCCTCATCCCCTACCCCAAGCGGATCTCCTACCTGGTGGGTCCCGACGGTCGCGTCCTCAAGGCCTACCCGGACGTCGATCCCGCCCGACACGCCGCCGAGGTCCTGCGGGACTACCGCGCGCCGTGACACCGGGCAGGCCCCGCCGCCCGCTGAAGGAGCCTGTTGCGAGGAGGGCTCCGCAGGAGCCCGACGAAGCGCCGTGAGACAGGGAAGCTTCGCTTCCCGCTGTCGAACGGCGTC
>CAZXXL010000254.1:0-3749 GCA_964644635.1 uncultured Thermoanaerobaculia bacterium | reverse complement strand
CCCGGCACACGACGGCCGCGGGGGGGCGGGCGGGCCGGGGGGGCGGGCGGCGGGCGCACGCGGGCGGGGGGCGGCGGGGGGGCCCGGGAGCAGCCGGAGGAGGGGCGGGGGGGTGAGGAACAGGGGGACGGCGGCGCGGGCGGCGCGGGTGCGGCGGGCGGCCGCCCAGCAACCGAGGGCGGCGGCGGCCAGGCCGACGAGGAGCCAGATCACGGCGTCCTGGCCGAGCAGACGGTGGTCGCGGCCGCTCAGGAACACCACGTGCATGTCGGCGTTGACCCGGCTCAGCACGGCCACCACGATGAAGACGACGGCGGCGGCGTGGGGGAAGAACCAGCGCCACCTGGCGACGCCGCGGAAGACCAGACCACCGGCCAGCACCAGGCCCGCGAGGGCGGCGCCGGCCGTCACCGCGCCCCACGTCCACCACAGCACCGAGGCCGCCGCCAGGCGCGGGCCGGCGGGGAAGGCGCCCGAGTTCAGGCGCAGCAGCAGCACGAGGAGCAGGAGGCCCGCCACGCCGCCGGCGAGCGCGCACTGGACCAGCACCGGGGCCGCACGTTCCCACTTCATGGCCTCTCATGGTACCCGGCCCGGCGGGCAACGGCGCCTCCCGTCGCGGCCGCCGGGTGGATTCCCGGCCTGGGTTTCCCCATAATGAGGCGCCATGACCGTCCGCCGCGACGTCGCCGCCGTCCTCCTGCGCCGCTGGGACCTGACACCCACCGCGTTCGGGGTCCGTTTCCAGCTGGCGGCCGGGCTGGCGCGGCCGGTCCCCGGGCAGTTCGTCATGATCCGCCCGGCCGGCACGGACGACCCCTTCTGGCGGCGGGCGTTCTCGGTCGCCGGGTTCGCCGGCGACGGCCCCGGCGCGACGCTGGACCTGATGATCAAGGTGGTCGGCCCGGGGACCCGGTTGTGGCGGGAGCTCCCGAAGGGGGCTCCGGTGGAGATCCTCGGCCCGCTGGGCAGGGGCTACCCGATGGAGTCGGTCGCCGGGCCCGTGGCGCTGGTCTCGGGCGGCATCGGCCTGCCGCCCCTCCTCTACGCCATTCCGGAGCTTCTCGCCCGCGGCGTGCGCTGCGACCTCTACCTGGGCGCCGCCACCGAGGCCGAGCTGATCGACCCCGCCGGCTGCGCGCGGCTCCTCCAGCCGGGCGGCGGCCGCCTCTTCCCCGTCACCGAGGACGGCAGCGCCGGGGAGGCGGGCCTCGTCACCGAGGTCCTGGAACGACGCCTCGCCGACGGCGCGGGCTACGCCGCCATCTGGTCGTGCGGCCCGATGCCGATGCTGCGGGCGGTGGCGGCGGTGGCCGCCCGGCGCGGCGTTCCCGCCTGGCTGGCCCTCGAGGAGCGCATGGCGTGCGGGGTGGGCGTCTGCCTGGGCTGCGTGGTGCCGGGCGCCGACGGCGGGCACCTGCGCGTGTGCCGGGAGGGACCGGTGGTGCGCGCCGAGGACATCGACTGGGGGCGGCTGTGAGCGTGCCGGATCTGAGCGTCTGGGTGGGCGGCTTGAGGCTGGCCAATCCCGTGCTGGCCGCGTCCGGCACCTTCGCCTACGGCCTCGAGCTGGCCGACCTGTGCCCGCCCGAGCGCCTGGGCGGTGTGGTCACCAAGGGTCTGAGCCCGGAGCCGCGGGCGGGGGCGCCGATGCCCAGGATCGCGGAGACCGCCGCCGGCATGCTCAACGCCATCGGCCTCGAGAACGTGGGCGTCGAGGCTTTCTGTCGCGACAAGCTGCCCGACCTGGTGCGGCGCGGCGTGGTGGTGATCGTCAACGTCTTCGGCGAGCGGCAGGAGGACTACCGGCGCGTCATCGAGCGCTGCGAGGAGGCCGGCGGGATCGCCGGCTACGAGCTCAACGTCTCGTGCCCCAACGTGTCCTCGGGGGGAATGGAGTTCGGCCACGACCCCCAAGCCCTGGCACGGCTCACGGCCCTGTGCCGCAGGGCCACCGCGCGGCCCCTGTGGGTCAAGCTCTCCCCCAACGCGCCGGACCTCGTCGCCACGGCCCGCGCCGCCGTCGATCACGGCGCCGATGCCCTCAGCCTGATCAACACGGTACGCGGCATGGCCATCGATCCCTACGCCAGGCGTCCCGAGCTGGCCCGGGTCTACGGCGGCCTCTCCGGCCCGGCGATCATGCCCATCGCCCTGCGCATGGTGCACGAGGTCCATCGCGCGCTGCCGGCGGTGCCCCTGGTCGGGCTCGGCGGGATCGAGACCGGGCTCGACGTGGTGCGCTTCCTGCTCGCCGGCGCCTCGGCCGTGCAGGTGGGCACCGCCACCTTCCGCCGTCCCGGGGCCATGCTCGCCATCCTCGACGAGCTCGCCGCCTACTGCCGGGACCAGGGGGTGGCGCACGTCGCCGAGCTGACCGGCGCCCTGGAGGTGGACAATGCGTGACGCCCTCTGCGTGGCCCTCGACGGCAGCGACCGGGAGTGGATTCTCGAGACGGCCCGCCGGCTGGCCCCCCACGCGGGCTGGCTCAAGCTGGGGCTCGAGGCCTTCACCGCCCACGGCCCGGATCTCGTCCGCGAGGCGGCGGCCCTCGGCGGCCACGTCTTCCTCGACCTCAAGCTGCACGACATCCCCAACACCGTCCGCCGTGCGGCCGCCAACTGCGCGGCCTCCGGCGCCCGGATGATCAACGTCCACGCCGCCGGCGGCCCGGCCATGCTCGAGGCGGCGGCGGCCGGCGCGCGGGAGGGGGCCGCCGGTGCCCCGCCGAAGGTCGTCGCCGTCACCGTACTCACCAGCCTCGACCGGGAGAACCTTCACGGCATGGGGTTCGGCGCCGGGCCCGAGGAGCTGGTGGTGCGCTGGTCGGCGATGGCGCGGGAGGCCGGCCTGGACGGGGTGGTGGCCTCGGCCCGCGAGGCGGCCGCCGTCCGCGCGGCCTGCGGTCCCGACTTCCTCATCGTCACGCCGGGCATCCGGCCGGCGTGGGCGGCGCGCGACGATCAGCGGCGCATCGTCACCCCGGCGGACGCCGTGGCCGCCGGGGCCGACATCCTGGTCGTGGGCCGGCCCATCACCCGGGCGTCCGATCCCGCGGCCGCCGCCCGGCGCATCCTCGAGGAGATCGCCGGCGCGGCCTGACGCTCCTCAGAACAATCGGCCGGTGTAGTCGTGCACCTTGTGCCAGTGGTAGGTGTAGAACGGGTACTTGAGGTCGAGGTCGTAGGCCACCACGATGTGGATGTACTGCGAATTGCGGGTGATCTTGATGCTCTTCGGGGTGACCGGGAGGTCCAGCTCCAGCGCCTTCTGGTAGATCCGACCGCGGATCTTCTGGTTGGTGTAATTGGGCAGGGTGGCGCGCGCGGCGAGGGTCTCGATCTCCTTCTGCATGTCGCCGACGCTGACCACCGCCGGGATCGTCTTCATGGCCACCACCACGGCGATGGCGAGAATGATCAGGGCGACGAAGCAGCCCGCGTTGATCTGACCTCGCTGGAACCGGAACCTTTGCATTGCCACCTCCCCCACAGTCTTGACCGATGGCCCATTGTAATGCGGCCACCCGCGCCCGGGCAACGACTGCTGCGCCGCTCCCGCCCGCGCCCGCCCGAGGTGGTCACGGCCCGGCGGCGATGTTAGAAGGGAGGGGTGAGATTTCCCATCGCCTGCGTGCTCGGCGCCGCCCTGGTGGCTGCGGGCGCGGGATCGGCGGCCGAAAGGCCGGCTCTCGGCCTCGCAGGGCTGGCGCGGGCGGGCGACTGGGAGCGCATCCTCGAGGTGGCGC
>CAZXXL010000253.1:0-3764 GCA_964644635.1 uncultured Thermoanaerobaculia bacterium | reverse complement strand
GTGGTAGTGTAGTCGAGATCAGTTTGTTTGATTCCGGCGGCAGGGGCACTAGGACGCAGTCGGGAGTGTCGTTGGCTCGGAGATGTGGAGAAGGGACAGCGCCCCCACGGCGGCCAGCCCCGCCGGAGGCGCCGGCCGACAGACCGGGTCCGCGGGCGGCAGGCCGAGGATCGCGAGCAGGGAGTCGGCGTCCTGCACCTGGTGCCGCCCGCGGTCCACCGCCACGGCGCGGCTCAGGAGGAGCCGTCCGCCCCCGCCGGTGCTCCCGTAGCGCCGGCGGGCGGCCAGGGCGAGCAGCAGCTTGGCCCGCGGGGAGTGGCGGAAGGTAACGCCGACCGCGAAGCGGCCGCCGCCGGACGTGAGGCGCCGGGCCGCCGCCACCGGGCCGGTGCGGCGCGGGGTCGCCACCACGGCGCAGCCGGGAAAGAGCGCCTCGAGGAGCCCGGCCACCGCGGGCCGGCAGTGGAGGGTGACGGTCCCCGGGTCGCGGCCGGCCGCCATCCGCGCCGTCGCCGGCAGGGCCATGACCACGTCCCCGACCCAGTTCGGCAGATCGACGAGAAGGCGGCCCGCACCGGCCGCGCGGGCAGCGCCGGGAGGTTCCGCCGGCAGGCTCACGTCCCGTCCATCCGGATGCGCCGGATGGCGAGGGCGCGGCCGGTGGTCTCGTCGGCCTCCACCAGCGCGCCGTGGAGCTGGGGGTCGCGCTTGGCGGCCTCGAACGGGCGGGGGGTGTTGAAGAGGAAGCGCTCGATCACCTTCTCGGGCTTCATGCCGATCACGGACTCGTAGGGCCCGGTCATGCCGACGTCGGTCTGGAAGGCGGTGCCGCCGGGCAGGATGCGCTCGTCGGCGGTGGCGACGTGGGTGTGGGTGCCGAGGACGGCGGTCACCCGGCCGTCCAGGTACCAGCCCATGGCCTGCTTCTCCGAGGTGGCCTCGGCATGCATGTCGACCACCACGAGCTTGAGGCCGGGATGGGTACGGCGAATCTCCTCGAGCACCCGGTCGGCGACGCGGAAGGGGTTGTCGATGGGCCGCATCATGGCCTGGCCCTGGAGGTTCACCACCGCCACCGGCACGCCGGCCGCCGTCTCCGCCACGCACCAGCCGCGGCCGGGATTGCCCTGGGGGTAGTTGGCCGGGCGCAGAAGGGTCGGGTGCGCGTCAAACAGCGGGATCCCCTCCTTCTTGTCCCAGGCGTGGTTCCCGGTGGTCCACACGTCTACCGGCAGGCCGTCCACCTCCTCGAGCGTCTTCGGCGTCAGGCCGAAGCCGCCGGCGAGGTTCTCGACGTTGACGACCACGAAGTCCACCATTTCGTGGTCGATGATCGTTCCGAGGCGCGCCTTGAGCACCTTGCGCCCGGCCGATCCCATGACGTCGCCGATGAACAGGATGCGGATCACCGGGCGTACTCCACGGCCCGGGTCTCGCGGATCACCGTCACCTTGATCTGGCCCGGGTACGTCAGCTCCGACTCGATCTTCTTGGCCACGTCGCGGGCCAGCCACAGGGCCTCCTCGTCGCTCACCTTGCCGGACTGAACGACGATCCTCAGCTCCCGGCCGGCCTGGATGGCGAACGCCTTCTCCACGCCCTTGAAGTCGCCGGCCAGGCTCTCCAGCTTCTCCAGCCGCTTGATGTAGCTCTCGAGGATCTCGCGGCGGGCGCCCGGGCGGGCCGCCGACAGGGCGTCGGCCGCCGTGACCAGCACCGCCTCGACGCTCTGGGGATCGTAGTCGCCGTGGTGGCACTCCATGGCGTGGATGACGGCGTCGGACTCGCCGTAGCGCTTGAGCAGCTCCCTGCCCAGCTCGAGGTGGGTGCCCTCCATCTCCCTGTCGACGGCCTTGCCGATGTCGTGGAGCAGGCCCGCCCGCTTGGCGACCTCGGCGTCGACGCCGAGCTCTGCGGCCATGTGGTGGGCGAGCCACGCCACCTCCATGGAATGCCTGAGGGCGTTCTGCCCGTAGGACGACCGGAACTGGAGCCGGCCGAGCAGCTTGAGCAGCTCCGGGTGGAGGTCGGGAAGCCCGACCTCGAGCGCCGCCGCCTCGCCGTCGGCGAGGAGCTTCTCGTCCATCTCCGCCTGGACCTTGGCCACCACCTCCTCGATGCGGGCCGGGTGGATGCGCCCGTCCTGGACCAGCCGGCTCAGCGCCAGCCGCCCGATCTCGCGCCGCACCGGCTCGAAGCAGGAGAGGATGACCGCCTCCGGCGTGTCGTCCACGATCAGGTCGACGCCGGTGGCCTGCTCGAAGGCGCGGATGTTGCGGCCCTCGCGGCCGATGATCCGGCCCTTCATGTCGTCGGACGGCAGGTCCACCACCGAGACCGTGCTCTCCACCACGTGCTCGGAGGCGATGCGCTGGATGGCCATGGAGATGATCCGCCGCGCCCGGTCCTTGGCCTTCTCGATGGCCTCGTCCTCGATCCGCTTGACCAGGTTGGCGGCCTCCATGCGCGCCTCGTGCTCCATGGAGTGCATCAGCTCGGCCTTGGCCTGCTCGCGGGTCAGCCCGGCGATCTGCTCCAGCCGCCGCCGCTGGTCCTCGAGGGCGTGGCTGAGCTCCTCCTCGCGGGCGGCCAGCTGCTCGTCCCGGGCCTTGAGGTTTTCCTCGAGGGCCTCGATTTTCTGCTCGCGCTCGCCGAGGCTGAGCAGGCGCTGCTCGAGGAGCTCCTCCCGCTGGTCCAGCCTTTTTTCGATCCCGGCGAGCTCGATCCGGTGCGCCCTGGTCTCGCGCTCGAACTCGGTCCGCGCGGCCAGGAGGCGCTCCCGCGCTTCGACATCCGCGTCCTTGAGGACCCTTCTGGCCTCGACCTCGGCCTCGGCCACCAGCCGCCGCGCCTCGGCCTCGGCCCGCTCCACGATTCGCCCGCTCGTCCGGCGGACGCGGCCCCACAGGACGGCGACACCGGCCAGCCCGACCAGCACCAGCGCCGCGCCGATGGCGAGAATCAACGTCGTCGTGTTCACAATTCCCCCCTTGTCAAGGAGCGATCCGGACTGCCGGCTCCAGGGGGCGTCAGATTAGATTCCGTTGCGGGTCATGAAGCGGAGGTCCCCGCTTCAGCCGTGTGAGCATGCCTATTTGAACCTGCGCTACCACAGGTGGGCGCCTGTCCGCCGCCCCACGGGACGGCGAAACCCGGCGGCCCTTCAAATAGGTGTTGGTTCAGCAATAGTTCTGCTCATCACCAACTGTGCAGGGACCTCCTTGTCCTAAGTTGCTTCATGGGTCACCCCATCTCTTAGAACCTTTTCCAGTTTCATGACCAGACGTTCCGCCTGTTGCTCCAGCTCCCGTTGCCGGGCGTCCTGATCCGTCTCACGTTCCTTGTAAAGCTCGTCCGCGATGTTCAGCGCGGTCAAGATCGCCACCTTGACCGTGTCCACGCTGGAGGCCCGATCGGCCACCTCGCGCATCCTCCGGTCGACGAAACGCGCCAGCTCCTCGAGCCGAGCGCCGTCCCCATCGGCACGCACCCCGAGCCGCTGGCCGAAAACCTCGACAGTGGCCCGGACGGTGGTCATCGTCCCTCCTTTCCACGATCAAGTATACCGCACTCGGATTTCCCGCCGCCGTCGCGGTCCGCGGGCCCTCGCCTGAGCCCGGGAGGCTCACCAGACGCCGAGGCCGCGCAGGTGCCGCTCGGCCTCGGCGGCGGCGTCGGAGCCGGGGGCGAGGCGGGTCACCTTGCGGTAGGCCGCGGCCGCCTCTCTCCGGCGGCCGGCCCCCTCGAGGGCCTTGGCCCGCATG
>CAZXXL010000252.1:0-3792 GCA_964644635.1 uncultured Thermoanaerobaculia bacterium | reverse complement strand
GAAGCTTCGCGCGCTTACGCCACCTCGCGATGACAGCGCAAAGGGTTCTCCCGACAGGACGGTCCTGCGGCGGGGCCGGGAATGGTACAATGAAGGGACCGTGGAACCTGGGGGCGTACCGGGTTCGACGGGGAACAAGTCCGGCCGTCGGCAGCGTGCCGAGGTCCACCGCCTCGTAAAACAGGTGGAACCGAATAGCTGCCAACGCAGACTACGCTCTGGCTGCTTAAGTAGCCACGTCGGGCCCGAGGCTCCTCCCGCCGGCCTGGGTCCGGCGCTGTTTGGCGGGATGCGCTACCGTGGCGCCCGGAAGCGGTAGCCAAGACTCACGGGCTGGTCTCGAGGGTCGGGTGCCCGCCGCCTGCCCGAGAGACGAGAACAGATCGGCGGGCTGCGCACGGAGATACCGATGGCCGGAGTTCCTCGGACGTGGGTTCGACTCCCACCGCCTCCACCATGTCTTTTTTTATGCGGAAGATCGTCGCCGTCCTGACCTTCGCCGGGTTGCTCCTCGCCGCCGCCCCGCCGGCCGCGGGGCAGACCGCCGGCGTGACGTTCACCTTTCGCGGCGTCTCGACCTCGGTGCCCCGGTTCGGCACCCGGATCGAGGCCATGCCGGTGCTGCGCCTGATCGGGGCCGACGCGGGCTACTCCCCGGCCGCGGGCACCTACGTCATCGAGCTCGGCGAGCACCAGGTCCAGATCTCCCCGGGCAGCCGGTTCGTGCTCGTCGACGGCGAGCTGGAGAAGACCACCGAGGCCCCGGTGAGCTCCCCGGCCGGGATCGCGGCCTCGGCGGACTTCATCGACCGGGTGCTCCTGAGCCCGTTCGGATATCACCTGGAGTCCTCCGGCGGCGGGTACCGCATCGAGGCCGGGGCGCGGGTGGCGCCGGTGGTGACCGTCCGGGCCGCGGCGGCGGACTTCGCCGGTACCACGACCCTCGTGCTCACCCTCAGCCGCCCGGTCAAGGCGACCGTGAAGGCGGCCGAGGGCGGCACCGTGGCCGTGCGCTTCGCCGACGCCAGGCCCCAGGTGGACCGGTCGTTTCCCCTCCGCTCCCGGCGGGTCATCGGGCTCGAGCCGAACGGGCAGGTGCTGCGGATCACGCTGGCGCGGGGCGTGGGGCTGCTGTCCTCCCACCGGCTGCACTCGCCGGAGCGGGTGATCGTCGAGGTCGGCCGTCGGCCGCCCACCCCCACGCCGGCCCCGGTGGCGATCGCGCCGACGCCGTCCCTGCCCACCATCGTCGTCGACCCCGGCCACGGGGGGAGCGACACCGGCGCGGTGGGCCCCGGGGGGCTGGCGGAGAAGACCGTGGCCCTGGCGGTCGCCCGGCGCCTGGCGCGCATCCTCCGCAACCACGGCTACATCGTCCGCCTGACCCGTGACGGCGACGAGTCCCGGGCGCTCACCGACCGCACCGCCCTCGCCAACCGGCTCGGCGCGGTGGCCTTCATCTCGCTGCACGTCAACGCCTCCACGGTGGCCTCGGTGCGCGGGGCGGAGACGTACTACATGAGCCTCCACGACGCCACCGACGCCCACGCGGCGGAGACCGCCCGCAAGGAGAACGCGGCCGGGGCGCCGGCCGGCCGCGGCTCCACCCTGGACCTCATCCTCTGGGACATGGCCCAGGCCCGGGTGTTGAACGAGAGCGCACGCCTCGCCACCGACGTGGAGCGGCAGCTCAACGGGCTGCTGCACCTGCCGGACCGCGGCGTCAAGCAGGCCCCGTTCGTTGTCCTCACCGGGGCGACCATGCCCGCGGTGCTGGTGGAGATGGGTTTCCTCTCCAACCCGGCCGAGGCCCGCCGGCTGGCCGATCCCGCCTACCGGCAGCGGCTGGCCGAGGCCCTGGCCCGGGGCATCGAGACCTTTCTCCGGTCCGGGTCATGATCCGGCGCCTCCTGATCGTCGCCGCCGTGCTGGTGGCGCTCGCCGCCGTGGCGTACTGGGCCCTGCGCCCGGGAGGAGTGGTGCGCCGGGTGACGGCGCCCGTCGCGAAGCCCGTGCCGACCCCGACGCCGGCCCCGGAGGAGCGGACGCTGCTCCTGTTCCCGGGCACGGACGGCCTCCTCCACCCGGAGCTGCGCACGGTCCGCCTGCCGGCCGAGCTCGACCAGCGGGTGCGGGTGATCGTGGCCGAGCTGTTGACCGGGCCCAGGACGGGGCTGCTGCCGGTGGCGCCTTACCCGGCCCGGCTCCTGGACGTGTTCGTCGACGGGCGGGGCGACGCCTACGTGGACCTGAGCGGGCCCCCGCAGCCGCTGGCGGGGAGCTTCCCCGAGCTCATGCTGGCCTACTCCATCGTCGACTCGGTGCTCCTCAACTGCCAGGAGCTCAAGGGCGTCCAGCTCCTCTTCGACGGCCGGGAGGTGCCGACCCTGACCGGGCACCTCGACCTCTCCCGCCCGCTGGCCCTCGAGAAGTCCTTCATCGCCGCCCGATGACCGGCACCACGAGCTCCCGGCGCCCCATCGGCATCTTCGACTCCGGCGTGGGCGGGCTGACGGTGCTCCGCGCCCTGCAGCGCCGCTTCCCGGCCGAGTCCTTCCTCTACCTCGGCGACACCGCGCGCCTGCCCTACGGCACCAAGTCCGCAGAGACCGTGGAGCGGTACGCCCTCAATGCCGCCGCCCACCTCACGCGGCGCGGCGTCAAGCTGTTGGTGGTGGCCTGCAACACCGCCACCTCCTTCGCCCTGCCCCGGCTGGAAGCCGCCTGCGACGTGCCCGTGGTGGGCGTCGTGGAGCCGGGCGTGCGGGCCGCCCTCGAGCTGGGCGCAAGAAGGGTGGGCGTGATCGGCACCGAGGGGACCATCCGCTCCGGCGCCTACCAGCGGGCCCTGGAACGGCTCGACGGGGACGTCGAGGTCCGCGCCGCGGCCTGTCCCCTCTTCGTGCCCCTGGCCGAGGAGGGCTGGGGCGACCACCCGGTGACCGACCGGGTGGCGCGGATCTACCTCGAGCCCCTGCTCGGCTGGGGGATCCAGGCGCTGATCCTCGGCTGCACCCACTACCCCCTGCTCATGCCCTCGCTGGAGCGGGTGGTGGGTCCCGGGGTGACCCTGATCGACTCCGCCTCCGCCGTGGCCCGGGCCGTGGCCGAGGTGCATCCGGGCCCGGCGGACGGCGGCGGCGACGTCGAGATCCACCTCACCGACGCCTCGGATCACTTCCTGCGCGTGGCCCGCGCCATCCTCGGCGCCGCTCCCCGCCACCTCGAGGTGGTCCACCTGGAGGGTTGACCTCACCAGAGCTCGAGCCTGACGGCCCCGAGCTCGCGCAGCGAGTAGCCGAAGATCCGCCTGGTCAGGTAGGGGAGGTCCTCGCCGGCCGCGTAGTAGATGCGGCGGCCCCGCTCGCGGGCGAGGAGCTCGGGCCAGAGGATCCTCACCACCAGAGTGTCGGTCGCCGGGAGGTAGGCCGACTGGCCCACCAGCTCCCGCGGCGGCCTGCCGCCGAGGCTCTTCCACGGGTAGAAGGGGCGTCCGAGGATGACCAGGGAGTGCGGCGGGAACGACGCCGCGGCCGCGCGCCGCGCCCGGCGCAGGATCTCCCGCCGCGTCGCGGCCTCCTGGAAGATCCGCCCCGGCTCCAGCCAGTGCACCCGGATCCGGTGCTCCTCCCGCCACGCCCGGGCGTCCACCTCGCCGACGCCCGCGAAGGAGAAGACCGTCATCGCGACCAGCAGGGCCGCCGCGGCGCGGCGGCCGATCGTGCCGTTCTCGGCGAGGATCGCCAGCAGCAGGATCGCGAGCGGCACCAGCGGCAGCAGGTAGGTGGCGTC
>CAZXXL010000251.1:2108-3835 GCA_964644635.1 uncultured Thermoanaerobaculia bacterium | reverse complement strand
GGCCTCCCTCTACCAGGCCACCCTCGACGCCGCCATGGAGGAGATCGAGGCCGCCGACGCCATGGATCGGCGCGGCAAGGTTCTCGCCCTGATCACCGCCCTCAAGCAGATCTGCAACCACCCCGCCCAGTTCCTTCGCGAACGGGACGCCTCTTTGGACAGATCGGGCAAGCTCCGCCGCCTGGCCGAAGAGCTCGAGACGCTGCTCGCGGAGGGCGACGCCGTGCTCCTGTTCACCCAGTACCGCGCCATGGGGAACATTCTGGTCCGCTTCCTGGAAGAGCATCTGGCCATCACGGCGCCCTTCCTCCACGGGGGCGTCCGCCGCACCGAGCGGGAGGACATGGTGGCGCGTTTCCAGCGCGAGGACGGCCCCCCGGTCATGGTGATCTCCGTCAAGGCCGGCGGCACCGGCCTCAACCTGACCCGGGCCAACCACGTGGTCCATGTGGACCGCTGGTGGAACCCGGCCGTGGAGGCCCAGGCCACCGACCGCGCCCACCGCATCGGTCAGAGGCGGACGGTCTTCGTCCACACCCTGGTGACCTCCGGGACCCTGGAGGAGCGCATCGACCGCATGCTCGAGGACAAGGCCGAGCTCGCGCGCCTGGCCGTCTCCGGCGGCGAACGGTGGCTGACCGAGCTGGACGACGACAGCCTTCGCGAGCTGCTCTCCCTCGATCCCGGCGCCGCCCCCGTCGGCGCTGAAACCGAGGTGGCGTCGTGAGGCGGCGTCGCAGATCACTCGGGTGGTTCGAACCGGCGCCCAAGCAGCCTGTTCCCGAGGACGGCCTGCGGGTGGACCGTTTTGGAGCCACCTGGTGGGGCGCCCAGTGGATCCGGGCCCTCTCCCGCCTGGGCGCCGCCTACAGCAATCGCCTGCCCCGTGGCCGAAGCTACGCCCGGGCCGGACGGGTGGTCGACCTGGCCATGGGCGCCGGGGAGGTCACGGCGGGCGTGGTCGGCACCCGGCGGCGTCCCTACCAGGTCTCCATCCGTCTCGAGCCCTTCTCGCAGGAGCAGTGGAAACGGATCGTCGATCTGCTCGCCGGTCAGGCCCGCTTCACCGTGGCGCTTCTCCGGGGGGAGCTGCCTGCCCGGGCCGGCGAGGCGCTCGAGGAGAGGGGCCTCGGACTCTTCCCCACCGGCCGGGACATGGAGACCTCCTGCTCCTGCCCAGACTGGGCCAACCCGTGCAAGCACGTGGCCGCCGTCCACTACGTGGTGGCGGCGGCCCTGGACATGGACCCCTTCCTGATCTTCGTCCTGCGCGGCCTCGGCCGGGAGCCGTTGCTGGCCGCCCTGGCACGGGCGCGCGGCATGGCGGCCCCGTCGCCCCAACGGCCCGGCGGAGATTCGGCGCCGGCCACCCCCTCGTGGGAAGAACCCGGCGCCATGAGTGAAGAGGCGTTCCTGGGCCTTGGCCTCCCGCGGCCGCAGCTCGCCTTCCGCGTCACGCCGGCCGCCCTCGACCTGGCCGGACTGGCCCCGCTCGGCCCGCCGCCCCCGGCGCTGGAAGACCTTCCACGCCGGCTGGGCCCCGGGATTCGCCGGGCGTCCCGGGCCGCCGTAACCCTGGCCGCCGCCGCGTCCCCCGCGGCCGGAGCCTCTCCGCGATCCGCCCGGACCGGCGCGCCGGCGGCGCCGTCGTCCCCGGCCCGAAGACGAAGCACCGGCCGGCGCGCCCCGCGATCCAGGTCCGGGAAGGCCACCGACGAGCCCCTCAC
>CAZXXL010000251.1:0-2008 GCA_964644635.1 uncultured Thermoanaerobaculia bacterium | reverse complement strand
CCTGATCGCTCCCGAGCTGGAACGGCTGGAGCGCTGGGCTCGTGAGCGGAACATCGAGTACGCCGGCCTTGCCGACCTCATCGAGCGGCCGCAGGTCCAGCATCTTTACGACGAGCTGGTCAGCGGGATCAACGCCGGGCTCGCGCGTTTCGAGCAGATCAAGCGCTTCGCCCTGGTTCCCGGACCGTTCAGCGTTGAAACCGGGGAGCTCACCCCGACCCTGAAGGTGAAGCGCCCGGTCGTGGAGCGCAAGTTTGGCCACCTCATCGAGCGCCTCTACCGCTGACGGCCGCCGCCGGGGATTCTGCGGATGAAGCCCAATCCGCGGACGCAGGTCGAGCCGAGCCTGTGGAGGCGCCTTGCCTCCCTCCAGCTCCTGATCGTGACCGGCAAGGGAGGGGTCGGCAAGAGCGTCCTCTCCGCCGTGCTCGGAAAGCTCCTCGCCGGCGAGGGACGCAAGGTCCTGCTGATGGAAACCGACCCGCGCGAGAACCTCCACCACCTCCTGGACATCGCGCCCTCGGGCGGCGAGATCCTCCCCGCCGACGACAACCTCTTCCTCCAGAACCTCCAGCCGCGGCGGGTCCTCGACGATCTCGTCCGCGAGCGCCTCAAGATCGGCGCCATGAGTCGCCGGGTGCTGGCCAGCGCGGTTTACCAGCACTTCGCCGAGGCGGCGCCCGGCCTCAAGGAAACCGGCGTTCTCGGCAGGGCCCTGCGCCTCGTCGACGGGCACGGACCGCGCCGCCTTCGCCGCCCCGACGTAGTCGTGCTCGACGCGCCGGCCACCGGCCACGGGATCAGCTTCCTGCACGCCCCCACCCTGGTCAGCGAGGTCGTCCGCTCGGGACCGGTGGGACGCATGGCCACCGAGATCTCGACCTTCGTGGCCGACCCGCAGCGGACCGGCATCGTGATCGTCACGTCCGCCGAGGAGATGCCCGTCCAGGAGGCCGTGGAGCTGCTCGCCGGGCTCGAGGAACGGCTGCACCGGACGCCCGAGCTGCTCGTGGTCAACGGCCTCTACCCGCCGGTTCCCGAGGATGACCCCGGCTCGCAGGGCCGGCCGCAGGCTCTCGACCTGTGGCGCCGCCGCCGGAGCATCAACGACCGCCAGGTCGAACGCCTCGCCGCGGCCTGGTCCGGCCCGCGCATCGACCTCCCGCTCCTGCCCGTGGATCGTGGTCCCCGGCTCATCGCGGATCTCTGCGCCTTCTTTCGCTCCGCGGTCGGCCGCGCGGAGGCCGGATGATCAGCAAACGCTTGGTCGTGGTCGTCGGATCCGGCGGCGTGGGGAAGACCACCCTGGCCGCCGCCCTCGGCGTGACGAGCGCCACCGCCGGCCGGGACGTGCTGGTGATGACCTTCGACCCCTCCCTGCGCCTCAAGGACGCCCTCGGCGTCGGCGACGCGGCCCTCGACAGCGAGGTCGACCTCCCTCTCGACGCCCCGGGGCAGCTCTCCGTGAGCCTGCTCGACGCCAGGAAGACCTTCGACCGCTTGATCGACCGCTACGCCGAGGACGCCGCGTCCCGCGAGCGCATCCTCGCCAACCGCTTCTACCAGAACCTGGCCGGCAGCCTGGCCGGCGTCCTCGAGTACATGGCGGTGGAGCGCCTGTACGAGGCCGCCGGCGAGATCGCCACCCGCCAGATCATCCTCGACACGCCGCCCACCCGCCAGGCCCTCGACTTTCTCGGCGCACCGGAGCGCATCGTCGGCTTTTTGGACAGCGGGGCGCTCCGAATCGCCCTCAAATCGTGGTTCGACGGCGCCGGCCATCTCAAGCCGACCGCCCACCTCGGCCCCCTCGGCCGCGGCGTCGAGGCCTTCCTCGACCGGGTCGTCGGCCTCGATCTCCTGCGCGACATGGCCGAGTTCTTCCAGGCGTTCGAAGCCCTCTACCAGGGCTTCCGCGAACGCGCCACCGAGGTCCAAGATCTCCTCCGCTCGCCGCAGACCCTCTTCGTCCTCGTCAGCGGCCCCGGCTCCGAGCGGGTCGCCGACA
>CAZXXL010000250.1:0-3857 GCA_964644635.1 uncultured Thermoanaerobaculia bacterium | reverse complement strand
GCCCGAGCCCCACCTCCTCACGCCGCTGGCCCACCTCGGGTTCTATCGGATGGTGGACAAGGCGCCCTACGATCACATCAACGCGGCCGAGGCGAACCGCGAGCTGGTCACCCACCTGCCCCGCGGCGAGGACGACTACCTCGACGCCTGTCGCGCCTACAGCGACACGGTGTACGAGCGCCTGCTCGAGGCCAGCGGCAAGGCGCGCTTCCTCGACAAGACGCCGGCCTATGGCCTCATCCTGGACTTCCTCGAGAAGCTCTACCCCGACGCGGGCTACGTGGTCCTCACCCGCCACCCGGTCGCCATCCTCCACTCCTACGCCCACTCCTTCTTCGACGGTGACTACCGTCGGGCCTGGGCGTTCAACCCCATCCCCGCGCCCTACCTCCCAGCACTGGCGCGCTTCCTCCCCTGGACGCACGCCGCCTACCCTCCCCTCACCTTCTCGTCTCCGGTCGCCCCCCCGGCCGGCGCCTGCGCCGGGCGCCGGCGCCGTTCGCCGCCCTCGAGCCCACGGGCCCCGTGGTGGCGATCGAGACCAGGAGCGAGCTGCCCTTCGGCAAGACCGAGGACGTGACCGCGCTGCTCGACGCGGCCACGGGGGCCGTGCTCCAGACGGTGAAGGTCACCCGCCACCACCACCCGTACTGGAAGCTGCGCCGCTTCGGCCCGTCCGGCTACGTCGAGTGGCGGCGGGAGCCGGCGGCGGGGGAGAGCGCCCGACCCCCGGAACGCTGGACGCGACGGAGCGAGAAGACCGTGACCTGGTCGCCGCCCCCGCCGGCGGGAAGCGTGGTGACCTCGTCCTACGCCCTGCCCTACCTGCTGTCGGTCTCGGACCTCGACCGGCCCGGCGCCGGGTTGCACATGCTGGTCTCGACCCGCGGCCGCCTGGTGGCCATCGACTTCAGCGCCGGCAAGCTCTTCCAGGTGCCGTCGGGGATCACCGTGGTCGGGCCCGACGGCAGGCGCCGGCGCCGGAAACCGGTCCAGGCGCGGGCGGTCTCGGGTACCGCCCGTTACCTGGGCGGCGGCAACCGGGACGAACCCGCGGACACCGGCTTCATGGGCATGCGCGGGGCGATCTCGGTGCTCCTCGACCGCGAGACCGGCGCCCCGGTCGAGATCTCCGGCCGGGCGAAGGGCATCGGGCTGCTGCGGGTCCGGCTGGGCACCGTCACGCTGGCCCGCTGAGGCACCCGCCCCCGCGGGAAGACCCGCCCGACACGGCGGCGGGCCCGTGTTATGCTTGTTGCAGCAATGGACAACGGTCGACCACCAGGAGCCCGCGGCGGGCACCGTTCAGGCGGCGAGACGGCCAGGATCTCACGGCTCGGGAGCTTCTCGACGCCGACCCTCGAGACGGTGGAGCGGCGGCGCCTCCAGCTCTGGGCGTTGACCCTCTTCCTGCTGCTCCTGCTGGCCACGGTCCTGGCCATGGCGACCTTCCTGCGTTCGCTGTCCCCCCCGGCCTGGCTGACGCCGCGCACGGCCCAGGTGAGCCTTCTCCTGTTGGTCGCGCTCTTCTGCGCCTACGCCATCGTCAAGGAACGCGAGCTCGCCCTCCTCGCCGAACGCCTCGTCCGCGAACAGGTGCTGACGGCGACGCTGACCGGCAGGATCGACGAGCTCAACGCCCTGCTCGACGCGGCCAAGGCCGTCAACGTCGACCTCGACCTCCAGCAGGTGCTGGCGGCGGTTCTCCGCAGCACCCTCGACGTGCTCGGCGCCCACAACGGCTCGGTGATGCTGGTCCGCGGCGAGTCGGAGCTGCAGACCGTGGCCGTCGCCGGGGAGACGGCGGCCTTCGGCGCCCGGCGCCGGTTCAACGAGGGCATCGCGGGCCGGGTGGCGGCCGCGCGGGAACCGGTGCTGGTGAACGGGCCCGTCGAGGGGAGTGACTGGGACCTCGCCGACGGCCGGACCGCCAGACCCGAAAGCTCCATGTCGGCCCCGCTCATCCACCGCGGCCGCCTGCTCGGTGTGCTCAACGTCAACGCCGGGCCCGGCACGCGTTTCACCGAGCACGACCTCCGCGCGCTCAGCCTCTTCGCCGAGCACGCGGCCGGCGCCATCGCCAACGCCCAGCTCTTCGAGGCCCAACGCCTGCTCTCGGCCCAGAGAAGCTACCGCGCGTTCCACGATCCGCTGACCAACCTCCCGAACCGGGCCCTCTTCCTGGAGCACCTGGCGTACGCCCTGCACCGGCGCCGGGCCGAGAACGACCGCCTGGCGGTGCTCTTCCTGGACATCGACGATTTCAAGAACGTCAACGACGAGCTCGGCCACGCCGCCGGCGACGAGCTCCTCAAGCAGGTGGCGGGGAGGCTCCGGCGATCCATCCGTACCGGCGACAGCCTGGCCCGCTTCGGAGGCGACGAGTTCGCGGTGCTGGCGGACGGCCTGCAGTCCCTGGACGACGCGGTGCAGGCGGCCGAGCGCGTGCTGCACGGCCTCACCGAGCCGTTCGTCATCCAGGGGCGGGAGGTCACCATCCGGGCGAGCATCGGCATCGCCTTCGAGGAGGCCGCCGGGGCGAGCCCGGAGGACGTCCTCCGCCGCGGCGACCTGGCCATGCAGGCGACGAAGCGCCACTCCAAGGGAGGGATCACCGTCTTCGACGCCTCCATGGAAGCGCAAAACGCGAACTTCATCGAGCTGGAGACCGAGCTTCCCCGCGCCATCGAGACCGGCGCCGTCCGGCCCTACTTCCAGCCGATCGTCAAGCTCGAGACCGGTGAGCCGGTGGGCGTGGAGGTCCTCGCCCGCTGGGATCATCCCGCGGCCGGCCTCCTGCCCGCGGCCACGTTCCTGCCCCAGGTCGAGGACCTGCACCTGTCACCCGTGCTCGACCTCTGGCTGGTCGGCGAGGCGGCGCGGATCGCCGGCGAGCTCGCGGAGCGCGGCCTGGCGCCGCCCTCGTTCAGGGTGAGCGTCAACCTGTCCCGCGACACCCTGGACTCGGACGATTTCCGGGCTCGGCTGGAGGAGATCCTGGCGCCCGATCGAACCGTGGCCGCGAGGCTGACCCTCGAGATCGGAGAAAACGCCCTCATGCAGAACCAAGACGCCGCCCTGGGCCGGTTCCAGAGCCTGAAGTCCCTGGGGTTCAGGCTCTCGCTCGATCATTTCGGCACCGGCTCCACCGCCCTGCCGAGGCTGCACTCCCTGCCCGTGGACGAGGTGAAGATCGACCGGACGTTCATCGAGGGCCTGGAGAGCGATCTCGGGGCGGAGGCGGTCGTGGACGCCGTGGTCAAGATGAGCCAGGTCATGATCCTCGACGTCGTGGCCGTCGGCATCGAGAACCTGGAGCAGTCCGACCGCCTGATCAATCTCGGCTGCCACCTCGGGCAGGGGCACCTCTTCTCGCCGCCGCTCGGCCTGCCCGACCTCACGGACTACCTGCGGGGCTTCGCCACCGCCCGCACCTGACGGCGCCGGCTCACACGTCCGGCGGCGGGCCGGAATGCAGGTGGGTCCACACCCGGCGGCCGAGGCGGGCGCCGAGCTCCCGCTGGAGCTCCTCCAGCGGCGCGGCCGCCACCGCCCGCACCGAGCCGAAGCGGGTCAGGAGGGAGCGCGCCCTGGCCGGGCCGATGCCGGGAATCTCGAGGAGCCGTGAGCTGAGGGTCCGCCGGCGGCGCCGCCCCCGGTGCCGGCTCCCGGCGCAGCGGTGGGCCTCGCCGCGGATCCGGCGGACCACGCTGTGAGCCGGGTCCGCGCGATCGCGCGCCAGCGCCTCGGACGCGTCCGGCAGGGAGGTCCACCCCGCCGGCTTGTCCAGCGTCCCCACCGCGCGCGCGCCGCACCCGGCCCCCCGCGCGCCGGTCACCGCGGCTGGCCGGCCCCGC
>CAZXXL010000249.1:0-3885 GCA_964644635.1 uncultured Thermoanaerobaculia bacterium | reverse complement strand
CCCAAAGGGCCCGAGCGACGGGACCCCCTCACGCGGGGAGCGCTCCCGAAGTACTTTGGAGCGCGCTCCAATGCTGCTAGGGATGGCCACGTCGCGCGCCTCCGGCGCGCTCCTCGCCATGACAGAAAAGGGTGTCATTGCGAGGAGGGTTTCACCAGAAACCCGACGAAGCAATCCCCCCACGATTGGACACCGCAGCGTAGCAGTGGCCAGCGCGCTCCGCCCCTGCACTGTCATTGCGAGGCGCGAAGCGCCGAAGCAATCCCATCACGATTGGACACCCTCGCGGAGAACGTCGCAGCGCGCTCCACCGCTGTTAAGGATTGCCACGTCGCCGGGCTGCGCCCGGGTCCCCTTCGTCGCTTCGCTCCTCGGGATGGCGTGCGCGCAAGCGAAGCTCCGCTTCGCGCGCTTACGCCACCTCGCAATGACATCAGAGCGGATGGCCTGCCCGCCCGGGCGGCGACACGGGCGAACGGCCTTCCCGTGAATTGCCACCCTTAACGTTGTGCGCGAGCGGCGAGGGGCACCGCCACACACAGAAGCACAACGGTAAGGGTGGCACGTTCCGTCCGGCGTCACCTTCTCCGAACACAAAGGCCACCGGAGGCGAGCGCCCCCGGGAGGCCGTCGCAGGCCGCGGCGCAGCGACTGCTCCCTTTGACGGCAACCCGCACGGGCCGATATGATGGTCGATCATGGCGGAATCGGAAAGGGTCTCCCTGCACCCGGCGCTGGTCGAACGGCTGGTGAAGATCGCGCGGCGGCTGGCGGCCGCCCACCGCCCCGAGGAGGCCGCCGACCTGCTCGAGATCGCGGCCGTTCTCTCGCCCCAGGGCGGAGCGCTGCTCGACGAGGCCGAGGCGCTGCGCGAGCAGTCCGCGGAGGATGTGTTCGACCGCGAGTTCAAGCGCCGCAACCTGGAGGCCTCCCACGCCATCGGGATGGGCCACATCCTGCTCAGCCGCGGCGAGGTCGAGAGGGCCGAGGAGATGTTCGACTTCGCCAAGCTGCGGACGCCGTTTCACTACCTGGGTTACGCCGCCGGCGGTTTTCTGAACCTGCGCAGCTCGCGGCCCGCCGCCGCCCTCCAGGAGTTCGCCCAGGCCCGCCGCCTCAACCCTCTCGACCTCAGGCTGGCCGTGGAGGCCTCGCGGGCCGCCTTACAGATCGAAAGCTACCACGTGGCGCTCGAGCACGCCGTGGACGCCCTGCTGCTGTCGCAGTGGGGGACGGATCGCGAGCAGCAGCGCGACCGCCGCCGCGTGAGCACCCTGGCCCGCCTCGGCGGCCGGTCGGAGGCGGAGGTGGACGCCCTCGTCCGCGAGCGGGCCGAGGCCCTGCAGCAGGCCTGCGACCGGGTCGCCCTGAGCCGGGCGCGGATCTTCTCGGGGCGCCGCCCCTCGACCCGCCGCCGGCCCAGGGCGGAGCAGGCGCCCGACGACGACACCCTGCTACCCCGCGCGGCGGAGCTGCGCACCATGCCCATCCTGAGGCATCTCACGGACGAGCAGCTCATCTCGCTGGCGCGCCTCGTGCGGCCGGTGTCCTTTTCCCGGATGCAGGTGCTCTTCCGCGAGGGCATGGAGGGGCGCGACCTCTTCCTCGTGCGCGAGGGCCGCGTCCACATCACCCGCCGCACCCCGGCCGGCACCCAGGTCATCGCCGTCATGGGGCCCGGGTCCCTGTTCGGCGAGGTCGCCTTCGTGGATCGCGACCCGCGGTCGGCGACGGCGATCGGCGTCGAGTCCGGGTCGCTCTACGTGCTCTCCGCCGGCGACGCCGACGGGGCGATGGATGAGGACCGGGACCTCGGGCTGGCCCTCCTGTGGTCATTCTGGCAGTCGCTGGCGGACAAGGTGCGATCGGCGAACGCCCAGATGGGGGAGCTCGCCGAGCCCGGCGCCGGTGCCTGGGAACGGGTTCCCGCCCACGACCCGGGCGAGCCGGTCACGGTGGCCCCCGAGGAGAAGCTGGACCTGTTGCGCCGGCAGGGGCTGAGCGGACACGAGTTGCGCATCCTCGCCTCCTACGCCGCCGAGCAGCGGTTCCGCCCGGACGCCTACATCTTCGCCGAGGGAGAGCGCGGGGACAACCTCTACATCGTCGTCGACGGCGCGGTCCGCATCTCCAAGCTGGTCCCGGGGATGGGCGAGGAGTGCCTGGCCATCCTGCACCGCGGCGAGGTCTTCGGCGAGATGGCCCTCATCGACGACCAGCCCCGCTCCGCCGATGCGCGCGCCCACTTGGAAGGCTGCACGGTCTTCTCCCTGAGCCGCTCGGCCCTCACCGAGGCCCTGGCCATGGACCCCGACGCCTCGAGCCAGTTCCTGACCCTGCTCTGCCGCCTGCTCTGCAGCCGCCTGCGCGCCATGAACGACCGCCTGGTCGCCTGGCGGGTCATGGCCAGTCACCGGTAGGCGCCGGCCGCGGCCGCGCCGCGCCTCCGGTGCAAGCCCGGTCGGTGTGGGCGCGACGTCACATGCGGGCCCGACCGCGATTCCGTACAATGCGTGCGTGGAGATCATTCGCTTCTTCGTGTCCACCGGGTGGGTGGCCAAGGTCGTGCTGCTCATCCTCCTCCTCTTCTCCCTCGCCTCCTGGTCGGTGATCCTCGCCAAGTGGCGGGAGCTGTCGCGGGCGCGGACGACGTCGGACGAGTTCATCGCCATGTTCCGCCGGGCCGGGCGGCTGAGCCAGGTCGCGGAGGGGGCCGGCAAGCATCGGGCCTCGCCGCTGGTGGCCATGTTCCAGGCCGGCTACGAGGAGCTCAAGGCCCAGGTCCGGGTCGCCGAGCGCCGTGGTGAGCAGGGTGAGGGCGTCCGCATCAGGAGCCTCGACGGCGTCTCCCGGGCCGTCGAGCGGGCCATCGGCAGCGAGCAGGAGCGGCTGCAGCGCGGCCTGCCGCTGCTCGCCACCACCGCCAGCGTCACGCCGTTCATCGGCCTCTTCGGCACCGTGTGGGGCATCATGAACACCTTCCGCGCCATCGGCGCCACGGGCTCGACCTCCATCGTCACCGTGGCCCCCGGCATCGCCGAGGCCCTGGTCAACACGGCGGCGGGCCTGGTGGCGGCCATCCCGGCGGTGATCGCCTACAACCACATGCTCACCCGCGTGCGCCAGATCCGGCGGCGGATGGACGATTTCCTGCTCGAGCTGGTGAATCTGGTCGAGCGCAACTTCTTCTAGGGCCATGGCCGGACGCATCCCCTCCGACGACGACCTCGGCAGCCTGGCCGAGATCAACGTCACGCCCCTGGTGGACGTGATGCTGGTCCTGCTCATCATCTTCATCATCACCGCCCCCATGCTCGTGCAGGGCGTCAAGGTGAACCTGCCCAAGCAGAACGCCACCAGTATCGCGGCCCGCAACGAGGAGCCGCTGGTGCTGACCCTCACCTCCGACCGGCTGATCTACCTCGGCGACCAGCCCGTCCACCTCAAGCTCCTCCCCGAGCGGCTGGGGGCCGCCCTCGGCGGCCGGCCGCGCCCGGTCTACCTGAAGGCCGACCGCCGGCTGCCCTACGGCTTCGTCATCAAGGTCCTGGCCGTCCTCGACCGGGTCGGGGTGGAGCACGTGGGCATGGTCACCCAGCCCGAGGGACGGTGACATGGACCCGGTGTCCCGGGTCCTCGAGGAACGCCGGCGCCTCAAGCCGCGATGGCTCCGGTGGGCCGCGGTCGCATTCCTCCTCCACGCCGCGGTCGGCGCGACCGTGATCCTCGCCGCCCGCCTCTCGCCGCGGCGGGTGATCCACCTGCCGTCGGTCTCCGTGCAGCTCGTCCGCCTGCCGCGCCGGGGTCCCTCCCGCGGTACCGGGCCGCCGCCGGCCACACCGGCGCCGGCGCGGCCGACCCCCGCCCCGGTCCCTTATACCCAGC
>CAZXXL010000248.1:0-3887 GCA_964644635.1 uncultured Thermoanaerobaculia bacterium | reverse complement strand
CTAAGTGCTGCTCCCTTCCGGGCCTGACACGGTTCGGAGGGCGGCGATGCACAGGGCCCGGGCTCCATGCCAGGCTCCGTTTCTCGCAGCCGGCCGCGGCCGGCGTTTCGCTCCATCATGTGGCGGAGAGGGCGGGATTCGAACCCGCGGTGGAGTAACCCCCACACACGCTTTCCAAGCGTGCTCCTTCGGCCACTCGGACACCTCTCCGAACTTCTGTTGTCTGGCGGAGAGGGTGGGATTCGAACCCACGGACCTCGTGAAAGGTCAACGGTTTTCGAGACCGCCCCGTTCGACCACTCCGGCACCTCTCCACAACGGGAAGGGCATTTTACGCATTTCGGCGCCGTTTGGCAAAGAAGGTGCGGAGAAGCTCTGCGGCGGGCCCCGCCAGGAGGCCGCCCCGCTGGGCCAGGGGTGGACCGAGCCGCGGGTCCTCCGCCAGATCGAGGACCGTGCCGCAGGCCCCCATGACGGGATCGGCGGCGCCCCAGACGACCAGGTCGACCCGGGCCTGGCGGCAGGCGGAGGTGCACATGGGACAGGGCTCCAGGGTGACGTAGAGGGTGCAACCGGGGAGACGCCAGTCGCCCAGGGCCCGGGCGGCCTCCCGGAGGACGATCAGCTCGGCGTGGCCGCCGGGGTCATGATCCTCCGCGCGCCGGTTGCCCGCCCGGGCGAGGATCTCCCCTTCCCTGGCGAGGACGGCCCCCACGGGGACCTCGCCGCGCTCCGCCGCGGCCCGGGCCTCGGCCAGGGCCTCCTCCATGAAGCGGCGATCGTTCTCGTCGAAGAGCCAGTCCTGGGACATGGGAGAAGGATAGCGCGGAACCAATCCGCCTCCACGTCGCGTCCGCTCACGCCGCGGGCCAATCCTGCCGCCGTGGCAGGCTCCCGCGTGCTCCACCGCCAGGGCCGGCGCGACCCGGACGCCCCATCTGCGCTACCATGACGCCATGCGACGTTCCCTGGTGACCGCGACCCTGCTGTTCGCCCTGCCCGCGCTGTTGATCAACTCCTGCCGGAGCACCGCCCCACCGGCCACGGCCGCCACGGCCCGGCGGCTGGTCCTGGTCTCCCACGACGGTGTGGGGGCCGACCTGGCCTGGGGCTGGCTCGACGACGGCGTCGCCGAGGAGCCCGATGGGATCCGGGCCATGGTGGACTCGGGCTACGCCGCGCGCCGGGTGCGCATGGTCAGCCCGACGCTGACGGCGGTCAACCACATCTCCCTGGCCACGGGAGCGCGGCCCGGGACCACGGGGATCGTCTGCAACTTCTTTCATCCCGTTGACCGGCCCATCACCGAGGGGGTCTCGGGTTTTTCCGCTCCCATCCACGCCGAGACCCTGTGGCAGGCGGCCCGCCGCCAGGGCAAGCGGGTCGGCGTCCTGACCTGGCCGGGGGCCGACGGCACGAGCCCCGGCCGCCGGGGAGATTTCGGCCTGATCTGGCCGGAACGGCCCCTGGAGCGCTCGGCCATCCTCGAGCTGGACCCGGCCGAGGCGGGCCACGCCTCGGCCCTTCCCTCTGCCGACGGCGTTCAGCCGCTGGTCTGGACCGTTCCCGTGGAGCTGGGCCGGGCGACGCCCTCCAGCGTCCGGCTGACCCTGACCGTGGTGGACGGTACCGACGACGGCGTGCCCTCCTACAACACGGCGGCCGTCACCCTTCCGGGGAGCGAGGCGCCGAGGATCCTGGACCGCAGCGGATGGTTCGCCGCCGCGACGGAGGCCACCTTACCCGGCGAGGAGCGGCCCCACCGGTGGGGCGCCTGGTGCAAGGTGCTCCACCTGGACAGGCTCCGGGGCGCCGTGCGGCTCTACCGGGGTGAGGTCTATCGCCTGATGGCCTACCCCGAGGCGTTCGAGGATCGCCTGGAAGCAGCCGTCGGCTTCTGGCCCGGCCCGCCGGACCGTGAGGGGCTGGCTCGCTGGTGGCTGGACCCCAGCCAGGGGATCGACCTGGACACCTTCCTGGAGCAGCTCGAGCGTCTGGACCGCTACCTGGACCGGGTGGGCGCCTGGGTCGTTGAGAACGAGCCCTTCGACCTGCTGATGGCCTACCACCCCAACCCCGACGAGTACGAGCACATCGGCCTGATCCGGGACCGGCGCCAGTGGGCGTGGAGCCCCGGCTCCGAGCTGGCCGCCACCGAGGGGCTCAAGCGGGTCGGCCGTTCCTTCGACCGCTCGGTGGCCTCCTGGTGGAAGGTGCTGGACCCGGCCCGGGACGCCCTGGTCGTTGTCTCCGACCACGGCCTGATGCCCCTGCACGACACGGTCAACGTCAACCGCGTCCTGGCCGACGCCGGGCTGCTCACGGTCGACGACTCGGGCCGAAGGCCCCGGCCGGCGGCCGATACCCCCATGCTGGCCTACACTTCGGGCGGCTGCGCCCACATCTACCTCAACCTCGAGGGCCGCGAGCCCGGCGGCGTAGTGGAGCCCGCCCGGGCCCAGGAGCTGCTGCAGCGGGCCGCCCGGGCCCTGGCCGATCTCGACTCGGACGGCGAGCCCGTGGTGGAGGCCATCTGGAACCGCAGCCAGGCGGCCGAGGCCGGCCTCGGTAACCCCGACTGCGGAGATCTCGTCATCTTCCTCAGGCCGGGCTACACGTTCTCCACCAGCCTGTCCGCGAAGAAGGCCATGGAGCCCAGCCGGTACTACGGCCAGCACGGCTACCTCAATACACACGACGAGCTCTGCGGCATCTGCTTCGCCCGAGGCGCCGGCGTTCCCCGCGAGCGCCCGAACGAGATCCCCGCCACCGCCGTCGCCACCCTGGTCTCCCGCTGGCTCGGCATGGACCCCCCGGCCAACGCCGTGCCGTACTGATTCGCGAGGATGGTCGAGCCTTCCGCGGCGGCCCGAGAATGAAGGAGAACGCAAAGGCGCCAAGACCCCACGACGCGGAGGGGGGTCGGCGAAGACAGGACTATCCTCGAACCTGAGGGCAGATCGCGGCCGGTTGGATTTGAGTAAGGGTCAGCCGGGACTTGCTCTGGAACCCTCTCCCTCTCCTCTTCTCCTCCGCGTCTCCGCGCCTTGGCGTCTTTGCGTTGGTCTTCCCTTCGGTCTATCCCATGACCTCCCGGAGTTCGCGGGTGATGCGGTCCTCGCCGGGGAGGGCGGCGCGTTCGAGGTTTCGGGCGTAGGGGATGGGGACGTGGTGCGCACCGATGCGGTGGACGGCGCGGAGGGCGCGGGGCCCCAGGGCCTCCACGACGCGCGCGACGACCTCGGCGCCGAATCCGTGGTTGAGGGGGGCCTCCTCCACGGTCACCAGGCGGCGCGTCCTGGCCACGGAGGCGACGATGGTTTCCAGGTCCAGGGGGAAAAGCGTCCGGGGGTCGATCAGCTCGACGCCGATCCCCTCGCCCGCGAGGGTCCGGGCCGCAGCCAGGGTTGTGGCGACGATTCCTCCGACGGCCACCACGGTCAGGTCGTCGCCGGGATGGACGATCCGGGCGCGGCCCAGCGGGACGGTCCAGTCCCCGGGGGGAACGGGCCCCGTCTCCAGGTAGCCCAGCTTGTTCTCGAAGAAGAGTACGGGGTTCGAGGAGCGGATGGCGGCCTTGAGGAGACCCTTGGCGTCGGCGGGGTTGGAGGGCGCCACGACGATCAGCCCGGGAATCCCCGTCAGCAGGGCCTCCAGGCTCTGGGAGTGCTGGGCGGCCATACCCAACCCTGCGCCGCCCGGCGTGCGGACCACCAGGGGCAGGGCGTACTGGCCGCCGGACATGTAGCGCAGCTTGGCCGCCTGGTTGACGATGGGATCCATGCACGCCGTCAGGAAGTCGGAGAAGAGGATCTCGGCCACCGGGCGCAGCCCGCGCATGGCGGCGCCGACGGCCGAGCCGACGATGGCGTACTCGCTGATGGGCG
>CAZXXL010000247.1:0-3892 GCA_964644635.1 uncultured Thermoanaerobaculia bacterium | reverse complement strand
CCGGACAAGGCCTCGACCTGGTAGTCGAGCGGCCCGGCATTGCGCATGGTCTTCTCCATGGACGGACCCCGGAGCAGCGAGAGCTTCCCCGTAGCCGGCCGGGTGGTGTCCTCGATGGCGATGGCGAGGCCCTTGCCGACGTACTTCGCCGCCTCCTTGCCGATAGCCGATTCCGGTACCTCGCTGGCGCAGTACAGGCACGGCGTCCAGACGGCGTAGCGGCCGGTGGTGTCGTAGGACCACGAGCCGAAATGTGGGGCACGCCAGACGATCTTCTCTCCCTTCGGGTCGAGGATCAGGTCGACCGAGGCGCCCACCTTGAGGCCCTTGTTGGCGGTGTCCCCGACCAGGATTCTCCCGTCGGGGAAAACCACTCCGGCCAGCAGAAACCTACGCTCGAAACGATGCTTCGTCTTGAGGCCTTTCGGACCGACGACCACGAGCGTGGTGCCGCTGTCGTCCGGCGCAGCGAGGACGACCCTCCCGTGGTTGCCGACGGCAATGGTCGCGGCAGGCCTGCGGCCGAGCTCGCTCTGGAGAACGCTCTGGCCGGCGGCCAGGCCCGCGCTCAGCGTCACGGTCAGAAAGACCAACGATGTACTGATCATCTTTCGAGACATTTCAGCACCCCCCGTGGCGTTCAGCGTCGGTTGGCTGGGTATCGGCATAAGCTAATGGCTCAACATAGTGGCCACCATTCGGCCACCGCTGATCTCTCACCGTGATGTACAGGTGGTTGCCCGTGGAGTGACCGCTGCTGTCCGCCCCGGTGACCAGGCCTCCCGTCAGGCTCCCACGGTGGTTTTCCAGCCCCCGGCGACGCCCGGTGCGGCGGCTCGGCCGGCCCCGGCGGAGCGCGCCGTAGGGCCCCGGGGGTTCGGAACCCTGCGGGCCGCTCACGACAACTCCATGTGCTCGGAGGCAACGACCCACCTGGTGCCCGACCGTTCGAGCAGCATGGTGCCGCCGGCGCTCCCCCACGACCAGTCGAAGAAGGCCACGCCCGCCTGCGGGTCGATGCCGAACATCCTGACCCTGAAGGTCGCGGCGCCGGGGAGAAGATCGTTCGCCTCGTGGGGGAGAACGGGCACGATTCGAGCGCCCGTGTCTGCCGCCGCGAGGCCAAGCTCGCGATCGGCGCTGACGATGAAGAGCACACCGCCAAACCGCTCGCACCCCCGGTCGTCGGGACGCTGACTGAACACGGGAGCAACGAGTTTCTGCCAGAAGATCCCCGCGGGTTTCCGCCATGCTTGCCCGCTGTCTTCCTGCTGCGGAAAGCTGGGCGCCGGGTCATCGATATCGAAGATACCATCCCCATCCGAATCGGCAACCTCGGGATCGGATCCGAGGTAATGCTCGACAGAGGTCGACAGGCCATCGCCGTCCGGATCGGCAAGGATCTCTCTGAGATCAGCCTTGACTGCAAGCCCGCCAGCGTGGACCGTCACCATCGAGCCCTGCTGCTCGATACACGAGCTGGCAAGAGAGCTGAGCGAGACATCTGGGGCGGCAAAGGGGGGACGGCCGGCGATTCCGAGGAGGCCAACCCGTCTCGATGCCTCTTGACCGCGGATCACCCAAAGACCTTCGACACCTGGGCCGAGCGGGCCGTGAGAGACGAAGAATCGACTGACGTTTGCCTTGCTCACGCCAGATTCATCCGCAAAGCAGAGGCTTTTGACGGCGACTGGCGAGGCGCCCTCGCATTCCCGGAAGCGGTCGATTTTCGTGGAAGCGGGTTCGCCGCTCAAAGAGAGGGATCCCGGCACATCGACCACGGCGTCTCGGTACAGGCGCTCGGCTTCCCGGAGCTCGATCGCGGCCAGATCTCTCACTTCAGAGAACCGGTTCAGTGCCGGATACTGTTGGAGCTCAGCATCGGCGTCGGCCAGCAAGCGAGAGATCGTCTCGACTATGAGCCAGGCCGCGGACGCCTTCGTGCCGCGCAAGCTGTCGGGCGGGTACCGGGCGAGAAAGAGAAGGACGGCCGGGTCCGCCCGGCTGTTGAGATACGCCTCGGCCACGGTCCTGGAGGAGATTGCCCCGCGGTCCAGGAGCTCGTGGAGCATCGTGTTGACGCCGCTCTTTGTTCGGGGCGTGACCGCGCCGCGATCGAGCTTCTTCCTTACCTCCTCTGCCTTGGCCAGATCGTGGGTCAGCGCTAACGAGACGGCAAGATCCCGCCGCACCGCAGGACCGGCGGGCGACGGTTGCTCGGCGACCACCTTCACCACCCGGCGGGGCAGACCGACCTCGAGCAATCCGTGGATCGTTTCGGCGAAGAGCGGTTGACAGTCTTCTTGGCATGCTCGCCATGCCGCCTCGGTCAACGAGACGCGCAGGAGGTCCGAGCCCACGGAATCGGCAAGGGCGGCGAGGAAACTGGAATCCGCCGAGCACCCGGGGACGAGTGGCTCGAGGAGGGGCACGGCGGTCGAGCCGCGAATCCGCCCCTCCAGAAGCACCGCGGGTTTGCAAAGTTCATCAAGAGAGAGGAGCAGATCTTTCAACTTGGGCGTGAAGGACTTCTCCTCATCCGCCATGACGAGCTGGGCCACAATATCGGTCAGAATCTCCGCCTCGGGAGCTTCAGCGTATGCGGTCAGGAGCTGTGAGGCGGCGGTGGCAAAGGTCTCCGGCTCGCAGTGGGACCCGTCCAGCCGGCTCCGTTGAAACAGGCCCAGGCTGACCACCAGGTCCGACGCAGCTTGCGCGGGCAGACCGAAACCGGCTTGGGCTTCCCGCGCAAGCGACGCCACGACAGGGTCGTGCCGCCCCTGCTGGAGCGCGGCGTCCGCAAACGAGACGCCCGCACGCCGTTCGAGAAAGGCGGCGGCTCCCCACACCCGGCTCAGGACGCCGCAGACGTCCGCGTTCGATGCCGCCTGTTGGGCGTGCACCCATCCCGGCAACAGCGCCAAGCAGAGGACGAGGCATTTCCTCATAGTCCACATTTCCGATGGCCGAGGTCGTTGATCTGCTCGCTCGCCATCGCAGTCGGATAAGGCGGATTCCCCTTCGGGCCCGCAGTGTGCAGCAGTTCGTGGATCGACGTCCTTCCCGCGATGCTGCTTGTAAGATCGGAAAAATGTGGACAGAGGAAGATGACGCTGCCTCCGATCGTCGTCCAGGCAGCGACCGCACCCGAGGAGCACCGCGTCGTGGCCTGTCCGCCGCGGTAGGAGACGGAGGCCATCTGGCTCAGGCCGTCCGTTCCGCGGTTGATAAACAGCTCGCTGCACTCGCGCCTCGCTCCCAGCCCATCCCTGACTCATGACTTAGCGGTGTCGAGCCTGACAATTCGTTCTGGGCTCTGGGGCATTCCGGCGGGAACGCCGCCCCCGCCGCCCCCGTCATTCCCGCCGTAACACCCCCCGTGGCAAGTGTCGCACACGATGGAACCGTCGGAGTAGCATTCGCAGGCGGTTGGGTACCCGATCACGGGCGGCCCGCAGGACAGCGTACAGCCGGGCGATGTCGGAACACCGGCCCAGCCGATCCTCGCTTCGTACGTGAACCGCGGATGCGTCGCCCGGACGACGCTCTCTTCAAGAAACGCAAGAATGGCCACCAATACGAGCGGAACACCATTGCGCCCCGCCTCGCGTCACGCTGGGTGCATGCCTGTTTCGATGCCAGATCAAGTGAAACGTGCTGCTCAAAGGCAACACCGGGCCCGTCGTCAGGACCCCGGCCATCGCGCGTGCCACAAACGGCGGGGCTCGGTTCGGGTGTCCGGACGCGCGCTCGCTCCCGGGGACTGCCTGCGGCACCACCCTCGGGTGGGCACCCGCGCCCCGCCCCAACCCCCCCCCCCCCCCCCCACCCCCCCCCCCCCCCCACCCCCCGCCCCCCCGCCCCCACACACACACGACTCCACACACCCCGC
>CAZXXL010000246.1:0-3953 GCA_964644635.1 uncultured Thermoanaerobaculia bacterium | reverse complement strand
GCCCGGGACACTGGCGGTCCTCGGGCTGGGGGTCTGGACCCTGCTGGCGGCGGCGGGCCTGGCCCGGTGGCGCAGGGTCGCGGGCGCCGCCGTCTTCTGGGCGGCGGCGGGCTTCGCCCTGGTGGCGGCGTCGGCGTTGCTCCGGCCGGTTTACGCGCCGGGCAGGGCCGACGTGCTGCTCATCCCGGCGGCGCTGCTGGTGGTGACGGCCGGGGTGGGCGGCCGCCGGCGACGCTGGGTTGTCGCCGGCGGGGTGCTTCTCGCGCTGGGCGGGGCGGCGGTGTCGGCCGCCTCCCTGGTACTGTGGGCGGGGCAGCCGGCCCCGCCCTCGACGGCGGCCGCCCGGGCGCTGGCGCGCGTCGCCCGGCCCGGGGACGTGGTGGTGACCACGGGATGGTACCTGCTCGACGTGCGGTCGGAGCTGGGGCCGCTGGCGCACGAGCTGCGCTGGCTGAGCTTTCCCGGGGAGGCGGCGCGGCACCCGGGGTGGTACGACGACCGCCGCGCCCTGGCCGCGGCGGCCGAGGTGCCGGCGCTGACCCGCCGGCTGGCCGCGGCGCGCCGGAGAGGCCGGCGGGTGTGGCTCCTGCGCACGCCCGGCCTGGCGTCCAACCGCCTGCTGGAGCCGCTGGCCGGGGAGCTGGGGCTGGTGCCGGTGGCGGGCGGGGGACGGTTCTGGGAGCTGTGGGGACCGGCGGCGGCCGGCGCGGGCGATGGGGCGCCGCCCCCCGTATAATCCGGGCATGTTCTTCCCCCTGCGCGACTCGATCCCCTCCGACCTGCGGCCGGTCATGAACGTGCTCATCATCGTCGCCTGCTCGGTGGTCTTCGTCTTCGAGCTGATGCTCGGCGGCCACGTGCGCGAGCTCTTCCAGGCGGCGGCCTTCATCCCGGCCCGCCTCTTCTTTCCCCATGCCGCCGCGCGCGTGGGCCTGCCGGTCTACGGGCTGCTGGGGAACGCGGGGACCGTGCTCTCGTCCATGTTCCTCCACGGCGGATGGCTGCACATCATCGGCAACATGTGGTTTCTGTACGTCTTCGGGGACAACGTCGAGGACGCCCTGGGCCACGGGCGTTACATCCTCTTCTACCTCGGCGGCGGGCTGGCGGCGGCCCTGACCCAGGCCCTCTTCTCGCCCGCATCCACGGTGCCGACGATCGGCGCCTCCGGGGCCATCGCCGCCGTGCTCGGCGCCTACATGGTGTGGTTCCCCCACTCCCGGGTGCGCACCCTCGTCTTCCTGCTGATCTTCGTCACCGTGATCGACGTGCCGGCGGTGCTCTTCCTGGCCTACTGGTTTCTGATCCAGTTCTTCCAGGGCACGCTGTCCCTGGCGGCCGCACCGGCCGCCGGCGGCATCGCCTGGTTCGCCCACGTGGGCGGCTTCGTGTTTGGCGTCCTGGTGGGGCTGTCCACCCTCCGCCGGGGGACGCTGCGGGCCAACGCGTTCCGGTCGGTCTGGTACCGGTGGTAGGATCGGCCTCGTTCACGCCGGTGGACACG
The DNA here is from genome assembly GCA_964644635.1 of uncultured Thermoanaerobaculia bacterium. Taxonomy (GTDB): domain Bacteria; phylum Acidobacteriota; class Thermoanaerobaculia; order Thermoanaerobaculales; family Sulfomarinibacteraceae; genus CAZXXL01. The sequence goes on along the minus strand of CAZXXL010000246.1, from coordinate 2,449 downwards.
GGAGGTTGGCCATGCCGGTTCCGCTGCTCGACCTGACTCGCCAGTACGCGCCGCTGCGGGAGGAAATCCGCGCCGCCGTCGACCGCGTGTGCGACGCCCAGCGCTTCATTCTCGGGCCCGAGGTTGAGGCCTTCGAGCGGGAGGCCGCCGCCGCCCTCGGCGTGGCCCACGCCGTCGGCACGAGCTCGGGAACGGACGCCCTCCTGGCCGCCCTCATGGCGCTCGACATCGGCCCGGGCGACGAGGTCCTGCTGCCCGTCTTCACCTTCTTCGCCACCGCCGGCGTGGTGGCGCGGCTCGGCGCGCGGCCGGTCTTCGTGGACATCGACCCGAAGGATTTCTGCCTGAGCACGGCCGCGGCGGCCGCCCAGGCGACCGCCTGCACGCGGGCGGTGATCCCCGTCCACCTGTTCGGCCAGGCCGCCGACCTGGACGCCCTCGCGGAGGCGCTGCCCGGCGTGCCGGTGGTGGAGGACTGCGCCCAGGCGTGGGGAGCCGGGCTGGGGGGCCGGCCGGTGGGCGGCCTGGGGACGCTCGGCGCCTTCTCCTTCTTTCCCTCCAAGAACCTCGGCTGCTTCGGAGACGGGGGCCTGGTGACCACCAACGACGGCGAGCTGGCCGCGCTCGTGCGGCAGCTGCGCATGCACGGCCAGTCGGGGAGCTACGAGCACGCCCGGGTGGGCGGGAACTTCCGCCTCGACGCGCTGCAGGCCGCGGTGCTGCGGGTGAAGCTGCCCCGCGTCACCGGCTGGATCGCCGCCCGCCGGGCCAACGCCGCCCGCTACGGCCGCCTCTTCGGGGAGGCCGGCCTCGGCGACGTCGTGAAGCTGCCGCGGGCGGTCGAGGGGCGGGGCCACACCTTCAACCAGTACGTGGTTCGGGTTCCCCGGCGGGACGAGCTGCGCGCCTTCCTGGCCGGGCACGGGATCGGCTGCGCCGTGTACTACCCGCTGCCCCTGCACCTCCAGCCCTGTTTCGCGGAGCTCGGCTACCGCGAGGGAGATTTCCCGGAGGCGGAGCGGGCCAGCCGCGAGGTCCTCGCGCTGCCGGTCTTTCCGGAGCTGACGGCGGCCGAGCAGGAGGAGGTGGTGGGCCGGATCGCCGAGTTCTACGGCCGCTGAGCCCTCCGCCGCCGTGTAGTATGAGGGCATGTGCGGCATCTGCGGCTGGGTGGATCCCACGGGCGGCGTGCGGGCCGAGGCGCTCGGGCGGATGGTGGCGCGGCTCGGTCACCGCGGGCCCGACGGCCGGGGGCTCTGGCAGGACCCGGACGGGGTCGCGGCCCTCGGCCACACCCGGCTGAGGGTGCTCGACACCTCGCCGCGGGCCGACCAGCCGATGATCGGCCGGCGGGGCACGGTCCTGGTCTACAACGGCGAGATGTACGCCTTCCGCGCGCTGCGGCGGGAGCTCGAGGGCGAGGGCTGGAGCTTTTCGACCAGCGGTGACACCGAGGTCGTGCTCGCCGCCCTGGAGCGGTGGGGCGCGGCCGCGCTGGACCGCTTCTCGGGCATGTTCGCCCTCGCCCTGTGGAACCCGGCCGAGCGCCGGCTCCTGCTCGTCCGGGACCGGATCGGCATCAAGCCGCTGTTCTGGGCGCGGGTGGGGCGGGGAATCGCCTTCGCGTCGGAGATCCCGGCCCTGCTCGCCCACCCCGGGGTGGGCCGGGACCTGTCGCGGGAGGGGCTGGCGGCCTGGCTCCAGCTCGGCACCACGGCGGGCGCGGCCACGCTGGTGCGGGGTGTCCGCAGGCTGCCCCCGGGCCATCTCCTCGAGCTCGTCGACGGCGAGATCGCGGTCCGTCCCTGGTACGACCCGCTCGAGGCCTCGCGGACGGCTCCGGCCGTGCGCGCACCCGGCGACGCGGCCGAGGCCCTCGGCGCACGGATCGTCGAGTCGGTCCGGGAGCGTCTCGTCAGCGACGTGCCCCTGGGCTGCTTTCTCTCCGGGGGCGTGGACTCGGCGGTGGTGACCGCCGCGGCGGTGGCCTCCGGGGCGCGGCCGGAGTCGCTGACGGTGGGCTTTCCCGGCGGCCGGGACGAGACGCCGCGGGCGGCCGCGGCGGCCGGGAGGCTGGGGATCACCCACCGGGTCGTGCCGTGCCCGGCCGCGGCGATGGAGGCGGTGCTCGGGCGCTGGGAGGAGGTGGGCAGCGATCCCATCGCCGACCCGTCCCTGGCGCCCACCTGGGTGGTCTCGGAGGCGGCCCGGGAACGCTGGACGGTGGCCCTGTCCGGCGACGGCGGCGACGAGCTGCTCTCGGGCTACCCGCGGCTGCGCTTCATGCCGCGGCTCGAGAAGCTGTGGGGCCGGACCGGGTTGCGGTGGCTGGCGTCGTGGGCGCCCCTACCGAGGAGACGCTGGGCGACGAAGCTGCGGGCGGCGGCGGCGGCTCGCGACCCGTGGACGGCCTACCAATGCCTCCAGGGTGTGTGGCCGCGTTCCGAGG
>CAZXXL010000245.1:0-4014 GCA_964644635.1 uncultured Thermoanaerobaculia bacterium | reverse complement strand
CTCCGGTGGGTCCGGCGGGGTGAGCGGTCTCGGCGGGAGCGGTGGGGGGGGCACTGACGCCGCGCGTGAATGGGGCGCGGCCGGGCGGGGGGGCAGGCGGAGCCCGGGGGGGTGGGCGGTGGGGGAGGCCGCCGGCTTCGGGGGCGGCGGGATCCACGGACGGGGCACGTTGGAGGGCACCTTCCTCGGCAGCTGCATCCTGACCGGAAGGGTGGCCGGGCGCAGCGTCCCGTAGGCCGGCTCCCGGCTTCTCGCGGCCGGGAAGGCGGCATGCTCGAAAAATTGGTGGGGATCAATCGACCTCGATTGGTGCTTGCGAAGGCGGGCTTTCCGCCCTAACCTGTTATTGGGTCCAGCCAATCGGCATCGAACGAGGCATTGGCTGTCCCGCGGGGAGCTCATGCAGATCGTCATCGACCGCCACAGCAAGGTTCCCGTCTACCGGCAGATCGTGGACCGCATCCGGGATCTCATCGTCCGCGGCTCGTTGCCGGACGGCTTCCGGCTGCCTCCCGAGCGGCGGCTGGCCGAGGCCCTGGGCGTCAACCGGAGCACGGTGCTCACCGCCTACCGGGAGCTCAAGGCCGAGGGGCTCCTCGAGGCCCACGTCGGCCGCGGCACCTCGGTGCGGGCGCCGGCCGGCGGGGCCGCCCCCGGCGGGCGCGGCGCCCTGCCCTGGCGGCAGCTCTTCCGGGAGAGCGCCCTGCACGTCCAGGACCCGGTGCTGCGCGATCTGCTCGAGCTCACGGAGCGCCGGGACGTCATCTCGCTGGCGGTGGGTCTGCCGGCGCCCGAGCTGCTGCCGCTGGACCTCCTCGGCAGCATCTTCGCGAACCTGGTCGAGGAGGTGGGTCCCGAGATGCTGCTCCACTGTCCCACCGAGGGCCACACGCCCCTGCGCGAGACCCTGGCGCGCTGGCTGGCCACCCGCGGGATCGCCTGCTCGATGAACGAGGTCCTGGTGCTCTCGGGATCCCAGCAGGGCCTCGACCTGATGGTGCGGGCCCTGGTGGATCCGGGCGACGTGGTGATCGTGGAGGAGCCGACCTACATCGGCATCCTGCCCGTGCTCCGCGCGGCCCAGGCGCGGGTGATCGCCATCCCGATGGACGAGGAGGGGATGCGGACGGACCTCCTGGCCGCCACCCTCGAACGCCACCGTCCGAAGCTGATCTACACCCTGCCCACGTTCCAGAACCCGTCCGGCGTCGAGATGTCCCTGGCCCGGCGGCGTGAGCTCCTCGACCTCGCGGGCCGCCACGGCGTGCCGATCCTCGAGGACGACCCGTACTCGGACCTGTGCTACGACGGCGACCCGCTGCCGTCGCTGAAGGCGCTGGACAGCGCCGGCCGGGTGGTCTACCTGAGCACGCTGTCGAAGGTGCTGTTTCCGGGCATGCGGCTGGGCTTCCTGGTCGCGCCGCGGGCGGTGGTGCGCCAGCTCGCCCTGCTCAAGCAGGGGAGCGACCTGCACGCGTCGAGCGTCGGCCAGCGACTCCTGCACCGCTTCCTCCGCGACGGGCACTACCAGCCGTACCTGAACACGCTGCGGTCGGCCTACGCCGAGCGCCGCGACGCCATGGACGAGGCCCTGGCCCGGGCCGGCGTGCCCGGCCTCGAGTGGCGCAAGCCGCGGGGCGGCTTCTACATCTGGTGCCGGCTGCCGGAGGCCGTGGAACGGACGCGCCTGCTGACCGAGGCCGCCGACGCCGGGGTGGCCTACCTGCCCGGCGAGGCCTGTTTCACCGAGGCCCCGGCCGAGACCTACGTCCGGTTGAACTTTTCCTACTCGTCGCCGGAGCGGATCCGCACCGGCGTGGAACGTTTCGTGGAATCCGTGCGCCGCTCGCTCCGGGCGCAGAAGAACGGGAACGAGGGGCAGATCGGCATGCAGCCGGTCGTCTGACGAAAGGTGGTTGCGTGATGGCGAAGATCCGAATGGCCAGGCGGATGCAGAGGCTCAGGGCCTCCGAGATCCGGGAGATCCTCAAGCTGACCCAGCGGCCGGGGATGATCTCGTTCGCCGGCGGGCTGCCGGCCGCCGATCTCTTCCCGGTTCGCGAGATGGAGGAGGTCACGGCCGCCGTGCTGGCCCACAAGGGTCACCGGGCGCTGCAGTACTCGCCGACCGAGGGCGATCCCAGGCTGCGCGAGCTGATCGCCGAGCGCATGGGGCGGGTCCAGAAGACGAGCTTCGGACCGGACGACATCCTCATCACCACCGGGTCCCAGCAGGGCATCGATCTGACCGGCAGGATCTTCCTCGACGAGGGCGACGTCGTGCTCTGCGAGAGCCCGACCTACCTGGGCGCCATCAACGCCTTCAAGGCCTACGGGCCGCGCTTCGTCGAGGTCGCGACCGACGACGAGGGGATGGTCATCGCCGATCTCGAGCGGTGCATCGCCGAAAACCCGGATGCCAAGCTGGCCTACGTCATTCCGGACTTCCAGAACCCGACTGGGCGAACCTGGTCCCTCGAGCGCCGGCGCGCCTTCCTGGACGTCGTGGCCCGGCACGGGATCCCGGTCGTCGAGGACAGCCCGTACGGTGAGCTGCGCTTCGAGGGCGAGGGCCTGCCGCCCCTGGCCGCGCTCGACGAGCGCGGTCTCGTGGTCTTCCTCGGCACCTTCTCCAAGATCTTCTGCCCCGGTCTCCGCATCGCCTGGCTGGCGGCGGCGCCCGAGCTGCGCGAGAAGTACGTGATGGTCAAGCAGGGGACCGATCTTCACTCGTCCACCCTGGGCCAGCGCCAGATCGCCGAGTTCATGGACCGCTTCGATCTCGACGCCCACGTTGCCGAGCTGGTGGCAACTTACAGGCGCCGGCGCGACGTCATGCTCGAGGCCATCGAGGCCGAGTTCCCCCCCGGCCTCTCCTACACCAAGCCCCACGGCGGGCTGTTCCTGTGGATGGAGCTCCCCGAGGGCGTCGACGCCCGCGACATCCTCGAGCGCTCCCTTGCCGAGGGCGTGGCCTTCGTTCCCGGAGGGCCGTTCTTCCCCAACGGCGGCCACGAGCACACCATGCGGCTCAACTACTCGGCCATGCCCGAGGACAGGATCCGGGAGGGCGTCCGCCGCCTCGGCCGCGTCCTGCACGCCGTCCTCGGCGAGCGCTGCGGCGATGGCGGGGAGGCCGTGGCGGCGGCCGCGGCCCCCTGACCCGGATCAGCCCGCACGCAGCACGGCGGCCGGCAGGACCACCAGCGTGGCGACGGTGCCCGCCGCCAGGCCGAAGATCACGGCCACCCCGAAGGCCTGGAAGACGTGCTGGCCCGCGCCCAGGCCGAGGGCCGTGGGGAGCAGGCCGGCGATCGTGGTCAGGGTGGTGGCCAGGATCGGGCGCAGCCGGATCCGCGCCGCCCGGCGCAGGGCGGTGGCGGGATCGTCGCCACCGGCCCGCAGGCGGTTCGCGAAGTCGATCAGCACGATGCCGTTGTTGACCCCGATGCCGAGCAGCGTCAGCATGCCGGTCGCCGCCGCCACGTTGAGGCCGGCGCCGGTCAGGGCGAGGCCGAAGGCGCCCCCGGCCAGGCTGACCGGGACCACGGCCAGGATCCACCCCGCCTGGCGCAGCGAGCCGAACTCGAGGGTCATGATGGCCAGGATCAGCAGCCCCGCCGAGACGAGGACGAAGAGCAGCTCGCGCCCGGTCTTCACGAGCACCCGGTACCGCCCGGTGCAGGTGGCGCTGTAGCCGGGCGGCAGGCCGAGCGCGGCGAAGCGCCGGTCGAGGCGGCGCGCCACCGCGAGCAGGTTGCCGCCGACCTGGGCCAGGATGGTGAGCTGGCGCTGGCCGTTGAGACGCTCGATGGCGGCGGGGACCCGGTGCAGCGTCAGCGTGGCCACCTTCGCCAGCGGCACGGCATCGCCCGTGCGCGACGGGATCGGCAGGGTGCCCATGGCCTCGAGCCCGCGGCCGAAGCCGTCCACCCGGAGCAGGCCTTGCCCCTGCTGCCGCTCCCCGGCCCCCCCGCGGCCCCCCCCCGCGCCGCGCGCCGCCCGCCCCGCCGC
>CAZXXL010000244.1:0-4098 GCA_964644635.1 uncultured Thermoanaerobaculia bacterium | reverse complement strand
CCCGCGTCCTGCGCGTGCGCGCCTGGCGGCCCCTCGAGCGCCGGATCGAGGTCGTGGCCGTCGCGCCCTCGGTGCTCACCGTCCGGTTGCTCGACTACCCGTGGTGGGAGGCGACGACCGACGGGGGTCCGGCGGACGCCGAGAGGAACCGTGGCCTCCTTCGCATCCGGCTCGCCCCCGGCCGCCACACGGTGACCGTCCGCTGGGCCGGGAACCCCTGGTCGCGGGTGGGCGCCGCCGCGAGCGTCGTCACCCTGCTCGGCCTGGCCCTGGCCGGCCTCCGCCGCCGCCGGACCCGCCGCTGAAGTCGAAAAAAGAAGCGGCGGCCCGAGGGCCGCCGCCGTACCGCTCCGTGGCCGGGAGCTCAGACCAGCCCCTGGTCGAGCATGGCGTCGGCCACCTTGACGAAGCCGGCGATGTTGGCGCCGACCATGTAGTTGCCCGGATGACCGTACTCCTCGGCCGCGTTCACGCACGCGGTGTGGATGCTCTTCATAATCCCGTGCAGGCGCTGGTCGACCTCCTCGCGGGTCCAGGAGAGGCGGAGGCTGTTCTGCGACATCTCGAGGCCGGAAACCGCCACGCCGCCGGCGTTGGACGCCTTGCCGGGGGCGTAGAGGATTCCCTTGTCCAGGAAGACCTCGATGGCCTCCGGCGTGGAGGGCATGTTGGCTCCCTCGGTCACGCAGAAGCACCCGTTCTCAACCAGGGTCTTGGCATCGTCGCCGTCGAGCTCGTTCTGGGTGGCGCAGGGCAGCGCAATGTCGCACTTGACGTTCCACACGCCGCGGCCGTCGTGGTACTTGACCGCGTTCGGGAACTTCTCGGCCAGCTCGCGCACGCGCCCGCGGCGCACGTTCTTGATCTCCATCAGCTCCTGCCACATCTCCTCGGTCAGGCCGTCCTCGATGATGACGATCCCGGTGGAGTCGGACAGGGTCAGGACCTTGGCGCCCAGCTGCATGCACTTCTGGGCGGCGTACTGGGCGACGTTCCCCGAGCCGGAGATGGTCACGCGCTTGCCCTCGAAGCTCTCGCCGCGGGTGGCCAGCATCTCTTGGGCGAAGTAGACGACACCGTAGCCGGTCGCCTCGGGCCGGATCAGGCTGCCGCCCCAGTTGAGGCCCTTGCCGGTGAGCACGCCCTCGAAGCGGTTGGTGAGTCGCTTGTACTGGCCGAAGAGGAAGCCGATCTCGCGGCCGCCGACGCCGATGTCACCCGCGGGCACGTCGGTATCCGCGCCGATGTGGCGATAAAGCTCGGTCATGAAGCTCTGGCAGAACCGCATCACCTCGGCGTCGGACTTGCCCTTGGGATCGAAGTTCGAGCCGCCCTTGCCGCCACCCATGGGCAGGGTGGTCAGGGCGTTCTTGAAGATCTGCTCGAAGCCGAGGAACTTGAGGATGCCGAGGTACACGGTGGGGTGGAAGCGGAGCCCGCCCTTGTACGGCCCGATGGCCGAGTTGAACTGGACCCGGTAGCCCTTGTTGACCTGGATCTGTCCGCGGTCGTCCACCCAGGGAACGCGGAACATGATCACCCGCTCGGGCTCGACGATCCGCTCCAGGATCTTGTTCTCCAGGTACTTGGGGTTCTTCTCGAGAACCGGCACGATGGATTCGACGACCTCCTGGACCGCCTGGTGAAACTCCGGCTCACCGGGGTTCTTGGCCACCAGGTCGGCCATGAACTTTTCCACGAAAACCTTGCCTGCAACGCTCATGATTTGGACCTCCCGTTTTGATCCAATCAGCCTCGTACCGTTGACGGTTGCGGGACACACTCGTCACGCGGCGCCGACCGCAGGGGCGTCCCGTGCCTGCGGCCTCCGGACGGCGAACGACTCCTTTCGTGAGCTCGAATGCCCGTTTTCAGCCATCCAATTCGAAGGAATGGACCCGGCCAAAAAAACGAATCGGCCGTCCCCGGAAGGGGCGGCCGGTGCTGCCGGATGTGTGGGCGTAAGCCCAACGTGAAAAACATCACAACACATCGCAGGGTCATGATAACAACAAGACCGCCGAGTGCAACCCACCAATTCTTCAGCCAAGTCGGCCGGTCTCGACCATCCAATCCATGCAGTCCCGAAACATGGTCTCGAGGGCCGCCGGGCGATAGCCCAGCTCCCGCTCGGCCTTTTCCGAGGAGCACCGCTGGCGGCCGAGGACGACGGCCACGCCCTCCGGGGTGATGTCGGGCTCGCGCCGCGTGAGGTACGACAGCCACAGCGAGACCCTGGCCGCCGCCCGCAGCGCGACCGGCGGCAGGGCGCCGCCGGGCTCCGGGTCGCCTAGGAGGCGGGCGATGAGCCGGATCACCTCCGCGTAACCCGCGTCGGCTCCTCCCAGGAGATAGTTCTCGCCGGTGCGGCCGCGGTCCACGGCCGCCACGTGCGCACGGGCCGTCTCCCGGGCGTGGGTGAACGAGCCCTCACCGGTGGGCAGGGCGGGGAGCTTCCTCGCGTGCACGAGGGTAAAGAGGCGGGACCAGTTCCGCACGTCGTAGCGCCCGACGACGTTGGCCGGGTTCATGATCACCGCGTCGAGGCCGCGTTCGATGCCCGCCCGGACCTCGCGTTCGGCGAGCGCCTTGGTGCGGAAGTAATGGATCCACGACCGCTCGCCGAGCCGCGGCGACTCCTCGGTGATGACGCCGTCGGAAAAACCGTAGACCGCGATGCTCGAGGTGTGGACGAAGCGGCCCGCCCTTCGTGCCAGCGCCGCGCGGACGACGTTGCGGGTGCCGAGAACGTTGATCCGCTCCTGGCGCTCCCGCGCCGGTCTCCAGAAGCTCAGGTCCGCAGCTGCGTGGAAGACCGCATCCACGCGCTGCGGCATCGCCCGCTCGATGCTCGCCGCATCGAGGACGTCCCCCGCCGCGAGGTCAACTCCCAGCCCGCGAAGGGGTTCGACGTTGGACGAGGGCCGGTGGAGCACCGTCACCCTCCAGCCGCCGGCCACCAGCTCCCGGACCAGGTTCTGACCGAGGAATCCCGTCCCGCCGGTCACGAACGCCGTACGGGGCGCCATCTCAGCGGCTCTCCGCGACGGCCGGGCCGGAGCTCCGGCCGGCGCCGGTAGGCTCCACCGCGACCCCGAAGCATCCGGCCATCATCCCGTCGATCATCGTGACCTCCCCGCAGCCGGGAGGGTGGTCACCCGGCCCGCCGCCGTCCCCCCGGGTGCTATGCTCCCGGCATGGCCCTTCGTCTCGTCCTCGTCTTCACCATCGTCCCGATTGTAGAGCTCTTCCTGCTCGTGAAGATCGGCGGCGCGGTGGGCCTGGCTCCCACCCTCCTCCTCGTGGTCGGCACGGGTGCGCTCGGGGCATGGCTCACGCGGATCCAGGGCCTGCGCGTGCTGCGGGAGATCCGCACCGACATGGAAGAGGGCGTGATGCCCGCGGCCGCCCTCCTCGACGGGGCGCTGATCGCCGCCGCCGGCCTGCTCCTGCTCACCCCCGGCCTGCTGACCGACGCCTGCGGCTTTCTCCTCCTGGTACCCGCGATCCGCGCCCGGATCCGGCGGGCTCTCGGGAACGCCATCCGGCGCCGGTTCGGCCCGCCGGGACCGCCGACGATCGATATCAACCCGTGACGGGTGCGGCCGCCGGCGCCCTGGCGCCGGTCCTGGCGGGACGGGTCACCTTGCCGCCCGCGGAGGCCTTGCCCTTGGCCGCGGCGTGAGGACAGCGCCCGGCGCAGCCGGAGCCGGCCTTCGCGGCCTTCGCCCCCTTGGGGCAGCGCGCGCACGCGGCACCCTTCGCCTTGGCGGTGCAACGCGCCTTGGCCGTCTTGCCCGTCTTGGGGCACTGGGCCTTGGCGCCCGCCGCCCGGGCGCAGCACGCCTTCTTGGCCTTCACGTCGGCCTTCTTCGCCGTGGCGTCGGCGGCGAGCGAAGCCCCCGCGGCCGCCATCACGAGGGCCAGGCCGATGGTTGCAATCTTTCTCATGGATCCTCCTTGGGTCGCCTGTACGACGAACCTGAGTCTTTGTTTCATTCAGACGGTACCACAGCCCCCGCCGTGCTGCAAAATCGCCCGAGGCCCCCTTTCCGCACATCGCGGGTGTGATTTCCCGGGGATTATGGGTGGTGGGTT
>CAZXXL010000243.1:0-4113 GCA_964644635.1 uncultured Thermoanaerobaculia bacterium | reverse complement strand
ATGACAGCGCAACGGGTTCTCCCGACGGCACGGTCCTCGGGGTGGCGTGCGCGCAAGCGAAGCAGAGCTTCGCGCGCTTACGCCACCTCGCGATGACAGCGCAAAGGGTTCTCCCGACGGCACGGTCCTGCCGCGGGCCAGGGCGCGGGTTGCGGGGTAGAATGCCCCCGTGAAGCTCAGAGTTGGCGTCGACGCGAGGAAGCTGACGGATTTCGGCATCGGCACGTACCTCAAGAACCTCGTGCGCGGGCTTGCGGCCCGCAACGACGTGGAGCTCACCCTCTTCGTGCGCGGCGGTCACGAAGAGCGCGCGCGCTCCCTGGCCCCGGGGGCCGGCGTGGTCACCGTCGCCGCCGGCGGGTATACGCTCGGCGAGCAGGTCGCCCTCCCGCTGGCCCTCTGGCGACGCCGGCTGGACTTGATCCACGTACCCCACTACGTTGTCCCGGTGCTCGCGCGCACGCCCATCGTGACCACCGTTCACGACGTCATCCAGCTCTACTACCCGCCCCGCCGCCGCACCCAGCTCGGTCTGTTCTATCTCCGCCTCATGATGGGCCTCGCCCTGCGCCGTTCCCGGCGGGTGATCACCGTGTCCCGGGCCTCCCGGCGCGATCTCCTCCACCTCTTCCGGGCGCCCGCGGACAAGGTCGCCGTGGTTCCCAACGGCGTCGACGCCGGCCTCGCCGAGCGCCCCGACGAGGCCGTCATCCGCTCTCTCCGCCGGGATCTCGACCTCAAGCCTCCCCTGATCCTCGTCGTCGCGAACGACAAGCCGCACAAGAACCTGGGGATGGCGCTGCGGGCCTTCCACCTGGCGGTCCGCCGCCACCAGATCCCGGGCCAGCTGGTGATCGTCGGCGGCGTGCCCCCGGACGGGGAGCTGGCCCGCCGGGCCGTGCACCTGGGTCTCGCCGACCGCGTCCGCTTCCCCGGTCGGCTGCCCTGGGACAAGCTGGCCACCCTGTACCACGCCGCCTCCGTGCTCCTGCACGTGGCCCTGTACGAGGGCTTCGGCCTTCCCATCCTGGAGGCCATGTGCGCCGGCCTGCCGGTCGTGACGTCGAATCTCGGCGCCATGCGCGAGCTCGGCGAGGGGGCGGCGCGGCTCGTCAACCCGCTCGACGTCCAGGAGATCGCCGGCGCCCTCGAGACCGTCCTCGTGGACGACCCGCTGCGCCGCCGGATGGTGGAGGCCGGCCGCCGCAAGGCGGCGGCTCTGAGCTGGGAGAACACGGTCGAGAAGACGATGACGGTGTACCGTCAGGCCCAAGGGGAGGTGCTCTCGTGAAGGTGGCCCTGGTCCACGACTGGCTGACCGGCATGCGCGGCGGGGAGTGGGTTCTGCACGAGATCGCCCGCCTCTTCCCGGAGGCGACCATCTACACGCTCGTCGCCCGCCGGGGCGCCGTCTCGCCGGAGCTGGAGTCGCACCCCATCCGGACCTCCTGGCTGCAGAGCCTCTCCTTCGGCGGCCGGCGCTGGCGGCACCTGCTCCCGCTCATGCCCGCCGCCGTCGAGTCCTTCACCTTTCCCAACGCCGACCTGGTCATCTCCTCCAGCCACGCGGTGGCCAAGGGCGTGATCCCGCCGCCCGGTGCCTTCCACCTCAGCTACATCCATACCCCCATGCGGTACGCCTGGGACCAGCGGGAGCTCTACCTGCGGCGCATTCCCGGACCCCTGCGGCCGCTGGTGCAGATGGAGCTGGCGCGCCTGCGCCAGTGGGACATGGTGTCCTCGGCGCGGATCGACCGCCTGATCGCCAACTCCCGCCTGGTGGCGTGGCGGATCCACCACTACTGGAACCGCAACGCCGAGGTCCTGCCGCCGCCGGTGGATACCGAGTACTTCACCCCGGGCGGGACCCGGGGCGATGCCCTGCTGACGGTCGCGGCCCTGGTTCCGTATAAGCGGGTGGAGGTGGCGATCCAGGTGGCGCACGAAGTCGGCAGGCCGCTCGAGGTGATCGGCCGCGGGCCCCTGGCCGGGACCCTGAAGCGGCACGCGGTCGGGGACGTCCGCTTCCTCGGCTGGGTGAGTCGCGCCGAGCTCCGCGACGCCTACCGCCGGGCGGCGGCGGTGATCGTGCCCAACGTCGAGGACTTCGGGATGGTCACCGTCGAGGCCCTGGCCTGCGGGACGCCGGTGATCGGCCTTCACGGCTCGGGGACCGCCGACATCGTCCGGCCCGGGCTCGAGGGGGCGCTGGCCGAGGATCCGTCCGTGAACGCCCTCGCCGCCGCCACGCGCGCGGTGCTCGAAAGCCGCTGGGAGGTCGAGGCCCTGCGCCACCGCGCCGAGATCTTCTCGCGGGCGAACTTCCTGCGCCGGTTCCGATTCCTCATCGACCGCCTGGGGTTCGCGAAGGCGTTGCGATGATCTCGCGGCGGCGGCAGGTCCAGGTCGTGCTCCAGCTGGCCGGCGATCTGCTGGCCACCGCCGCCGCGTTGCTCCTCGCCTACTGGCTCCGCTTCACCGTCCAGATCGTCCCCGTCACCAAGGGGATCCCGGAGCTCGCGCCGTACCTGCGCCTGCTCCCGGTGGCGGCGGTCCTGTGGCCGCTCGTCTTCTATTTCCAGGGGCTGTACCAGGGCCGGCGTTTCCGCTCCCGTTTCGACGAGGCGCTCCGGGCCCTGGTCGCCGTCGCCCTGGCCGCGGCGCTGCTCACCGCGGCCCTCACCTTCTACCGCGGCTTCTCCTACTCGCGAGTCGTGCTGGCCATCTTCGCCGCCCTCGACTTCGTGCTCGTGGTGGCTCAGCGCTGGCTGATCGCGGCCGTCCTCAAGCGTATCCGCCGCTCGGGCAAGAATCTCCAGCAGGTACTCGTCGTCGGCGCCGGCGAGCTGGGGAGGAAGGTCGCGGGCCGCCTGCGCGATCACCGCGAGATGGGCTTCCGGGTGGTGGGCTTCTTGGACGACGACCCCGGCAAGCAGCAGCGGAGCCTGGACGGCACGCCGGTGCTCGGCACCACCCGTAACCTCGAGCGCGTGGTCGCCGAGCACCGGGTCGACCAGGTGGTTCTCGCCCTGCCGCTCGCGGCCCACCACAAGACGGTCCAGCTCATCCGGCGCAGCGGCCAGCTCATGGTCGAGGTCAAGGTGGTTCCCGACCTCCTCCAGTACTACACCCTGCGCGCCGGGGTGGAGGACCTCGACGGCATCCCCGTCATCAACCTCACGCAGATTCCCCTTCACGGCTGGAACCAGCTGGTCAAGCGCGTCTTCGACATCGTCGGCGCGGCCGGCCTGCTCCTCGCCACCTGCTGGGTCTTTCCCCTGGTGGCGTTTCTGATCAAGCGCGAGGACGGCGGACCGGTCTTCTACTCGCAGATCCGGATGGGTCTCGACGGCCGGCCCTTCCGCCTCTACAAGTTCCGCTCCATGCGGGTGGACGCCGAGGGAGACGGCAACCCCCGCTGGACCAGGAACCGCGATCCCCGGGTGACCCGGATCGGCGCCTTCCTGCGCCGCACCAGCCTGGACGAGCTTCCCCAGCTGATCAACGTGCTCAAGGGCGAGATGTCCCTGGTCGGGCCGCGTCCGGAGCGGCCGGAGTTCGTCGAGCGGTTCAAGGAACGGTACCCGGAGTACATGGCCCGCCACCGGGTGCGGGCCGGCCTCACCGGGTGGGCCCAGGTCCACGGCCTGCGCGGCGACACCTCCATCCGCCAGCGAATCGCCCACGACCTGTACTACATCGAGAACTGGAGCCTGGCCCTGGACCTCCGGATCCTCTGGCTGACCCTGCGCACCGCCTGGAAGCAGTGAAGCCCGCGTGCCCTTCCCGCGTGACCGGCCGCCGCCCGATATACTCGCCGCCATGAACCCCCCCGGCCGAGCCCTCGGAGCCTTCTGGTCGGCGCCGCTGGCGTGGACCGTCCTGGCCGGCCTGCTGGTCGAGCTCGGCCGGGTGACGCCCCTCCACGCCACCGTGGTGGCGGCGGTGGCGCTGGCCGGGGTCGGCGGCGCCCGCCCCCTGGCGGCCCGCCCCGGCGCCCCCCCCCGCCCGGCCCCCGAGCTCCCCCCCTTCGCCCGCGCGGCGGCCTGGGCTGTCTGCCAGCCCGGCCGCCCGCCGCCCCGTCGTGTCGCCACCTGCCGCCCGCGGAGGCGC
>CAZXXL010000242.1:0-4145 GCA_964644635.1 uncultured Thermoanaerobaculia bacterium | reverse complement strand
GGGGTCACCCGTCGGGGTTCTGCGTTAACTAAGAACCGCCCAAATTGGCGGATTGTAATCTGGCTCCGCAGGAGGGACTTGAACCCCCAACCTAGTGGTTAACAGCCACCCGCTCTACCATTGAGCTACTGCGGAGCATCAACGGCAGGCCGGAATTGTATGCCAACGCGGGCGATTGTCAACCGCCGCGGGCGGCGCGGGAGGGACGGAGGAGGGTGAAGCTGAGGCGCTCGACGGGCGCCGAGCGGAGGGCCTCGCGCAGGGCCTCGCGGCTTTCGAAAACGGCGCGGTCGAGCCGCCGCCCCTCGCAGTGCACCGTGAGGCCGGTCCCCTCCAGCGGCCACGGCGCGATCCGCCAGCGGCGCTCTCCCAGGGGCTCGGCGCGGACGGTCGCCTCGGAGCCGTCGGCGTCTATCACCGGCATCGCGAAGCCGCTCTCGAACCCGGCGCACAGGGTCACCGAGAGCCGGTCGCAGAAGGCGAGGATCCGCTGGTTGGTCCGCCGGCCCACGCCGTCGAGGAAGGGCGCCGCCCGGAGGTCGTCCGCCAGGGACGCCGTCCATGCGTTCTCCATCGCCCCGAGCTCGCGGCGAAAATCCCGGGCGGCCGCGGCCGCCGCCCCGTCGCCGCGCGCGGCGGCGTCCTCCTCCTTGAAGCGGGCCAGCCCCCGGAAGTGCCGCGCCACCAGGAGACCCGCGTAGCGGGCGTGCTGGGCGGCCCTGAGAACGGACTCCCGCCAGATGCCGAGGTGGGCGTCGGCGGGCATGCGGTCGAAGGTGTGGGGACGGCCGTCGGCGCCGACCCCCGGGTCGCGGTCGAACTCCGGCCAGCCCGAGTCGTGCAGCAGCACCGCGGCCAGGGCCTCGGCCAAGGGCTCGGGGCGCCGGAAGCGGCGGTTGCCCCAGTGCTCCGCCACCTGCCAGGCGAGCCAGGCGTGGGACACCTGGGGGATGAGCAGCGGGCCGTCGCGGCCGGGTTCGGAGCGCATGAACACGGTGCTCATTCTACACGTCGGGACGGGCTTGGGAGCGCGTTGAGGGGGTCCCGACCGCGTGGTAAGCTCGACCCGTCATGGTGCACTTCGGGACCGCCGGCTGGCGTGGAATCATCGGCCAGGACCTGACTTTCCGCAAGGTCAGGCTGGTCACCCAGGCGATCCTCGACGTGCTCCGGGAGGACCGCGCGGACGCCAGCCTGGTCCTGGTCGGTTTCGACACCCGGATGCTGTCGGAGAAGTTCGCGCATTCCGCCGCCCAGGTGATCGCCGGCAACGGGATCGAGGTGCGGCTCCCCCAGCGCGACATCCCGGCGCCAGCCCTGAGCTCGGCCATCATCGAGCTCGGCGCGGACGCCGGCATCCTGTTCACGGCCAGCCACAATCCGCCGGAGTACAACGGCCTCAAGTACTACACCGGGCACGGTACGCTGGCGCCGACCGCGGTCACCGACCGCATCGAGAAGCGCTGCGCCGAGCTCGAGCCGTCGTTCCGCGACGTCTTCCTGCCGCGGCCGGACCTCGTCGGCCCGTTCTGCCCGCGCCCCGGCTACCTGGCGCGGCTGGAGGAGCTCATCGACTGGGAGGCGGTGCGCCGGGCCGGCCTGACCGTGGTGGTGGATCCCCTCTTCGGCACCACGCGCGAGTACCTGGACCACCTGCTCTTCGAGAACCAGGTGCCGGTGTCGGTCATCCACAACACCCGCGACCCCTTCTTCGGCGGCTACGCCCCCGAGTGCACGTCGGAGAACCTGACCCGGTTGCGCGATCTGATGCGCCGCACCGGGGCCGACCTCGGGCTGTCCACGGACGGCGACGGCGACCGCTTCGGCATCCTCGACCGGGGGGCGCGGTTCAAGGACTCCAGCCTCACCATCGGGCTGATCCTCGACTACCTTGTCCGGCGGCGGGGCCTCCGCGGCGGTGTGGGCAGGACCCTGGCCACGTCCAACCTGGTGGAGGCCGTGGCCCGGGCGCACGGGCTCGAGGTGGTGGAGACGCCGGTGGGCTTCAAGAACTTCGGCCCGCTGCTGGTGGACGGGTCGCTGGAATTCGCGGGCGAGGAGAGCGCCGGCCTGGCCTGGTCCCGGCACCTGCCCGAGCGCGACGGCACCCTCGCCTGCCTGCTGGCGCTGGAGATGGTGGCAGTGGAGGGCAAGACCCTCTACGAGCTGACCCGCGAGCTCTTCGCCCGGGTCGGCACCTACTACTTCCGGCGCAGCCAGATCCCCATCACCCGCCGCCTCGACAACATCCTCTCCCGCCGCATGGAGCAGGAGTGGACCGAGGTGGACGGCCGGAAGGTGACCGGCGTGGACCGCCGGGACGGCCTCAAGCTGATCTTCGAGGGCGGCGGCTGGCTCCTCCTGCGCCGCGCGGGGACCGAGCCCAAGGTTCGCGTCTACGCCGAGGGCCGGACCAAGGAGGAGATGCGCCACCTGCAGCATCTGGCCAAGAAACTCTTGACGAACTGGAGGCTCGGACATGTTTGACATCGAATTCGTTCAGGCGCGCGAGGTGCTGGATTCCCGCGGCAACCCGACCGTGGAGGCCGAGGTGGCCCTGTCCGGCGGCACCGTCGGGCGGGCGATCGTCGCCTCCGGCGCCTCCACCGGCTCCCGCGAGGCCCTCGAGCTGCGCGACGGCGACCCCGACCGCTTCGGCGGCAAGGGGGTGCTCAAGGCCGTCGAGCACGTCAACGGCCCGCTGGCCGACGCCGTGGAGGGGCTCGACGCGCGCGACCAGCTCGGCGTCGACATGGCCATGATCGAGGTGGACGGCACCCCCAACAAGACGGTGATGGGCGCCAACGCCATCCTCTCGGTGTCCATGGCCGTCGCCCACGCCGCCGCCGAGGCCACCGGCCTGCCGCTCTACCAGTACCTCGGCGGCTGCGGCGCGCGGGAGCTGCCGGTGCCCCAGATGAACGTGCTCAACGGCGGCGTCCACGCCGACAACCCGGTGGACTTCCAGGAGTACCTGATCATGCCCGTGGGCTTCACATCCTTCGCCGACGCCCTGCGCGCCGGGATCGAGGTCTTCCACGCCCTCCACCGGGTGCTCAAGGAACGCGGGCTGGCCAGCGGGGTCGGCGACGAGGGCGGCTTCGCCCCCGCCCTGGAGAGCAACCGGGCCCCCCTCGAGCTGATCGTCGAGGCCATCCAGGCCGCGGGCTACGAGCCCGGCCGGCAGGTGGCCCTGGCCATGGACCCGGCGGCGTCCGAGTTCTACGCCGACGGCGTCTACAACCTGGAGGGCGAGGGCAGGACCGGGCTGTCCAGCGAGGCCATGATCGACATCTACGAGGAGCTGGTGAACGACTTCCCCATCGTCTCCATCGAGGACGGCCTCGCCGAGGACGACTGGGAGGGCTGGCAGAAGCTGACCGAGCGCCTCGGCTCGCGCATCCAGCTCGTCGGCGACGACATCTTCGTCACCAACCCGGAGATCATCGCCCGCGGCATCCGCGAGGGCGTCGCCAACTCGGTGCTCATCAAGCTCAACCAGATCGGCACCGTCTCCGAGACCCTGGACGCCATCCAGATGGCCCACCGGGCCGGCTACACCACCGTGATCTCCCACCGCTCCGGCGAGACCGAGGACACCACCATCGCCCACCTCGCCGTGGCCATGGGGACCGGTCAGATCAAGACCGGCTCGGGCTGCCGCAGCGAGCGGATCGCCAAGTACAACGAGCTCCTGCGCATCGAGGAGGAGCTGGAGGAGGCCGCGCGCTTCCGCGGGCCCGCCGTGCTGGCGCGCGGGGGCCGGTGAGGCGGCTTTACCTCGGCGCTCTCGCCGTTCTCGCCGCGGTCATCGCCGTCGTCCTGTGGGGGATCGTCAGCCAGGGGCTGCGGGAGCTCACCCAGGCACGCCAGGAGGAGCACCGCCTCGAGCAGCGCAAGATCCAGCTCGAGCGGCGCATCGACACCCTCAGCACCACCCTGACCAGGCTCCGCAGCGACCCCGCCGCGGTGGAGGACACCGCCCGCCGGGACCTCGGCTGGATGCGCCCCGGCGAGCGGGTCATCCTCCTCGCCACGCCCACCCCGGCGCCGACCCCGGGTCCCTTGACAGGCCCCCCACCCACGCCTATACTCACTCTCCCCGAATGACCGGGGCCTGACGCGGGGTGGAGCAGTCCGGTAGC
>CAZXXL010000241.1:0-4155 GCA_964644635.1 uncultured Thermoanaerobaculia bacterium | reverse complement strand
CCCAGTCGGGCAGCAGCGCCGCCTCCCCCCGCCGCTCGGGCGGCCGCGCCGCCAGCCGACCCGTCACCGACGTGATGATCCCGATCCGCCCCTCGCTGCCGAGGACGAACCGCCTGAGGTCCGGGCCGGCGGCGGAGCCCGGCCCCGGGGCGATGCGCAACCCGCCGCCGGGGGCGATCAGCTCGAGCCCGGCCACCATGTCGTCGATCCGCCCGTAGCCGAGGGACTCCTGGCCCGAGGAACGGGTGGCCACCCACCCGCCGAGGGTGGAGAGCTCCCAGGACTGGGGAAAGTGGCCGAGCGTGAGGTCGTGGGCGGCCAGGGCGCGCTCGAGCTGCGGCCCGGTGACGCCCGCGCCGAAGGTGGCCAGGCGGGAGACCTCGTCCAGCTCCTCGAGCTCGTTCAAGCGCTCGAGATCCACCGTGAGCACCGGCCGGCCGTCGTCCTCCGTCACGGTGACGCCGCCGGTCACCGAGGTCCCGCCGCCGAAGGGGACGACCCGGATGGAGGCCCGCTCGCAAGCGGCGAGCAGCCGGCGGACCTCTCCGGCGGTGGCCGGCCGGCAGACGCCGTTCGGCGCCGCCCGCACCAGCCCGGCGCGCAGCCGCAGGATGTCCGGCAGCGCCTGGCCGCGGGCGTGCGCGAGACGGTCGTCGGCGTCGGTCGACAACGCGCAGGGCAGGGACGGCAGCGGCCGCGGAACCGGCAGCGGCAGGTTGCGTTCAATGCGGGCCGGGAAGGCCTTACCGGGGCCGACCCTCTCGCGGAGCCAGTGCAGGAGCTCGCCGGTCGGAGGGAAGCTCACGCCCTCGAAGCCCCATCCGCCGCACCGCCTTCGCCCAGGCTCGTTCATCGCACTCCGGAGTATACCCGGGCGGCCGGGGCTCTTTCCCCCACCAGCCCACCAGGCGAATCCGGTCACGTGTGCGCGGCTACGCCACGACTCGAATTCGCTGGCCGAGCCACGTCAGGGCCATACCCGCGCCGATGAACAAGACAGCGGTGACCGCGGCTCCGGGCACGTGCAGCGGGCCGGTCACCTGCGTCGCACCGGGCATCCAGAAAATAAGAAGGTTGAATAGGTTGGCATGTCCGTGGAGCCAGGGCACGGCGCCGAGGACCGTGAAGTAGCCACTGATTCCGACGATCACGAGGACCGTGCCGACCTTGGGCCATGAACGGCTCAACAGCACCGCGGCCCAGAGCACCAAGCTACACAGGTTCGCGCCCGCAAACATGGCCGCGAGTCTAAGGTCGTTGGACAGGCCGAGCTCCTTCTCAACGGTCACTGCCACGAGCACGGCGCCATCGCTCGCGATCAGCCCGACCACGGCCGCGACCAGCTTGCCAAGCAGGAGCTCCGCCGGCGTGAGACCCAGGGCGAAGAGATGCCTGCGAGTGCCACCCTTGAGCTCTTCCGCTTGCCACGCCGCAATGAAGACCCCTCCCATGAGTGGAAGAATGCCGATCATTGTCAAGAGCGTGACCCGCACCGCCCCCATCGGTGTGGGGTGAGCGGCCACGATCTGCAGCAACGCCAGCAACGCGAGGGGCAGCGTGATCGCGACGGCCAGTTTCCACAGGCGCCGGATTTCTATCCACGTCCAGACCCGTACGTGCTGCCATCTCATGCTGCACCTCCGAAAGCTCCCTGCCAAACCCTCGGCGGGGTCTGCCGGTGAGAGTTGTCCTCCCCCAAGAGGGCGACGAAGAGCTCTTGCAAGGTTGGGCGCCGGGTCTCCATGACGGTGAGCCCCAAGGCCCCGAGGCTGGCGGCAGCCAACGCCGGGTCACCACAGACCGTGACCACGGCAGTCCCGTCGCGCCGGTGCAGCGCCACGACGTCGAGGCCGTCTGCAGCCCGGGGTGGGGGCACGTCGCCCATCACCGTGACCCGGGCGTAGCGCTCTACGATGGCTTCAAGCGGGCCCTCAAGCACGATGTGTCCGCCGTCGAGGACGGCCACGCGGTCGGCCATCGCCTGCACCTCGTCCACGAGATGGGTCGAGTAGAGGACCGTGGCGCCGGTCTCCTGGACGTAATCCAGAACGTTTTCGGCGAAACGTTCCCGCATGACCGGGTCGAGACCCGCCACCGGCTCGTCCAGCAGGAGCAGATCGGGGCGGTGACCCAAGGCCAATACCAACGCGAGCAGGACCTGCATCCCCTTGGAGTAGCGGCTCACCCGCTCGTCAAGGGGAAGGCTGCAGCGTTTCGCCAGCTTCGTCGTCAGCGCGCCGTCCCATGCGGCGTGAATTCGGGCGCCAAGGGCGAGAATCTCGCCGCCCCGCATCCCTGGCCAGAGATCCTGCCGCTCGGCCACAAAGCCGATAGAATCCTTAAGGCGGAAACGGCGTTGCCAGGCGTCCTGGCCCAGCACCGTGACGCGGCCGGCGTGCGGTTTGAGAAAGCCAAGGAGCAGCCGGAGCAGGGTCGTCTTTCCGGCTCCGTTGCGGCCAAGCAACGCGCAGACCGAGCGCTTGGGCAGCTCCAGCCACAGGTCCATCAGCACCTTCCGGCGGCCGTAGCCGGCTGTTACCTCTTCCATCCGGACGGGTACCACTGCCTCCATCAGGACGACTCCTTCCCGTGGTGAACGTGCACCGCCTTTTCGATTTGCTCTTGTGAGAGACCAAGCTCGCGAGCGCGGGCCGCCAGGTGGGCGAGGTCGTGCAAAACTTCCTGCCGGCGCGCCGCCGCAGCAGCCTGCAGGGCCTCACCGCGGACGAACGTGCCCTGGCCCTGACGCCGCTCGATCAGCCCCTCCTCTTCAAGGGCGCGGTACGCTCGAAGTACCGTCTGTGGGTTGATCCGCAGGAGGGCCACTAGGCTGCGGACCGACGGCAGCGGCTGGTTGGCGTCCCACTGCCCAGATACCACCGCCTCGCGCAGCTGGCGAGCGAGCTGCGCGTAGAGCGGGAGGTCCTTCTTCGGATCCAGCACCAACGACGGCCTATTCATACACTGTTATGGTACACCATAACAGTCACGACGTCAACCCCCAGACCGTGGGTCGCATCGTGTTGACCATTGCGGCTCCGCTCGTGCGACGCCACCGGGAAGAGAGCCGGCGCGGATACCAGGTTTTTTGCCGGAGGAAGAGCCGACGGCCGGTGTCGCCCGGGGTGGCGAAAGGCGCGGCGGGGATGTATCTTGGGAGGGATGCCGCATTGCGGCACGGAGGTTTCCATGGCCGCGATCGCCCCGCCGCGCGGGTAGGAAAGGCAACGCACCGCCCATCACGAGGCGGGGCATGCGGTCTACGCGTCGCTCATGGGGTGGTGGCCGGGCCAGCTGGAGATCGTCGGTGACCGGGAGCGGGCCGGCGCCTGCCACGTGCACGAGCTCCCCTTCGGAGACCCGCCGAGCGCGCGGGACCGGGCCGAGGCCGAGATCGCGGTGCTGCTGGCCGGGCCGCTGGCGGAGATGATCGCCTCCGGAGACGCCGACTGGGACGACGCCTGCGGGGACGTGAACCGGGCGGTCCGGGCGGCGCTGGAGCTCACCGGGGACTGCGAGCGCGCCATGCATGTCGTGACCCGGATCAGGGCCGAGGTGGAGGCCGGGCTGCGACGCCGGTGGCCGGCGGTCGAGGCGCTGGCCGGCGGGCTGCTCGAGGAAGGACGCCTGGCCGCCTGCCGGGTCCGCGAGATCCTGCTCGCCGCCGGGGTGGGCGGGGCCGGCGGCGCCGTGCTCTGCAGGTGAGATATGATACTCCCGGCATCGGCCCGGAGGTGACAGTCATGGTCAACGCCATCGTCCTGCTCAGGGTGGAGCGGAACCGGATCAACGAGGTCGCCCAGGCGCTGGTCGAGGTGGACGGCGTCTCCGAGGTCTACTCGGTCGCCGGCCAGTTCGACCTGGTGGCGATCCTGCGCACCAAGGACGACGACCGGCTCGCGGAGCTGGTCACGAACCACCTGCTGAAGATCGAGGGGATCATCAGCTCGGAGACGCTGATCGCCTTCCGGGTGCTCTCCAAGCACGACCTGGAGCGCCTCTTCTCGGTCGGAATGGAGATGGGCTGATCGGTCACGAGACGAACGGCCCGGGTCGCCCGTCCTGTGCGGCCTTGCGGCCGCAGCCGTTGGGAGCATCCTTTGCCCTGTCATGGCGAGGAGCGTGCCGCAGGCACGCGACGTGGCGATCCCTAGC
>CAZXXL010000240.1:0-4186 GCA_964644635.1 uncultured Thermoanaerobaculia bacterium | reverse complement strand
CCGGGTGGACGCCGCGCAGGGGGGTCGCAGGGTGGGTCCGGCCGGCGTGGCGCGCGCCGCGCGCCGCCTGGCCCGCGCCGGTTTCACCCACAGGGGCCGGCTGGGACTGGCCTGGGCCGCACGCCGGGCCCTGGACGGGGGCGCCCGCCGCCGGGCGCGCACGTGGGCCGAGGAGGCGCTCCGGGGCCGGGGCGTCTCGCCGTGGGTGCGCATGGTGGGCCACCACGTCCTCGGACGGGCCGGCGGCAGGGACGCCCTGCGCCACCTCAAGGCGGCCGGGCGGGCCGCCGACGGTCTTCACGTCCGCCTGGCCGCCGCGGCCGACCGGCGGGCGTTCCTGGCAGCCAGGGGCGAGGTCTATCTCGATCTGCTCGCGGCCCTGCTCGAGCGGAACCGGCCGGCCGACCGGCGCCGGGCGCTTGCGGTGGCCGTGCGCCTGCGCTCCGGCTGGCTGGTGGACGAGCTCGCCCGGCGGGCGGACCGCGGGGACGAGCCGCTGGCGCGTCGCTGGCAGGAGCTGCGTTGCCGGCTGGCGGCGTTGCTGGAGGAGGTGGAGGGTGACGGAGAGCCCCGCGTCCGGCACTCGGGTCTCAAGGTGCGTGGGGCCCTCCGGGAGGTCGAGCGGGAGCTGCGGCAGGTGGAGGCCGAGCTCGCCCGCCGCTGGCCGGTGGGCGGGGCGCTCGGCGGCACCGACATCGCCGCCGGCCTGCTCCGGCGGCTTCCCGCCGGCGACGTCTTCGTGGAGTACTTCGTCAGCCGGCGGGACCTGGTCGCGTTCGTGATCCGCAACGGTCGTCTCCGGGTCTCGGTCCGCGGTGGTGCCGCCTCCGAGCTCCACGAGCTGGTGGCCTCGATCCGCTTCCACATGGACGTCTCGGCCTGGCGCCGGTCCCGCGGGGGCCGGGCGACGCTGCGCCCGCTGGAGGCCCGCCTGGCCCGCCTCGGCGAGATCCTGGACGTGCCGGCGCCGCCGTCCGACGGGGGTCGGCTGTGGATCGCCCCGCACAACGGGCTCTTCCACATCCCCTGGGGGGCCCTGCCGCACGGCGACGGAGCCCTTCTCGTCGACCGCGGCCCGTTCGCCCTCGTCCCCGGCGCCGGGGCGGCGATCGACCTTCTGCGGGAGGAGCCGCGGACGCCGGGCTCCGCGGCCGTGAGCGGAGCGCCGGCGGCCACGCTGCCGAAGGTGACGGAAGAGGTGCGGGAACTGGCGGCGATGCTGGGCGGCGCACGGGTTCGCGAGACGGCCACCCGCGAGCAGTTCCTCGAGCTTCTGGCCGAGCACGAGCTCGTGCACCTGGCGGGCCACGCGATGTTCCTGGACGACATCCCCTCGGCGTCCGGATTGCGCCTGAGCGACGGCTACGTGACCGTTCACGACCTCGCCGCCACCCGCCTGGCGGCCCGGGTGGTCTCCTTCGGTGTCTGCTCAGGCCTGCGGGTGGCGGGCGACGGGGGCGATGCGTACGCGGGGTTCCTCCTGGCCCTGATGGCGGGCGGTGTCAGGACCCTCACCGGACCGATCGCGGCCGTCGACGACGGCGTGGCGTACGAGTTCGACCTGGCGTTTCACCGCCTGCTGCAGGACGGGGGCGACCCGGGCGAGGCGTTCCGGGGAGCGGTGGCGGCGGCGCGGGAGCGCGACGCCGATCCGGCGGTCTGGGGTAACTTCCACCTTTACGGCGACCAAAGGAAGTGGGGAAACGCATGATGGTCAGACGATGGGTCATTGCCGCGGTCGGGGCACTGCTCGTGCTCGGAGGCTCCGCCTGGCCGGCCGCGCCCGGGCGCATCGCCGCCGGGGGTGTGCGCACGGTCGTGCACGGCGTCGTGGCGTCCGCCGGGTCGCCGGGGCGCCTGGTTCTCGAGGACGGGAGGGTCATCGTCTTCCGGGGCCCACGGCCCGGGTCCGGGATCGCCGCCGTGCCGGGCGACGAGGTCGTGGCCGTCGGCTCCGCGGAGCCCGGCGGGCGGACCATCGTCGTCGCGGCGGGTTCCGCCCGGGTGGTGAGGCACGTCGGCCGGGCCGGGCGAACGGTGGCGGCCGTCGACGGCCCGTGCACCCTGGTCGCGGCGGGGATCGGTCTTTCGGCCTCCTGGCGCCGGCTGGCCGCGCCCGCGACGGCCTCCGGGGAAGCGGTGGCGCAGCTGGCCCACGGCATGGAGACGGAGATCATGGGGACCGTGGTCTCGGTCGGCTCCTCGAGCTTCACGCTCCGGACCGCCACCCTGGGCGACATCCAGGTGATCGTGAACGCCGAGACCGAGCTGGTGGGGTTCGCCGCGGTCTCCGAGCTCAAGGCCGGCGACACCGTGCGGGTCCGGGGCGACCTCTCGGGGACGACGCTCACGGCGTCCCGGGTCGAGCTGATGGACATGTCCGGGGACGGCGGTGGCGGTGGCGGCCCGGGCCACGGGTCCGGGGTAGGCTTCGAGTCGGCGGGCAGCATCACCGCGCTCGCGCCGCCCGACCGGTTCTCGCTCAGCGACGGCCGAAGCTACCGGGTCGACGGCAACACGGTGTTCGAGGGGGCGCTGGCGTCCTACGCCGACCTCGCCGTCGGGCAGCTCCTCGAGGTCCGGGGTGCGTACTCCGGAGCGGGCGAGTACCGCGCCGTGAGGATCGAGCTGGAAGGCGAGATGGGCCACGGCCAGGGCTACCGGGAGCTCGACGGCTCGGTGCAGGCGGTGAGCAAGACGGGGCTCACCCTGAACGACGGCACCCCGGTGCTGTTCGTACCGGCCACGGTCTTCGACGGCGATGCCGACCGCTGGCAGGACATCGAGCCGGGCTGGGAGGTTCGCATCGACGCCATGCTCAACATGGCGGGTCAGTTTCTCGCCCTTGACGTCCGCGCCACGGACCCGTCTCCCGCCACGACCGCCGGGCAGGAGTTCGAGCCTCACGAGGCCCTCCTCGTCCTCGCCGACGGCGCCGACCCGGCGGCGGTGGCGGCGAAGTACGGAGCGGCCGTCGAGGGGACGGTGGGGTCGCTGGGGATTCTCTTCCGCTGGGACCAGACCCTCGACGACGAGCTCCTGGCGCGGGTGACGGCCGATGCGGACGTGCTGGCCGTCGAGCCCAACTACCTGTTCCGGGACCCGGAGTCGAGCCGGAAACGGTTCCCGGTGGTGGACCTGTCGCCGACCGAGGACAAGTTCAGAGGTCAGCCGGCCGTGACGCAGATCCAGCTCGATGCGGCGGCGCTGGTGACCGCCGGGACGGGCACGGTGGTGGCGGTGATGGACACCGGGGTGGATCCCTGCAACCCGCTCCTTGTCGGCCGGATTCTCGCCGGCGGGCTGGACACCGTCGACGGGGACCTGAGTCCGTGGGAGACCCGCGACGGCCTCGACGAGGACGGTGACGGCGACATCGACGAGGCCGCGGGGCACGGCAGCTTCGTCGCCTCCATGGTGGCGCTGGCGGCCCCGGGGGCGAGGATCCTGCCTTACCGCGTGCTCGACGACGACGGCGGCGGCACCGCCTACGATCTCGCGCTCGCGCTGGCCGACGCCATCGACCGCGGCGTCGACGTCATCAACCTGTCGCTCACCTACCACGAGCGGTCCACGGTGGTCGACCTGCTGCTGGAGGAGGCGGCCGCCCGCGGCATCGTGGTGGTCGCAGCGGCGGGCAACGACGCCGGGACCGACCTCCCGTTTCCGGCGGTGGACAGCCACGTGCTGGCGGTGACGGCCCTGGCGGCGGACGGAGCCACCCTGGCGAGCTTCGCCAACCGCAGCCCGCTCGTGCCCCTGGCCGCGCCCGGGGAGGACCTCTACGGCGCCCTCGACCGCGGATTCGAGGGTACCTGGTCGGGAAGCTCCATGGCGGCGCCGCTGGCCGCGGCCGGCGCCGCGCTGCTCAAGAGCCTGGATCCGACCGTGGACCCGGCCATCGTGCGCCAGGCCCTGACCCAAGGCGGTTCGGCGCTCACGGACGGCACCTGGAGCGGCGTCACCCTGAATCTGACCGGTACCCTGGCCCTCATCGCGCCGTAGCCCGTCTCATTCACGAGCACCCTCATACTCCGTTGGGAGAACCCTTCACGCTGTCATGGCGAGGTGGCGTAAGCGCGCTGCCCACTGCTCTGGGGAGCGCTTCGGGCGTGGTCAGGTCCCTTCGCTCCGGCCCTTCTTCCGCACCCACCCCCGCCGGCCGCAGGACCGTCCGTGGGGAGCG
>CAZXXL010000239.1:0-4192 GCA_964644635.1 uncultured Thermoanaerobaculia bacterium | reverse complement strand
GGCGGGCCAGGCCCTCCGGGTCCCCGTTCAGCCACAGCTCCTCGGCCGCGGCCCCGGTTTGCACGGCGAGCTCAAGGCCAAGGTGCGCCGCCAGCTCGAGCGCGCCCGGGTGGGCGTGGTCCCAGAGCAGATCCACCCACCGGCACAACCCCCCGTCCGTCCGGAACGCCACGAACCCGACGCCCTCCCGACCCCACCGGCGCAGGATCAGGAAGCATGCGTACTCCACCCGCGGATGCCCGCCGAGCCGGCGCGCAGAGCGCTCGGCGTCCCTCACCACGGCAACGGGATAGTCCCCGCGGACCCGCTCCCAGAGGGCATCGAGGCGCGCATCCCCGGCAGTGATCAGCTCTGCCCGATAGCCGAGCCGGTGCACGCCCGGCTTCCCCGCTCCCCGCTCCCTGCGCAGGTAGAAGATTTCCTGAGGAGGCATGGCGTCATAGCCGAGCTGGAGCACACCGAGGCGGAGCGCCCGGCGACCCGGAAAGCCAAAGCCCAGGGGGTATCGGCCGCTCTGAAAATACTCGGCGATGAACTCCTCCACCGTCCGCACCCAAACCCCCCGGCGCGAGAACCTCCGGCGAGCGGCCCGGGTCGAGAAAACGTCCACGATCTGCACCGCCGGCGCCACCCTCCCGTCGAGGTGCAGCCGAACCGGGATCGCCGCGTACTGGGCCAGTAGCTCGGCGCCTGAGAAGGCGAGCATGATCGGCCGGCCGCCGGGGACTTCCGGGAACTTCCACGCCCACTCATCGAGGTGCCTGGTCGTCCCGAAAACCGCGTTGAACGCGGCGTTGATCGTCCGTTCGTCGCCCGGCTGGTATGGACGGAAGACGACACCCTCAAGGCTCACACTTCCCCCCAACGCCAGGCCCCAGCGATCTGCCAGGCACCTTCGCCGCCGGTCATCGCCGCCACCCACCAGGCCCCCTGCCGCGTTCGGCGAACGACAATCTCCGGCACGGCCCCTCCATCGAGCCACCCAGCCGCCGGCAAGAAATGCGGATAGAGCGACACCAGCCAGAGGTCCGCCACAACGGCAGGCACCGCCTCCGGTCCAGCCACCTTCTCCGCCGCCAGCCCCACGTCAGCGATCCGGCGCCGGGCCCGCCGGCAGAGGGCGCGGGCGAGCGGGGAGTAGTTGCGGGCCAGGAACCGTTCGTGCGATCTCGCCTCCATCGCCGTCGTGTCTTCCAGGTGCCGGGTGGCATGACCCCAGTCGTGGCGTACCGTGGCCGCTGCCGCCAGGCCCAACCGCGCCCCCCGCCGACGCGCCCGCCACAGCCAGTCGGTCTCCTCGGAGTACAGGAAGTACCCCTCGTCCCACGGACCCAGGCGCGCGAAATCCCGCCTCCGCACGGCGAGACACGGCCCGCGCAGCGAGGGCGCCTCCACGCACGCCTCCGAGCTCCACAGGCGCCACATCTCGTCGATCGCAGGGGTCAGCCACGCTTCCCAGGCGCTCTGGCTGCGCAGTCTGCGCAGCCGCGCCAGCTCCGCGCGCGGGGACGGATCCTCGGGCACGGGCAGGAAGACGCGCCCCCCGCGGTCCCAGACGAGCTTCGGCCCGACCACCGTGAATCCCGACTCGAGGCCTCCCAGCAGCGCCCGCAGGCTGCCGGGGAGCAGCTCGACATCCGGGTTGGCGATGACGATCACGTCGCCAGCGGCCGCCGTCACGCCGACGTTCACACCGGCTGCATACCCCCGGTTGGGTCGCACCAGGAGGCGGTCGATCTCCATCCCTTCCAGGGCGGCCACCTCGCCGGCGTCCTCCGAGTGGTCCACCACCACGACGTCGGTGTCGGCGCCGACCGCCGCCCCCTCCCTCCGGAAGCCGGCCAGGCAGGCGGGCAGGACCGCCGCCGACCGGTAGGTCACGACCACCAGCGAGACCCTCACGGCCCGGACCTCCACCGCCCCTCGGCGACCCAGTACAGGGCCTCCTCGGCGGCGTCCGCGGCCGCCCTCTCCGAAAACCGGCGCGCCACCCGGAGGCCGGCCCGGCGCATCCGCCGCCAGCGGGCCACGTCGGCGAGCACGGCCTCGGCCGCGGCGGCGAAGGCCCGCGGGTCCCGCGGCGGCACCAGCATCGCCGCTTCGGCGGCGAAGCCCCGGAAGGCCGAGATGTCCGAGGCGATCACCGGAACGCCGGACGCCATGGCCTCCAGCACCGGCAGACCGAACCCCTCCTGCTCCCACGACGGTGCCAGGAGGAGGTCGCAGCCGGCCATCAGGCCGGGCACCCGGGCGGGAGGGAGGGCCTCGTGGTACTCGTCCGGGACCGCGATCGCCCGCTCGGCCTCCGAGACCGGCCACTGGGAGAGCCGGACCAGTTGGAGATCGATCCCCCGGTGCCGCAGCTCGGTCACCGCCGCCAGGGCCGTGCGAACGCCCTTCCAGTCGTTCTCGAAGGGGTGCACGACGAGCACCCGGGCGGGCCTTCGCGGCCGGCGGCGGAAGCGCGGGCGCCAGGCCCGGGTGAGCGCGGGCGGCACCACCCGGGCCGGCCGCCCGAAGCGGGTGCGCAGCAGCTCCGCCAGGTGGGGGGCGAGGGCCATGCCCGGGATGGGCGTGGCGTAGGCCGCGAGGATGGCCGGGTGCTCGTCCCGGTTATGGAGGTAGCTGGCCTCGAACCCCTGGCAGTAGTGCACGGCCTGGCCGCCGGGCGCCCCGGCGGCCGCGGCGATGGTCGTCCAGAAGGTCGCCACGTGCACGTCCGCGGGCGGGACGGCCACGGGATCCAGCTCGGCAAGCCGGAGGAACGGCACCTCCAGCCGGTACCAGGCGGGCCGCTCGCCGCGGGAGATCACCCGCACCCGGTGCCCGCGCCGGTGCAGCAGGTGCGCCTGGTGGAGCGCGATCTTGACGCCGCCGAAGAGGGAGAGACCCTCGAACAGGTAGTTGATCGCAAGCCGCGCCTTCATTCGACGAGCCACCGGTGCTCGAGGGCGAGCAGCGACGGGGTCCACTGCTCGGAAACCACGCGGACCGATCGTGGAACGACCACCTGGTCGTGAACGTGCAGCCCGCTCTCGTCGAGGAGCATGACCGAAAGGTTGAAGATCCCGGCCGCCACCGGAAGCCTGGGGATCGCCAGCTCGACGGTGTAGCGCTCGCGCCCGGTCAGCGGCGGCCGCCCGTCCCACTGGGAGGACGCGCCGAAGACGCACCGGCCGTCGAGGGTGTCCAGGGCGATGCCGAGCTGATACGCCTCCTCCCGGCGCTCGCTGCGGATCCCCACCCTGATCGCGAGCGGATCCCCCGAGCGGAAGGCGGCGCCGCCGTCCACCCCGCCGCCCGAGACGTGCACGCCGGTGATCCTGCCCACCCGTTCCGACGCCTCCGCCGGGACCTCGTCCTCCGCACCGACCCTGCGCTTGCCGCGTTCCAGGAGGTAGGCCTCGTACTCCTCCACCACGTTCTTCGCCGGTCCCACCAGCCGGACCCGGCCGTGGTCCAGCCACACCGCCCGGTCGCAGAACATGGTGACGTAGTACATGGCGTGGGAGCAGAAGAGGATCGTGGTCCCTGCCTCCTTGATGGCGAGCAGCCGGTCCACGCACTTCTTCTGGAAGTAGCCGTCCCCCACCGCCAGCGCCTCGTCGATGATCAGGATGTCGGGATCCACGTGGGTCGCGACGGCGAACCCCAGGCGCATGGTCATGCCGGTCGAGTAGACCTTGATGGGATGGTCGATGAACTCGCCGAGCTCGGCGAAGGCGACGATCTCCTCCAGACGGCGGCTCATGGTGTCGGCGTCGAGACCCATCAGGGCGCCGTACAGCACGGCGTTGTCCCGGCCGCTGAAATCGGGGTGGAAGCCGGCGCCGAGCTCGAGGATCGATGCAACCGTGCCCGCCACCGACACGCTCCCGGTTGTGGGGGCGGTGGTCCCGGAGATGATCTTGAGCAGGGTCGACTTCCCGGCCCCGTTCTCGCCCACGATGCCCACCGCCTCGCCGCGGGCGATCTCGAGGCTCACGTCCGCGAGCGCGTTGAAATCGAGAAACCGCGCGTGCAGCCCCAGCTTCCGGCGAAACCGCTCCTTGGGGGAGGCGAAGACGCGGTACGTCTTCCACAACCCCTCCACCTGCACCGCCGGGCTCCGCACACGATCCTGCATGACAGGGCGACTATACTTGAGGCGCCGGGGGCCAACAAGAAGCGCCGCCGGCGTGCGTGTTACCAT
>CAZXXL010000238.1:0-4234 GCA_964644635.1 uncultured Thermoanaerobaculia bacterium | reverse complement strand
GAGGCGAGGGCCGACGCGACCCGCAGGGTCGCGGAGGCCGGAGCCGAGCGCCCCAGGGGACGCCGCCGCAGGCGGCGGGCCCATGCCCGCGATTGGGCGCCGAGATGCCGCTCCTCGTTGGTACGTGTCTCGGTGCCCCTCACCGGGGCATGAGGGTGCTCGTGAACGCCGGGGCGCGGCGGGGGAATAGCCGCCGCGCGGCCGGGGTTGGCCGAGGCATATGCGAGCTCACCTCTTCGGGATCGTCGCGCTCATCGCCCTGGGAGGCGTCATGGCCCATGCATCCGACCCGCCGGCACCGCACGCCGGCCGCAGGCCGAACCACCTGATCCACGAAAAGAGCCCCTACCTTCTCCAGCACGCCTACAACCCGGTGGACTGGTACCCCTGGGGCCCCGAGGCCTTCGCCAAGGCGAAGCGGGAGGACAAGCCCATCTTCCTCTCCATCGGCTACGCCACCTGCCACTGGTGCCACGTCATGGAGCAGGAGTGCTTCGAGGATCCCGAGGTGGCGCGGCTGATGAACGAGACCTTCGTGTCCATCAAGGTGGATCGCGAGGAGCGGCCCGACATCGACCAGGTGTACATGGCCGTCTGCCAGATGCTCACCGGCTCCGGGGGATGGCCGCTGACCATCGTCATGACCCCGGACAAGCGGCCCTTCTTCGCCGGTACCTTCTTCCCGAAGCATTCCCGTTTCGGACGGCCGGGCCTGCTCGAGCTGGTGCCGAAGATCGGCGAGCTGTGGCGCACGCGGCGGGCCGAGCTGCTGGCCTCGGCCGACAAGATTGTCGCCCAGCTGGCCACGGCGACCGCCGCCGGGGGCGGCGGAAAGCTCAAGCCGGAGGTCCTGGATGCGGCCTTCACCAGCCTGCGGTCACGCTTCGACCCGGAGTACGGGGGCTTCGGGTCGAGACCGAAGTTCCCGACCCCGCACAACCTGACCTTCCTGCTCCGGATGTGGCGGCGCACGGGCTCGCCGAAGGCCCTCGAGATGGTCGAGAAGACCCTGACCGGCATGCGGCGCGGGGGCATCTTCGACCACGTGGGCTTCGGCTTTCACCGCTACTCCACGGACCGGCGCTGGCTCGTCCCCCACTTCGAGAAGATGCTCTACGACCAGGCCTTGCTGACCATCGCCTACCTCGAGGCGTACCAGGCCACCGGGAAGGCGGAGTACGCCGCCACGGCCAGGCAGACGCTGGCCTACGTCCTCCGGGATCTGCGCGCGCCCGGCGGCGCCTTCTACTCGGCCGAGGACGCCGACAGCGAGGGCCAGGAGGGCAAGTTCTACCTGTGGACGGCGAAGGAGGTGCGTTCACTGCTCGCGCCGGCCGAGGCCCGGGTCGCCATCGCGGCCTGGAACATCGAGCCCGACGGCAACTTCCCGGACGAGCTGGGCGGCCTGTCCAACGGGAGCAACATCCTGCACCGGACGGCGGACGACGCCGGGCTCGCCCACTCGCTGGGCCTGACCGAGAAGAAGGTCCACACCCTCCTCGAGGCGGCCAGGAAGAAGCTCTTCGCGGCCCGCTCCCACCGCGTGCGGCCCTTCCTGGACGACAAGATCCTGACCGACTGGAACGGCCTCATGATCGCCGCCCTGGCCCGGGCCGGCCGGGTGCTCGACGAGCCGACCTTCACCGCCGCCGCCGCGAAGGCCGCCGGCTTCGTGCTCAAAACCATGCGCACCGCCGACGGCGCCCTCATGCACCGTTACCGCGACGGCGACGTGAGCGTTCCCGGCTTCCTGGACGATCACGCCTTCCTGACCTGGGGCCTGCTGGAGCTTTACGAGAGCACCTACGATCCGGACGTCCTCCAAATCGCCGTCGAGCTCGCCGAGGCGATGACGGCCCGCTTCGCGGCTCCGGGCGGCGGCCTCTACATGACCGCCGAGGGCGCGGAGAGGCTCCTCGTGCGTCCGCGTGACACCTACGACGGCGCCGTTCCCTCCGGCGCGTCCGTGGCCCTGGAGGATCTCCTCGAGCTGTCCCGTCTCACCGGCCGCGAGGCCTACGCCCGGCGGGCGGACGCCCTGCTGACCGCCGTCGCCGGTGAGGTCGCCCAGAACCCGGCCGCCCACACCTTCCTGCTCGGGGCCTACTCCACCCTGCATGCGCCGACCTTCGAGGTCGTGGTCCTGGGCGACCCCGGGGAGCCGGCCACGCAGGGGCTCCTGCGGCCGCTGCGGACGGCGTTCCTGCCGGGGACGGTCACCCTCGTCGTCCCCCCCGGCGCCGCCGGCCGCACGGTCCGCTCGCTGGCCCCGTTCACGGCCTCCCACCGGCGCCTCGGCGGCCGGCCCACGGCGTTCGTGTGCCGAGGGTTCTCGTGCAAGCTCCCGACGACCGACCCCGCCGCCGTGATGCGGCAGCTCGAGGTGCGCGAGTAGACTCGCCGGACCTACCCCGGATCATTCACTCACGATCTACCGCAACCGGCGAGACGCCAGCCAGCGCCGTGCTCTTCTTCACGCCCGGAGCGCTCCCCGGAGCAGTGGGCAGCGCGCTCCGCCTCGACGGTGTCATCGCGAGGAGCGAAGCGACGAAGCAATCCCCCACGATTGGACACCGCCGCGGAGCAGTGGGCAGCGCGCTCCAACGCTGCTAGGGATGGCCACGTCGGCCGGCTGAGCCGGCCTCCTCGCCATGACAAGGCCAAGGATGCTCCCAGCGAGGCATGAGGGTGCTCGCGAATAACGCGGGCTACAGCTCCGACTCCTCCTTGAGCTCACGGCGCATGAGCTGGGCCAGGGCCTCCCGCGGGCCGACCTTGCCGGCCAGGATCCGGGTCACGGCGTCCGAGATGGGCATCTCGACGCCGATGCTCGAGGCCAGCCGGGTGACGGCCGGCGCCGTGCGCACACCCTCGGCGACCTCGCGCATGGAGCCGAGGATCTCCTGGAGGCTCTCCCCCTGGCCGAGCCGCCTGCCCACCGAGCGGTTCCGCGACAGGGCCCCCGTGCAGGTGAGCACGAGGTCGCCCATGCCCGCGAGACCGCGGAAGGTCGTGGCGTCGGCCCCCAGCGCCACGCCGAGGCGGGTGATCTCGTGCAGGCCCCGGGTCATCAGGGCCGCCTGGGTGTTGCTGCCCAGGCCGAGACCGTCGACGATGCCCGCGGCGATGGCGATCACGTTCTTGAGGGCCCCCGCGAGCTCGACGCCGACCAGGTCCCGCCCGGCGTAGCAGCGCAGGTAGCCGTCGGAAAAATCCCGCTGCAGGTCGGCCGCCACCGAGAGCTCCGGGCAGGCCAGCACCGCGGCCGACGGGTGACCGAGCACCACCTCGCGGGCGAAGGTCGGCCCCGAGAGGGCGCAGAACCGGCCGCCGCCCAGGCCGAGAATCTCGGCGGCCAGCTCGTCCATCCTGCGCAGGCTGTGGGTTTCCAGGCCCTTGGAGGCGGAGACGAGGAGGACGTCATCCCTCACCCGGGGGGCGAGGCGCTCCATCACGCGGCGCGAGAACTGCACCGGGATCACCCAGACCCAGACCGCCGCGTGGGCCGCCACGGCCGCCAGGTCGCCCTGGGCCCCGAGCGCCGGATGAAGCTCGAGATCGTCGAGGAACAACGGGTTCCGGTGCTCGCGGTTGATGCCCTCCACCACCTCGGGCTCCCGCGCCCAGAGGAGGACGTCGTGGCCCCGGCGGGCGAAGTGGTGGGCCAGGGCCGTGCCCCAGGAGCCGGCACCGAAAACTGCGATCTTCACGGTCTGTCTCCTTTCCGGTTGCGTCCCGGCAACTCGTCGAGCCGGGGCTCATTGCCTGCGGCGAGCCGCCTCAGGTTCGACAGGTGGCGAAGCACGATGATGACGGCGACCACGGCGGCGGCGAGCACGATCCACCGGCTCGGCCGGCCCAACAGCGACAGGATCACCGGGAAGAGGACGGATGCCGTCATCGAGGCCACGGAGGCGTAGCGCCAGATCAGCGCGGCGACGATCCAGACCGCCGCGGCGCCGAGCACGGCCAGGGGCGCCAGGGGCAGGAAGGCCCCCGCTCCCGTGGCCACACCCTTGCCCCCGCGGAAGGACAGCCATACCGGGAAGCAGTGCCCGAGGACCGCGGCCACCGCCGCCGCGCCGATCCACGCGGAGGAAGGATCCACGGCCTGCATCAACAGGACCGGGGCCGCCCCCTTGCCGACGTCGAGGATCGCCACCAGGGCGCCGACCCACCAGCCGGCGGCCCGGGCGGCGTTGGTCGCGCCCACGTTCCCGGAGCCGGTCCGGCG
>CAZXXL010000237.1:0-4248 GCA_964644635.1 uncultured Thermoanaerobaculia bacterium | reverse complement strand
GCTGCCAGGGATCGCCACGTCGCCGGGCTGCGCCCGGCTCCTCGCGATGACAGCGTAAAGGGTGCTCCCAACGGCACGGTCCTCCGGCAGACCCCTTCGTCGCTTCGCTCCTCGGGGTGGCGTGCGCGCAGGCGAAGCGAAGCTTCGCGCGCTTACGCCACCTCGCGATGACAGAGCAAAGGGCTTCGTTGACCGCCTCGCATCCCCTCTCCCTGTCATTGCGAGGAGCGAAGCGACGAAGCAATCCCCTCACGATCGGACACCGCTACGAATGGACGGCCGAGGAGACCGGCGAGGACGACGCCGAGGCGCGCTCCCGGGCCGAGGCGGACCCGGCGCTCGAGCACGGCCCGCGGAACGGCGCCGATCCGCTCCAGGATCCTGGCGTAGATGATGCCCATGAGGCGGACCGCCAGGCGCGCGTCACGGGCGATGGTCGCCGGCAGCCGGTTGGCGTCGCGGTAGAAGCGCCGCGCCCGCGCGACCTCGAGCGCCATCAGGCGGTCGAAGCCCGGCGCCGGGCGGCGGGAGAGGATGTCCTCGGGCGCCACGCCGCACGTCTCGAGATCGTCCAGGGGCAGGTAGATCCGGTCCCGAAGGGCATCCTCGCCCACGTCCCGGCAGATGTTCGTGAGCTGGAGGGCGATCGCCAGGCTGCGGCCCAACGCCCGCGCGGCCGGCTCCACGGTGCCGAAGATGGCCAGCGAGATGTCGGCGATGGTCACCGCCACCAGCTCGCAGTAGCGCTCGAGCTCGGCGAAGTCCCGGTAGCGGTGCTTGACCAGGTCCCAGCGGCACCCCTCGACGAGACCGGCGAAGGCGCTCGCCGGGATCGGAAAGGTCTCCAGGACCTCGGCCAGGGCCCGGGTGGCGTCGTGCCCCGGCCGTCCGGCATAGGCGGCCTCGATCTCGCGCTCCCAGGCGTCCAGCCGCCCGGCGGCCTCGTCGGTGCTCCCGCCCGGGGGCACCTCGTCGACGATGTCGTCGGCGATCCGGCAGACCGCGTAGGCCGCGTACACCGCCCGCCTCTTGGCCGCCGGCAGGAAGCGGAAACCGAGCGAGAAGTTGGGCCCCTGGCGGTGGGTCAGCCGCCGCACCCGGCTCCGGTACCCGAGCGTCGGGGGCGGGCTCACGGCCGCCTCCTCGACCAGGCCTCGACGGGAAGCCGGCGGGAGCTCCCCCTGTCCCGCCAGACCGCCATCACCAGACGCGCCAGGGCCTGCCGGAGCGGCGTTGGCCGTTGCATGGCGATCAGGCGGTCGCGAAAGTCGCCGCCGGCCAGCCAGCGGCAGAGCCGCGCCACCGTCCCCGCCCCGGCGAGCTCGAAGGCCGCACGGCCGAGAATGGACGCCCGCATGGGCGCGACGATCCGCCTGGCGAACGTCCGCCGGTCGAAGGGATCGCCGGCCAGGGCCGCCGCCGCCAGCGCCGCCGAGCGCAGCCCGAGGCGGTTGCCGAGGCCGAAGAGGTACTCCTGGACGCCGGCGGCCTCGCCCACGTACCAGCGGCCGCCGGCGTGCAGGCTCCGCGGGAGGGCGAAGTTCATGTACTGGACGTGCTCCTCGGCGTCGATCACCGGCATCGGGAATTCCTCGAGCAGGACGGCGAAGGCCCGCCGCGCGTTGGCCGCGAGCTCGCCCAGCCGCCGGACCTGGGCCGCGCCCATGGTCGCCAGGCCGTCGCGAACGAAGAGGTAGGCGTAGCCCGTGGGCACGAGGGCGGGATCGAAGAGCACCACGGTCAGGTCGGGGTGCCGGGTGCGAAACACCCGCTCCCGCGCCGCACCGTCGGCCCGCCGGGGGCCGGTGGCGATCACGTCCGCCGTCCACTCCCCGCCTTCCGAGCCGGCCTCGATGGCGACCCCGGCAGCCGCCGCCTCGGCGCGCAGCCAGCCGTCGAGGGTGCCCGGGTCGCTCCCGCGGCGCACGAGAAAGGCGTAGGGCCTTTGCGACCGCACGTGGTACCGCACCCGCGCGGCGTCCAGG
The DNA here is from genome assembly GCA_964644635.1 of uncultured Thermoanaerobaculia bacterium. Classification (GTDB taxonomy): domain Bacteria; phylum Acidobacteriota; class Thermoanaerobaculia; order Thermoanaerobaculales; family Sulfomarinibacteraceae; genus CAZXXL01. The sequence continues at coordinate 2,263 of CAZXXL010000237.1, read as the reverse complement.
AAGAGCGCCTCGTGAAGCGGCACCAGGTCGCAGCGCGGCTCGAGGCCCATGCCCGCCAGCTCGTCGAGCACGTCCTCGGCGGACGATCCGTTCTCCAGCACCTGGAAACCGCCGGCGAAACGCCCGCCGCCGCCCGGACGCCGGTCGCGGACCTCCACGTCGAGGCCGTGTCCGGCCGCCAGCACGGCGGTGGCGAGGCCGCTCAGGCCCGCCCCGAGGACGCGCACGCGGCTCACCGGTGACGCGCCACCCTCGATAACGTCGATCGTCGAATCATCGGCGTGGATTCTACCCCGGCCGCCGTCTCCGGCGCCCGGTCCCGCCGCCGGGCCGCGATATACTGAGCCGACATCACCCCGCGGAGGTTCGCAATGCAGGCCAAGCTGATCGCCGGCGTTCTCGCCCTGACGGTCTCGATTCCAGTGGCGGCGCGCGAGCTGCACTGGGACCGGATGCAGGTGGACCTGAAGCTGACGCCGCGGGGCGACCTGGAGGTCGTGGAGCACCTGGGCTACGTCTTCAACGGCGCCTGGAACGGTGGCTACCGGCGTCTCCCGCTGGCCTGGGTGGAGGGGTACTCCGGCATCGCCGTCGCCCAGGACGGCTACGGTCCCTACCGGCGCGGCGACATTCGCCGGGTCGGGCGCTTCCAGGTCCGTTCCTTCGGCAACGCCGTCGTCGTCAAGTGGCGCTCCCGCAGCCCGAGCGATCCGCCGTACCGCGACGCCCACGTGGGCTTCACGTTCTCCTACACGGCCCGGGGCGTGGTGCGCTACGGGAAGCGCTTCGACATGCTGCGCTGGAACTGCGTCTTCCCCGACCGCCCCAGCTCCATCGGCGTGGCCGAGGCATCGCTGCGCCTGCCGCCCGGCATCGACCCCGGGCGGGTCCGCGCCAACCTCGCCACGTTCAGCACCTCGAGCCGGGTCACCGTCGGCCCCGACGGCGTCATCCACGCCGTCGCCCGGAACCTGCGGCCGGGCGACGCCATGCAGCTCACGGTGTCCTTCCCGACCGGGATCGTGGCGCGCCGCTTTCACCGCAGGCAGTGGGGCAACCGCGTCGGCGTCTGGTGGCTCGCCCTCGCCATCCTTCTCGCCGGGCTGACCATTCACACCGTGCGCTTCGTCCGCCACGGCCACGACCCGGACGCCCCCTTCTCCATCAAGTACCTCACCCGTCCCCCCGAGGGAGTGGACCCGGCGCTGGCCGGCGGCCTGGACGCGGTGGTCGGCCTCCCCGAGATCATGGGGACGATTCTCGACCTGGCCCGCCGCGGGATCCTCATCATCGAGGAGGTTCCCGAGAAGGTGTTCGGGATCTTCGACCGGCCCAAGGTGACCATCAGCCGGGTCGCCGAGGGGGGGCCGCTCGAACCCTGGGAGAGGACCATCCTCGACGGGTTGACGCTGCACGGCCCCGGCAGCAGCGTCGAAGTGGCGGAGCTGAAGAACAAGTTCTACACCACGATTCCCAAGTTCCACAAGCAGGTCAGCGAGGCCCTCGTGAAGGCCGGGTGGTACGCCCGTTCACCGGACGCGGCCCGCGGCCGCCAGATCGCGGTCAGCCTGCTCTGGGGCGCCGCCTTCGCCCTCGCCTCGGTCCCCGCCGTGCCCACCGGTCCCGGCCTGGCGTTCGCCGCCAGCGGGCTCATCGCGCTGGCTCTGACCCTCCTCGTCGGGCGCGGGAAGTTGTTCCGTCCCGGCAACCGGCCGTGGAGTGTCCCGCTGCTCGCCGCCGAGGTGTTCCTCGTCCTCTGGGGTGTCGGCCTCAACCCGGGAGCGCTCCTCGGCCTCCGCTCCGCGATCGCCCCGCTCGTCGCCGCCGGCGTCGTCACCTTCGTCGGCTTCCTCTTCGCCCCGTTCATGCCCTGCCGGACGCCGGAGGGGGCCGCCGTCTACGAGAAGGTTCGGGCCTTCGGACGGTACCTCAAGCACCTCCAGGCGCTGGGCGACCTCCAGGAGGCCCGGGACCGTCTCGACGAGCTGCTGCCCTACGCCACGGCCATGGGTCTCGACCGCTCCCTCCTCTCCCAGCTCGAGCCGCTGGGCGAGGTCCCGGCCCCGTCGTGGTACGTCTCCCGCGGGACGGGGGGCGCCGGCGGGAGCTGGGGTGCCGGCGGCGCCGGAAGCGGCGGCATCGTCTCGCTCCAGGCCCTCTCCACCTGTCTCTTTTACACCTCTCCGAGCCCACGAGACAGGCAGGAAGCTCGTATGCCGTCTTCTGCTTGAAAAAAAAAAAAAAAAACAAAAACACAAAAAAA
>CAZXXL010000236.1:0-4341 GCA_964644635.1 uncultured Thermoanaerobaculia bacterium | reverse complement strand
TCACTGGCGGAGGGAGGACCGGGTGGTGTCCAAAAGGAAATTCCTATCCGTGACCTCCCCGGTGGCGGGCATGGCGTTACGGTGATCAGCCAGGCACGGTGGGAGTGAGCACACTCGTGTTCGGCCCGACGGCTTCGGACCTGGGACTGGAGCGGGCGCGGTCGCCGAAGCACACGTCTCTGGCTCAGTTGTGACACGGCTGGTGTCACATTCCTGCGACCGGGTGCAGACGCGGAGCCCTGACAACCGTCGCCGATGTGGCACGAATATTGCTCTCCTTCCCGGCAACACGCCGGGTCGGGGACCGGGCGGAGAACCCGAGCACAAAAGGGGGGACAATGAACGGACCGTGGAATGCAAGATGGTGGAGCAGGCGTCGGCGTCGGAGCGCCCCGGGGCTGTTGGTGGCAGCGGCGCTGATCGTCGTGGCGGCGCCGGCGGGCGCCCAAAACCTGATCGTCAACGGGACATTCGATCACGATGCGAGTGGGTGGACGGCGCAGAACGCCAACATCCAGGTGCTGTTTCGCGCCGATGCGGGGAATACCCTCTCCGGCGGCTCCGGCCCGGGGTCCATGGAGTTGCACCAGCCCGACTGGACGGGTGGAGGCATGGGAGCGTACCAGGACGTGCAGGTGACGCCGGGAGTCACGTACACGCTCACCGGCGCGGCGTTCATCCCGGACACGCCGGCAAATGACGGTGTGACGGTGGATTACTTTGTGGGCTGGTACAACTCGCTGGGCGGCCAGTTTGATTTTGAATACGCCGGACTCTGGCCGATCGAAAAGGGAACGTGGCTGACGGTCTCCAAGGACCTCACGCCCCCGGAAGGCGCGGTGAAGGCGCGCGTCAAGGCACTCATCTACACAGTCGACGACCCGAGCCGGACCGAGCCGGCGGTGGCGTACTTCGACGACATTACGTTCGCCGAGCAGGGCGCATCGGGCGCCAAGCAGGTCCTGTTCGTTCCGGCGTCGGCGTCGGCGCACGGGTTCAACGGGACGTTCTGGACCACCACGGGGTGGTTCGCCAGCAACGTCTCGGCACCGGTGGAGATCAAGGCGGCGTTCCTGCGCCAGGGGCAGGACAACAGCGCGGCGCTGGGGAGCCTCACCGACCTTGGGACGGTACCCGCCGGAGGGTACCTGGAGGTCGAGGATATGGTCGCCAAGCTGGGCGGCGCCGGGAAAACAGGCGGGATCTACATCGAGGCGACGGCCCAAGGGAACGGGCTGCCCGTGGATCTGGTGCGCGCGACCACGTACACCTTCACTCCCAACGACAAGGGGCCCGGCGGGTACGGCCAGGGGGTACCGGCGGTTGGAATCGGTGCCGGGACGTACGCTAGAACCCTCATTCCTGGCGTCTACCAGGGTTCCGACTACCGGACCAACATCGGCGCCATGAACACGGCGGGCCAGGAGACAGGCGTCCACGTCGAGGTCCATGATTCGACGGGTACTGAGGTGGCCTCCCAAGTGTGGGACCTCAAGCCGTACGAGCAGAAGCAAGTGTCGCTCAAGAGCATGGGCGTGACCAGCCTGTCGGGCGGTTTCGTGACGGTTACCCAGTCGGGTACCACCGGCTCGTTCCAGGCGTACGTCACCGTCGTCGACCAGAAGACCGGCGACGCGGTATACACGAGCCACATTTTCACGGGCGACACCGCATCCGCCAGCGCGCCGGGCCGGGGAAGCGCCGAGGCCAAGCAGATGCTGTTCGTTCCGGCGTCGGCATCGGCGCACGGCTTCAACGGGACGTTCTGGACGACCACCGGGTGGTTCGCGAGCAACGTCTCCGTACCGGTCACGATCAAGGCAGCGTTCCTGGGCCAGGGGCAGGACAACACCGCCGCGCTGGGCAGCCTCACCGACCTCGGTACCGTGCCCGCCGGGGGTTACCTGGAGGTTGAGGACATGGTCGCCAAGCTGGGCGGCGCCGGCAAGTCCGGCGGCATGTACATCGAGGCCACGGCGCAGGGGACCGGTCTGCCCGCGGTGCTCGTGGGGGCCACCACGTACACCTTCACCCCCAACGACCAGGGGCCTGGCGGTTACGGCCAGGGGGTGCCGGCGGTGGGCGCAGGGAGCAAAGCCGACGTCCTCATCCCTGGCGTCTACCAGGGGGCCGACTACCGCACGAACGTGGGCGTCGTCAACACCTCGGGCGTGCAGGTCGACGTGACGGTGGCCATCTCCGGTGCTGGCGGCAGCCAGCTCGCGTCGCAGGTCTGGAGCCTGAAGCCGTACGAGCAGAAGCAGGTCTCGGTCACGAGCATGGGGGTCAACAGCGCCTCGGGCGGATTCGTCTCGGTCACGCAGACCGGTACCAACGGCACCTTCCTGGCGTACGCCACGGTGGTGGATCAGAAGACGGGCGACGCCGTGTACACGCCGGGGCTGTAGCCTCGGTACTCTCCATCCGTCCGGCCGGTCGTTGCAGGGGCCCCGCGCACCCGCAAACGGCCGGCCGCGGGTCTTCCCGGAGAGTCAGCGACCGATCCCGAGCGCTTTCATCCGCCGGTAGAGGGTGGCCCGGCTGATGCCCAGGCGCTTCGCGGCTGCAGCGATGCCGCCGGCGGTCGAAAGCGCCCGCTGAAAGGCGGTGCGCTCGGCGTGCTCCAGGATCTTGGCGAGACTCCCGTCCGCGCTGCCGCCGGCGCTCGATTCGAGCACGGTTGCGGCCAGCCGGACCGAGTCCAGCAGCTCGCCGTTCTCGAGGAACAGCACAGCGCGCGCCATCTCCGTCTCCAGCTCGCGGATGTTGCCGGGCCAACCGTGCGCCATCAGTGCGTCGAGTGCTTGGCGAGAGATTCCGCGGACGGTGATGCCTGCGCGCTGGGCCTCTCTGGTCAGGAAGAAAGCTGCCAGGTTCGGGATGTCCTCAACCCGCTCGCGCAACGGTGGGAGCTTGACCACCCATCCGGCGATTCGGTGGTAGAGGTCCGAGCGAAAGGCGCCGTCGGCAACCATCCCAGCGATGTCGCGGTTGGTGGCGGCGATGATCCGAATCTGAATCCGTCGCGCCTCGCGGTCGCCGAGCCGGTACACCTCGCCGGATTGCAGCACGCGCAGGATCCGCGACTGTGTCTCCAGGGCCATGTCGCCGATCTCGTCCAGGAACAGGGTGCCGCCGTCGGCCAGCTCGAACTTGCCGGGGCGCGGGTCGACGCCGGTGGCGACGCCCTTTTCGACGCCAAACAGCTCGGACTCGAGGAGGTCGCGCGGCAGCGCGGCGCAGTTCAGGCACAGGAACGGACCGGCGCTGACCGCCGAGGCGGCGTGCAGGTAGCGGGCGAGCACCTCCTTGCCGGTCCCCGACTCGCCAAGGATGAGAACGCTGATATCGCCGCGGGCCACCCTGGCGGCGGCTTCGTAGATCTCGCGTACGCGCGGCGATACCGTTGGGGGCGCCGGTGGGGGTGGCGGCGAGGTGCGCCTCACCGATCCGTCGGGTTCCTTGCGCCTGGGCCGGTCGGCGGCGGCGACGAGCGCGGCGGCGGCCGCCACCAGAGGCCGATAGGCCGTTGCAATGCGACCCGAGGGGAAGCGCACTCTCACGGTGTAGCAGCCTCCGGTGGCGGTCTCTTCGGATGCGCTGTCCGTGGCGTGTTCCTCTCGCTCTGCCGCGAAGAGAATCCCAGCCGACCCCTTACCCTCCGTGGCGACGGAGACCTCGAGACAGGGTAGGGTCGAAAAGAGGGCCTCCCCGGTACGCTGGGCCATCTCAACCGGCCGCGCTCCGGAGGCCAGACGTCCGGCCAGGTCGGGAAGGGCGCGGAGGGCGAACGCATCGGTGAGGCCCGTGGCGACGGTTGTGCCGGAACGGGAGTCATTCTCTGCCAGGTCGGGCGTCACCGCCTCGCAGTCGAGCACAACCGCAGCCTCGAGGTCTCCGGCAGGGACCTCCTCGAGGAAGGCTTCCACCGCTCCGAACAGGACAGAGCACCCCACCGCCAGGGGTCCCTTTTCGGTGCGCTGGCTGCCGATGCGTGTGCCGTTCCGAGACCTCAAGTCCTCGACTTGAACCTTGTCGCCGTCCACCCAGACGATGGCGTGGCGCCGGGAAACGCTGGAGTGGGTCAGCGTGATGTCGCTGTCGGCAAGGGAGCCCACTAGGTTCCCTCCCTCCTTGAGAGGGAAACGGAGCACCGCACCTCGCTGGCTGACGATAAGGCGGAAGGCCATGGGGGGCATTGTACAGCGAACTCTCGCGACCCTGCGAAGACGCTCCGGGACCGATTCCGGTCGGGTTCTCAGGGCACGTCTAGCTCGCTCGCGGTGGTGCGGGCCAGAATGTCCTCAACGGCGTCCAGGCGAGTCGCGACGACGACGAAGT